>DATFJP010000216.1:0-13641 GCA_035269105.1 Desulfuromonadales bacterium
CTGGTCAGAAATCATCGACGCGGCACATTGACCGTCGTTATCTCCCCTCTTCAAGCGCTGATGAAGGACCAGGTCGACAACCTGGTGGCCAAAACCGGAACCCCCTTTGCGGCGGCCTTGTACGGAATGTTGACCCCTCCGGAACGAGGGCAGGTCCTGGAATCTGTGCGTCTGGGGGATACCGCCATCCTGTATGTCTCGCCGGAGCAGTTACGGAACCGCTCCTTCAAGGAAGTCATCAGTCAGCGGGAAATCGGCTGTTGGGTCTTTGACGAGGCGCACTGTCTCTCAAAATGGGGCCATGATTTTCGCACCGATTATCTGTATGCAGCCCGATTTATCCGCGAATTCTGTGAGAAACAGAAAGTTCCCATCCCGGCCATTGCCTGTTTCACCGCAACTGCCAAGAAAGCAGTGATCGAGGAAATCGTTGATTATTTCCGGCGCGAGCTTGGTCAGGAATTGCGTTTGTTTGAGGGCGGGGTCGAAAGAACCAACCTCCAGTTCGAGGTCCAGACCATCAACCGGGCCGAGAAGATGGAGCGCGTGTACGAACTCCTTAAAGAGCGGCTGACCTCAGACGGTGCGGCGATCATTTACGCCGCCACTCGTAAACAGACGGAAGCCATCAACGAGTACCTGGAAAAGAAGGGAGTTTCTTCAGCGGCTTTTCATGCCGGGCTGAAGGCGCCTGATAAGAAGCAGATTCAAGACGATTTCCTGATTGGCAACATCCAGGTGATTGTGGCCACCAACGCTTTCGGCATGGGGATCGACAAGGAGAATGTGCGTCTGGTGATCCACGCCGAAATCCCCGGTTCATTGGAAAATTATCTCCAGGAGGCGGGACGTGCCGGTCGTGATCAGAGGGAGGCTGAATGCATCCTGCTTTATGATGAGCAAGACATTGAGACGCAATTCAAAATGGGTGCTCTGTCGGAATTGAGTGATCGCGACATCAGGCAAATCCTTCGTGGTTTGCGAATGGCAAAGAAGAACCGCGATGGCGAGATCGTCATCACGACGGGAGAGATACTGCGCAGCGATATTGTTGATACAAGCTTCGACCAGGAGGACAGCCAGGCCGATACCAAGGTGCGAACGGCCCTGGCCTGGCTCGAGCGAGCGGGTTTCGTCGAGCGTGATCACAACCGCACCGGCGTATTCCAGGGCCGTCCGGCGATCCGCAATCTCGACGAGGCGCAGGAAAAAATCTCGCCCTTGAATCTGCCAATCCTGACCAAGCGTCGCTGGATGGCAATCCTCACGGCGTTGATGAATGCCAACCCCGATGAGGGTTTAAGCGCTGATCAACTGGCCGAGTTGCCGGAATTCCTCGATCCGCCTGAACGAGTCGCTGAGGGCGGTCATCACATACGCATGGCCGATTCCCAGCGCATTCTGAAAACTCTGAATGATATGGCTGAGGCTGGTCTTATCAAGCGCGATCTGCTGCTGACCGCCTTTGTCCGGTACAAGATTGCCAACCATTCCTTATTGGCCCTTGATAAAGTCATTGAACTGGAATCGGCGCTCTTGAAGGTGCTTCAAGAGGAAGAGCCTGACCCTGAGGGGTGGCTGCCACTTTCCCCTCGAAAGGTCAATCAGAGACTTCTTGATCAGGGTTTTTCTAGCGTTCCGGAGTTCTTGTTGTCGATACTTAGCAGTCTTGCCCGAGACGGCAGGGGGCTAGCAGGCCAGCGTGGTAGCCTGGATCTGGTCTACATCGGCGCTGAGCATTATCGAGTCAAATTGCATCGGGACTGGGAAGCCTTGATTAAAACGGCCCGGCTGCGTTCCGATCTGGCCAAAGTCCTGCTGGAGGCCATTGTCGACAAGATCCCTGAATCGACCCAGCCCGGGGCCAATATTCTGGTGGAGTTTTCTCTCGACGATCTGATGACGGCCCTTAAATCCGACATGTTCCTCCGTGGGCAGGTCAAAAACGAGCTGGCCGCGATCGAGCGGGCCCTGATGTTCATGCACGAACAAAAGGTGATCGTTCTCCAGCAGGGGCTGGCCGTGTTTCGTCAGGCCATGACCATTCGTTTGCTGGAGAAGAAGGGAAGGTACAGCAAAGAGGATTACAATCCGCTGGAACACCATTACAAAGAGCGGACGTTCCAGGTTCATGTCATGAACGAATATGCCCGGCTCGGCGCAGAAAAGATCAAACAGGCGCTTGGTCTGGTCGCGGCCTATTTCGCTATGGACAAGCGGGACTTTGTGTTGAAATTTTTTGCCGGGCGTAAAGAGGTGCTGGATCGCGCCACCAGTCAGGATTCTTATCGACGCGTCGTCGACAATCTGGAAAATCCGACGCAGATGGCGATTGTTTCCGCCCCTGTGCAGGAGAACATGTTGGTGCTGGCTGGCCCGGGGTCAGGGAAGACCCGTGTTGTGGTGCACCGCTGTGCTTATCTCCTGCGTGTAGCCCGCGTCCCGGCAAGGAGTGTTCTCATCCTCTGCTTCAATCGACAGGCAGCCACTACCCTGCGGCACCGCCTTTGGGATCTGGTCGGCTCAGATGCCATCGGGGTCACAGTGCTCACTTATCATGGTTTGGCAATGCGACTCACCGGGACTTCCTTCGCTGATCGATTAGCCAGGGAAGGGGATGAGGGCATCGACTTCGATGCTCTGATCGATCAGGCAATCCGCTTGCTGAAAGGTGAGGAGTCCCTTCCCGGGCTGGTGCAAGATGAATTGCGTGACAGGTTGCTGGCGGGCTATCAGCACATCCTGGTCGACGAGTACCAGGATATCGATCAGCGGCAATATGATCTGGTCTCAGCGATAGCAGGCCGAACTCTGGAGGACGAAGACGCCAAATTGACCATCATGGCCGTAGGCGACGATGACCAGAATATCTACACATTCCGGGGTGCAAACGTGACGTTCATCCGGAAATTCGAGCAGGATTACCAGGCCCGATTCCATCATTTGGTGGAAAATTTCCGGTCAACGGCCAACATCATTGCCGCCGGCAACGCTCATATCTCAGCGAACCGTGACCGTATGAAGACCGACTATCCCATCAGGATCAACAAGGGGCGGGAGCGCCTGGTCCCTGGTGGCGACTGGACACATCTCGATCCGTTTGCCAAGGGACGTGTCCAGATTCTGGAGGTTCCTGATCGGCATGCCCAGGCCAAATCTCTGGTCGCGCAAATGGAAAAGCTGAAGAAATGCAATCCGGCTCTCAAGTGGTCCGATTGTGCCATTTTGTCCCGGACCCACGATGAGCTCGCCCCGATTCGCGCAGCCCTGGAACATGTCGGGATTCCTGTTGCCTATGCCAGACAGGACCTAAGCCTGCCGATAGGCCGCGTCCGAGAAATCCGTCAGTTTTTTGCGACTCTAGAACCCTTACGCCATGACCTGAAGCGGGCCACTGAGCTGGAAAGCCTACTCGTCGATGTCGCAGGAACCAAAGTGGTTTCTCAGCACCCCTGGTGGGGCTTGCTCTCGACTTGCCTGCAATCGTGGCATGCTGAGACCGGAAACTCTGAGCTTCCTGTACAACAAGCCATCGACTATCTTTGGGAGGCTTTGGTCGAACAAAAGCGCGACCGTTTCATGGGGCGAGGCGTGTTTTTAAGTACCGTTCACTTTGCCAAGGGTACGGAGTTCGACCACGTTTTCGTGGCCGATGGTGGCTGGAGGCCTCGTAAAAATGAGGATGAAGAAGAACGCCGCGTCTATTATGTCGCGATGACCCGCGCCAAACAAACGCTCAGCCTGTTTCGGCGCAGCGATGAGCAAAACCCGTTTTTGGATGCCTTGCAGGAGAAGCTGGGCGCAAAGCAACTCGTGGTTCTTCCCCCGGGTGAAAAGGCCATCCCGGACTTCGTTTTGCAAAGACGTTATGACATCATCGGCATGAAGGATGTTTATCTCGATTTTGCAGGTCGCATGGCAGAGTCGAATCCGGTGCATAGGCATCTTGAAAAAATACAGGTTGGGGACCTGGTCCAACTTAAGTGTGCCAATAACAAGCTGGAAGTCTGCAATGGGGGAGGTCGCCCAGTCGTAACCTTGTCAAAAAGCGGCAGGGAGCATTGGGAGCCGGCGCTGGGACAGATTGAGTCTGTCAGAGTTCTCGCTATGATTGAACGCCGTTCCGAAGATGCAAACGATCCAGAATTTCAAAAACTGCTGAAAGTTGATGCCTGGGAAGTTCCCTTGCTTGAGGTCGTTTGGTGCCAGAAATAAATTAGTTCATTTGTTAGAACGCCTCTCGGTGTAATGCATGAATCATTTGCGAAAATGAGCGAAAAGTGCTCGTTCTTGCAAATGTTCAATACAAGATTCCCGGATTCTGTGGATCAGCGAAGCTTAGAAAACCCTTGTTTTTCATCCCTTGAAAAGACATAATGTGTCCACTTGTTAACAAATGGTGACAATTTGTCTGAAAATTAAATGAAGAAAAATCCTGAAGAAATATTCCGGGCCTGTGGCGGCCAACTGCGGATGAGCGAAGCTATTGAACGAGGGATCAGCCGCTACATGCTTTATAAACTTAGAGATACAGGGGTGATCGAACTGGTCAGCAGGGGCGTGTACCGCCTGGCGGATCTGCCTCCCATCAGCAACCCCGATCTGGTGACGGTTGGACTGCGGTTTCCGAACGCGGTCATCTGCCTCATATCAGCACTGGCGTATCACGAAATAACCACACAGATCCCGCACACTGTTTCCGTGGCCGTGCCGAGAGAATCACGCGTGCCCTCCCTGGATTATCCTCCGCTCAGCGTTCATCGCTTCACCGACCTGGCTTTTCATTCAGGAATTGAAAAACACAAAATCGACGGAGTGACGGTGAAAATATACAGCCCTGAAAAGACCCTTGCGGACTGTTTCAAATTCCGAAACAAGCTCGGCATGGACGTCGTGCTGGAAGCGCTGAAGCTCTACAAAGCCCGCAAGAATTTCAATCTCCAAGACCTTCTCAAGTACGCAAAAGTCTGCCGTGTTGAAAAGGTGATGCAGCCCTATCTGGAGGCGAGCCTGTGAAGTCGCCGAAGAATATCCCTGCCTCAGTCCGACAGAAGCTCCTAAATCTCGCCAGGGTCGACAAACGACCGTTCAATGAGATTCTTCAGTATTATGCCATGGAGCGATTTCTGTACCGTCTCTCCCAGTCCGTCCATGCAGACCGATTCATCCTCAAAGGCGCCTTGATGTTGAGAGTTTGGCGCTCACCGGAATTCCGCCCCACCATGGATATCGACATGCTGGGTAGAACCAGTAATGAGGAAGCTAGTCTTGTCGCTCAGATTCGGGATGTCATGGCTGTCAATGTGGTGCCGGATGGACTCGCTTTCGATCCCGACTCGATTCAATCCGAACGGATTACCGAGGGCGCTGACTACGAAGGGATCAGAATCCGGTTTCGTGGATCGTTGGATTCGGCAAGGGTCAATATGCAAGTGGATATCGGCTTTGGTGACATTGTCTACCCCGGCCCGGAAAAATCATATCTTCCCGTCATGCTGGAGATCCCTGCGCCGAAACTTCTTTGTTACAGCCGGGAAAGCGCCATCGCGGAGAAGTTCGAGGCCATGGTGAAGCTCGGCAGGCTGAACAGCCGCATGAAGGATTTTTACGATATCTGGCTTCTCTCCCGTCAATTCGATTTCGATGGGGAAAAACTGGCCGAGGCAATACGGTTGACTTTCGAGAAAAGAGGAACCACGATTCCTCAAAGAGTTGAGGCTTTCGAGCCCTCGTTCATAGAAACCAAACAGGTACAGTGGGCGGCCTTTCACAAAAGGCTCCAGCAGGATCATGTCCCGAAGGCTTTCAGTGATGTCGTAGCTGTTGTGAGAGAGTTTTTGGCACCGATTGCTGCATTGATGTCACAAGAAAGCCCTCGGTTTTTGAAGTGGTCTGCTTCAGGTCCATGGGCCTGAACTATGGCGTATGGAGGGTGTCATCGGATAGCAAGGTCGATATTGCAGATTGGTTGCTGGTCAAAATATCTCAAGCCTGAGGATTTGCGATTCAAAGGTTTGGCACTCAGCAGACTTTTGTGACAAATTTGTGACAAACAGGATCAAATCGAAGCATCAAGCAGCAGCAGTATACGATCACCCACAACAAAACCTTTAAATTTTATAAGCTACCGAAAATACTTGTTAAAAATTGTCCTATGTTGTTGCAGCATGTCGTGGGTGTCCGCCTGCACCAAAGCCGCCCTTAGGACTGTCAAACCGATTTTTGCAGTTACTGGGGTATGCACTTGGCTCCACTACTCATAGAGTCAGCCCTATTTCCTTACAAGCCAATTCGACCTTTCGTGCCCAGGTTGCGCCCCGATTGGCAAGATGCTCCCAAGCAAGCGCTATATCCCCGGGGCGGTCCTCTTTGAGCAACTCGATCATGAGACGGGCTTGGAGAAGATCCTTTCGCTTCTTGTCTGCTTCCGTCACATCGCGCTCTTGGGAAACGATCAACTTATGCAGTGCGAACCGAGCTGGCTGAGGCACCCGCACCAGACAGGGATCGCCAGCCAGCATTACAGCGCTGTTCGGCTTCTCAATGAGATAATCCAGGTATTTGAGCGGAGTCGCCGCGGCATTGAGGCGACGAATGAATACAGGTGTGACCACGCCTTTTCGCGCCGTGGTTAACAGATCCACCCGGAGTGTTTTCCCGCGCATAGCATAAGATGTGGACGGCTCCTTGCGGGAAAGCCTGGGTACCGGGAAAAATCCCATCCGCAGGGACTCGATTGCCGCGGGCACGTCGGCTTTCAGCTCTGGCACCGCAATGGCGATGTTGGAGTCGCTGGCGACATCGACATCCTGCGTTGATCTGGCTTCCCCGGCCCAACTCACACCGAGTTGCGCCCCCAGGACCTGGAAGGCAGTTGTGCCGACCAGAACGCCACCGACTTGGAATACGCCACTATCGGCCAGGCGGTGGATGACTCGGGCCATGTCCGGCAAGACCGGGCTGACACCACCGGCAATGACTTGGGAAGCCAGTCGCCGGAGCATTTTTTCGTCCGCCTCGACTTCATCTTTGCCAGACTTTCTTGCCTCGATCAATCCGCGAACCTCCTCGCTATCGGGACCGATATAAATTTGGGTACGGCCGCCGGGGAGAGTAGCCTGAAAATAATGATATGTAACCCCCTTGACCTTCTTGGCTACAAAGTCACCCGGGAGGCTGCCGATAGTGCGCATCGCCTCAAAAACTTCAAGGCGTTCACGCAGATCCGCCAGCAGCACCATGGTTTCACCACCGATCCGTTCCATACTTGACCCCACTTCCGCATTATCGAAGACAGCTATACTCGTTTTCAATAAAAATGAGTATAACTCCGCGTAGACGTTTTTTGCAACTTGAATTTGGGCTTGTGTCGGCCGGTGGAACTAAGTGCATACCCCAATACAGTTATTACAAGCCGAAACCCATCCGGTTATTTCATCACCATTAACAACGAAGTCGCCAAACACCTTCCGAATTCTCTAAAAGTTGCCTGTCTGGATTCTGGGTAGTGGCCATTAAAGATCAGCTACAAAGAGGCATCTGAAGGACGATCATGTTTCAGTTACAAAGAACTGAAACAGAGGGCAGAGTCTTCTCCAGCGGCCCTCAAGTCGGCAATTGGTCGATCGATCAAGAAGGGCGACCTGGCAATGCCGTATCGGGGGTTTTATGTAATCGTGTCCCCTGAGTATCGCTCCTTGGGCTGTCGTCCGGCTGAACAGTTTATTCCGGATCTGATGGAGTATCTGGGTGAGGTTTATTACGCGGGGCTGTTGAGCGCGGCCGAATACCATGGCGCAGCGCATCACCGTCCCCAAGTCTTTCAGGTTGTGGTTGCCAAGTCACGTCGTTCAATCAAATGTGGCAAGGTCAAAGTTGACTTTATTGTTAAAAATAATGCCGATCAGATGCCGGTTCAGGGACGTAATACTCCAGCAGGTATTGTCAAGTTCTCTTCTCCGGAATGTACTGCATTTGATTTGGTTGGATATTTCAAACAGTGTGGTTGGCTGGATAATGTGGCAACTGTTCTTGCCGATCTGGCTGAAAAACTGGACGGGCAAAAACTGGTGAGCATGGCAGAGCTGGTGCCTGTCGCATGGGCGCAACGATTAGGCTACCTGCTGGAGTTTGTTGATGCCGAAGAGGTTGCGCAGCCTTTGGCCGAATATATTGAAAACCGGAACCCGGTCCGTGCTCCACTATTATCGTCCGCAGAAATCAAAGGTTCCAAATACAACAGACGTTGGAGAATGTTTGTGAATACTGAAGTCGAGGTCGAGTTTTGATCCCTAAGGCATATATTGATGGCTGGCGTAAGAACGCGCCTTGGGCGCAGCAAGCGCAGGTAGAACAGGATCTGGTTATTTGTCGGGCTACCCTTGCTCTCAGGGCTGTTTTCCGTCGGAAGGTTGTGTAAATTACTTGACATGTAGTTCTGTTAGTAAATGTATTTACACACATGCATAAGCTGTCTCCCACCGAAACCATCCTGAAACTCGCCCGAGATATGGGCGTCCTGCGGGTCCGCGACCTGACCTCGCGCGGCATCCATCCGGAATACCTGCGCCGACTCTGCCAGCAAGGTTTGATGGTGCGGACCGGCCGCGGTCTTTACATGCTGGCGGATGCCGACATCTCCGCCCATCACAGCCTGGCTCAAGCGAGCAAACTGGTTCCCCACGGAATTGTCTGTCTGCTCTCCGCCCTTCGTTTCCACGACATCGGAACCCAGAACCCGCATGAAGTCTGGCTGGCGCTGGAGCGGACCTCCGCCCGGCCCCGTATCGACTATCCCCCTCTGCGGATCGTTCGGTTCTCAGGTCCCGGCCTGACGGAGGGGGTCGAGGAACATCTGATCGAGGGGGTGACGGTCAAAGTAACCTCTCCGGCCAGAACCGTCGCCGACTGCTTTAAGTACCGCAACAAACTTGGCCTGGATGTGGCCCTGGAGGCGCTCAAGGAGTGCCGATCCAGTCGTCGCTGCAAGATCGACGACCTCTGGGTTTATGCCAAGCTCCGCCGAGTGACGAACGTGATGAAACCGTACCTGGAGGCGATGAGCGCATGACTTCTCGAAAAATCAACATGGCGGCTTCGATACGCCAGCGGCTGCTGAACCGGGCCCGGGAACAGCGGGAGGATTTCGGTCTGCTGCTCACCCGGTACGGCACCGAGCGGCTGCTCTACCGGCTGGGAGAGTCCGAATACGGCGCCGCCTTTATCCTCAAAGGAGCGATGCTGTTTCCCCTGTGGGGGATGGACGAGCATCGGCCGACGCGGGATGCCGATCTGTTGGGTTTCGGCGAGAGCACGGAGGCACATCTGGTGGAGGTCTTTCGGGAGGTCTGCCTGGCCCACCGCGCCGGAAATCGCTTCGAGGCGACCTGGCGAATGGGTGGGCCTTGGAGTCGGTAAAGGTTTTCCTGGAACATGCCTCGTGGAAGTCCCTTGGATTTGTGGGATGACCTGGCTGATTATTCCTCTTTGAGGTCGTCTCTCGGTACCCTGCCAAAACCGTTTTTTCGACCAAGTTGAAAAGGACGGAATTGGGTTTCGTATAGGGTGCAGATGACAACCTGAAAAGAGCTATGGGTGCAGCATGAGATATTTTTCGGCCTCGCAGCAGAAGAGCGTTTGCCTGGATTTTTGTGACAAATTTGTGCCAATCAGGATCAAATCGAGGCATCAAGCAGCCGCAGTATACGATCACCCACAACAAAACCTTCAAAACCTTTAAATTTTATAAGGTTCCGAAATTACTTGTTAAAAATTGTCCTACATTGTTGCAGCATGTCGTGGGTGTCCACCTGCACCAAAGTCGCCCTTAGGATTTAAAATCCCTCGGCCGTAAGCCTGTACGGGTTCGATTCCCGTCCCGGGTACCACATAATAAGAACAAGGGTTAGCCAATGGTGGCTGGCCCCTTGTTTTGCCACTGCAACCTAAAACCTGATTTAAATGTGAAGCAGGCCATCTGCCAGCAGAATAGCCAAGACCATACCTTTCCTTGCCTCCCCCTGACAGCCAGTGCTAAACTTCAAACATCGCTCTTCGTTGGGGGATCGGTTGCAGACTCAGCAGGCATATCGTGAAGAAAATTGAGATCGCTGTCCTCGGCTGTGGGCTGAGCAGCGGTTTTTTTCGTTCTGGTGATCTAAAGTGGCAATTCCATCTAAAAAAACGAGGATAATCTGGACTGCGATCATTGTTTGCGTACTCATCCTCATTTTTACCCCAGCAACACGAAAATTATTTTTTGAGCAACACCTCTTCCGGGCTGTCGATGCGAAATCCACCGAATATGTAGACAGCAGTCTGAAGAATGCCGGCACTGCGTTTGTTCTGGCCCGTGGCTTTAATGCCGTTGTCTCCGTCTTTCAGGAAAGCGAAATACAGCTGGAGCCTGCTGGCGTTGGTGTTTCATTGGCGCTGGGGCAAGCTCTTGATCCGGTCAATGATCTGGTTGAGCGTTTCTCCTGGGTCATGCTGGTCAGCCTGACATCCTTGGGCATCCAGAAGTTTCTTATTGAGGTGACGCCATTTGTCAGCATTCAGATTCTCTTGTCACTCGCATTAATGATTTTCCTGGTGGGCCTTTGGTTGCCGAGGCCAACAGGCGCCAATTTCACACAGGTAGGAAAAATACTCTTTTTTGCCGCAATCTTGATACGTTTTGCCGTGCCGGCAATGGCGTTTTTGAATCATCAGGTTTATGTTGGGTTTTTGGAAAACCGGCATGACCGGTCGGTCGAGAAGCTGAGCCAGGCAACTTCTACGATGAAGTCCTATGCTTTGGATGAACCAAAAGGTGAGAGGGATTCCGATCCCCCGGAGCCGTTACCGGAACAAGGAAAAAGAGGCCTCAGTCAAGCCATAGAAAAATTCAGTCTCGCCTGGGACCAGGGCAAGAGGATTTTGGATGTAAACGCAAGATTCAAAGCCGTTAAACAGCTCGCGCAAGACATGATTGAGACCATCGTTGACCTCATCGTGGTTTTCACCTTGAGCACGATCGTCCTGCCGCTGGCCTTCTTGTGGGGAATAATCAGATTGGGGAAGCTCATTGGGGTGCGAGGTTTTGACGTATTATCCATCAGAAGAATCGCCAAAATGAGGAACTCGCAACAGGCAAATCCATAATTTTCCCTCTTGTCCCGAGGCATTCTGCACTAAGTTCCAGGTTTCAGTGCCCTGTGGGATCTTTGGAACAGAGCGACAAACCATCGAGGACAGTGCGGCCAATATTCTTGACGGCTGAAGGTGCTCAAGGGAGATATGCGGTTAGCGGTGATCGCTGCCGGACAAGCTTAAAAGGCTGCTGACTTCATAGTAAACAGGGGGCAAAAGAAGAATCACACGTCAGCGGGGGGAAGGAAACGTTTCATTGCTTTGACTAAAGATTCTATCTTCACAGGCTTTGGGATGAAATCATCTAAGCCAAACTCGTGACACTCTTTCCAATACTCAGCATACTGCCGAGGACTAAAAGCAATGATGGGAGTCCTCTCACGCCCAGTTTCATCCTCTATCTTCCTTATCGCCCTTGTAGCTTCTATACCACCCATTTCTGGGAGCTCGATATCCAAAAGAATGAGATCAAAGACAATGCCCTTCCAAGCTTCTATGGCGCTTTCACCGGATGTGACAGTGACCATTTGCCAATGATTATATTCTGCAAGGATTCTTTCCATCGAACTTCGGACGGAAGGATCATCTTCCACCATAAGAATTCGCGAAGTACTGCCAACCGTACCTGGCATGCTTGTCCCTGACTGAAATTAAAGCTTATGAATAACCTTAAATCTATCCACCTCAAAGAAGCAAGCGAAAAACCCAGGATTGTACCCTCCCCTGCGGCCCTTCAAGGATTGTCTAGAACATGACCCATCGTAAAGCAAAAACAGGCCCCTCTTCCTCGTCCTTCAGATTCAACCCAGATGCGTCCGCCATGCGCTTCAATAATCCGCCGGACAATCGACAAACCGATCCCGGCCCCGGATTTTTTCTGGCTCAGGCGCCTGAATAATTGGAAGATGTCTTCGCGGTCCGGGTCGTCGAGGCCGATACCGTTGTCCTGGATAAACAAAACCGGACCATGCCCCTGCTGCCGACATCCTATGGTGATTTGGTTCGGTGCTTCGCCAATATATTTGATGGCATTGTCCAGGAGATTTTCCAGGGCTTCCAAAAGTCTTAACCGGTCCCCCAGCACGCGAGGAAAGGGCCCTTTGATCTCGACGGCAATCTGCTCATGACTGAGTTTCGCTTCAAATAATTCAAGAGCTTCCTCGACCAGAACTCTGAGATCGACCTCTTCGACGGGCTCAATGGTCTTGCCTATGCAGGCCAGTTTCAGCAGTTGATCAAGCCGGTGTTCCATGCGGGAGGAAATGTCGCTAATTTTCTGCGCGCACATTTCGACTTCCGTGAACCTGGCCTTTTCCAACTGGCTCTGAAGGAATTGCGCATAGCCGCCAATAGCCGTCAGCGGGGTTTTTAAATCGTGTGACAAGGTGTGGGCGAAATTTTCCAGTTCACCGGCCTTGCGACTCAATTCATTTAAAAGTTCAAGGTCCTTTCGTCCCTGAATATGACCGATCGTTCGTGAAATTTGCAGGGCAAGTTCGTCAAGCAACATTCGTTCTTCAATTAAAAACGGCCCTTCGGCTTCCTCCGGTTTCTCTTCCCGGTAGTAGATTTCAATGCACCCGGCATTTTTGCCGCGGACATACAGGTGACTCTCGATTTTCCAGGGAGTGATCTTGAACGAGGGTGTTTGAAAGAGCCGGTCTTCGTAAATGATTCTGGCGCAGGCAATGTCAGGATATTGCAGGGAGGGCGGCAGTAACTGCACAGCCATCTGCAGAAATTCGTCAATATCGAGATTGTAATGATTTGATCGGATGGAAAGTTTGTAAAGACAGTTCAACTCTTTGACGCGTTCCCGCAAGGTGCGCTCAGTTTGGCGAATGGCCGTCATGTCCACGCCGACACCCCAGCTTGCCCACTCGGCAAGGGGATAGTCTCTGGAGATATTGGAGAGGGCGATGATTTTTTTGCGACCGTCTTTGCCGGTGAGTTGCCACTCCCAGTTGAGAAAGTAATTGCCGGTCTGCCTGTATTTACGAAACATTTCCCGGCGATAAGCATCATCAGGAAACAGAAGTTCCATGGCCTGTGGATTGCCGATGATTTCCCTTTTGAGATAGCCGGTCACACGCTCTGCCTCCCTGTTCCAGGCACAGAGTCGGCCCTCTGCGTCAAAGGCAAACAGGATGACCGGCATTTGCATGATGACAGTTGATAGCCGCTGGCTCTCCCTGCCAAGGGCCGCGTAGGATTTTTTCGTTTGACTAATATCGGTAATGATCCCGATGTAGCCCTCCAGGGAGCCATCGGCGGCGGTCATTGCTCTGGCGTCACCCAGGACCCAGGTGGTCTTTCCTCCGGGGGACAGGAAACGGTACTCCGCATGGAAAGGCTGGTTCTTCTGAGCGGATTCGTACCAAAGCCTGGCAACTCTTTCGAGATCCTCCGGATGGAGAGCTTTCACCCAGCCGCGGCCCAACGCCTCTTGAGAAGAAATTCCGGTGATTTCACACCAACGCCGGTTTACTTCCAGGCAGTTTCCCTGGGCGT
>DATFJP010000217.1:0-23074 GCA_035269105.1 Desulfuromonadales bacterium
TCGTTGATAATGCGGTTGCTGATCCGCGCCAGGTCGGCATAAGGCATCGGATACCAGCCGGCGGTCATGAAGTCTTTGGTCTCCACGGCCCGCAGGGCAATCACATATTCGTAGGTCCGGCCATCGCCCATGACGCCCACGCTCCGAACCGGCAGAAAGACGGCAAAAGCCTGGCTGATCTTGTCGTAATGCCCGTTCCGGTAGAGTTCGTCAATGAAGATGGCATCGGCCTGACGCAGGATATCACAGTATTCTTTTTTAACCTCGCCGAGAACCCTGACGCCCAGGCCCGGGCCCGGGAAGGGATGCCGCCAGACCATGCGGTGCGGCAGCCCGAGTTCCTCGCCGATGGCGCGCACTTCATCCTTGAACAGTTCGCGCAGCGGCTCGACCAGCTTCAGCTTCATGGTCTCCGGCAGGCCGCCCACATTATGGTGGCTCTTGATGTTCTGCGCCTTGCCGGTTTTGCCGCCGGCGGACTCGATCACATCGGGGTAAATGGTGCCCTGGGCCAGCCAGCGGGCATTGGCGAGTCGGCCGGCCTCTTCATCGAAAATATCGATAAACAGGTTGCCGATGATTTTGCGTTTCAACTCGGGATCGGGTTCGCCGGCGAGAGCCGATAAAAAACGGTCCTCGGCATCGACCCGGACCACCCTGACGCCGAGGTTTTCGCTGAAGGTGGCCATCACCTGGTCCCCTTCTCCCAGCCGCAACAGGCCGTTGTCGACAAAAACACAGGTCAGCTGGTCGCCGATGGCGCGATGAAGCAGAGCGGCCGCCACCGAGGAATCGACACCGCCGGACAGGCCGAGGACGACATGGTCCGCGCCGACCTGCTGGCGGATGCGGCCGACGGCATCATCGATGATATGGCCCGGCGTCCATTTCCCGGAACAGCGACAGATTTTGCGCACGAAGGTATCGAGCAGCAGTTCCCCTTGCGGCGTATGGTTGACTTCCGGATGGAACTGGACACCGTAGAGACCACGTTCGACGTTCTGGATGGCACATGCCGGCGCATTCCGGGTTTCGGCCACGACTGCGAAATTTTCCGGCACGACTTCGACGTGATCGCCGTGGCTCATCCAGACCGAACTGCGGCCGTCAGCGAAAAAACCATCGAACAGGGGGCCGGGCTGATTGGCGCTGAGCAGGTCGGCGTGGCCATACTCCCGCTTGCCCGCCGGCACTACCTTGCCGCCGAAGTGATGACACATCAGCTGCATCCCGTAACAGATGCCGAGAACGGGGATATCCAGTTCGAACAACTGGCCGTCGATAGCGGGAGCTCCGGAATCGTAAACCGAGTACGGCCCACCGGAAAGAATAATCCCCTGCGGGGCGAACTCCCTGATTTCGGTCAGGGTCATATCGTAGGGATGCAGTTCGCAGTAGACATGCGCTTCACGCACCCGCCGGGCAATCAACTGCGTGTACTGTGAGCCGAAATCGAGGATCAGGATCTTTTCGTCATGAATATTCATGGAAACCTTCAAAGGCGTCTCACGCAAAGTCCGCGGAGTTCGCAAGGTTACAAAATCAAACCGCAGGCCAGCTTAAAGTTTTGCACGAACTCCAGGCTAAACCGGCAAGCCCCATAAGTTATTTCAGCCCTGTCTTTCGATGCGGTAGTTCGGCGATTCGTGGGTGATGGCGACATCGTGGACATGCGATTCACGCAGCCCGGCATTGGTAATCTTAATGAACTGCGCGTTCTTCTGGAGTTCTTTGATGGTTCTGCAGCCGGTGTAGCCCATGCCGGCGCGCAAGCCGCCCATCAGCTGATGAATATTGGCCGAAAGCGGGCCGCGGTAGGGAACCCGACCCTCGATGCCTTCCGGGACCAATTTGACCTCGGTCTCGACGTCGGACTGAAAATAGCGGTCCTTGCTGCCCTTCTGCATGGCCCCCAGGCTGCCCATCCCCCGATAGGACTTGTAGGTCCGGCCCTGGTAGAGAATCGTTTCACCGGGAGATTCATCGGTCCCGGCAAACAGTGAGCCGATCATGATGGTATCCGCGCCCGCAGCGATCGCCTTGGGGATTTCGCCGGAATACTTGATGCCGCCGTCGGCGATCAGGGGGACTTTGTGCTTGCGGGTGACGACGGCCACATTGGCGATCGCGGTAATCTGCGGCACGCCGACTCCTGCCACAACCCGGGTCGTGCAGATGGAGCCGGGACCGATACCGACCTTGACCGCATCAACCCCCGCCTTGATCAAGGCCTCGGCGGCAGCCGCCGTGGCGATGTTGCCGGCGACCAGGGAGAGATTCGGGAAGTTGCGGCGGGTCTCGACAACCGCATCCAGTACCGCCTGGGAATGGCCATGGGCCGTATCGATGACGACGACGTCCACTCCGGCCCTGAGCAGCAGATCCAGACGCTCTTCGCGATCCGGCCCGACGCCGACCGCCGCGCCGACGCGTAAACGGCCCATTTCATCCTTACAGGAATTGGGGTACTTGCGCACCTTTTCGATATCCTTGATCGTGATCAGCCCCTGCAGAGCATAGTCGTCATCGACCACGAGAAGTTTCTCGATGCGGTGTTCGTGCAGGTGTTTCTTGGCGTCTTCCAGGGTGGTCCCGGGCGGAACCGTGACCAGCTTGTCCTTGGTCATGACATTGGCGATCGGCTGATCAAGGTTGGTTTCGAAGCGCAGGTCGCGGTTGGTCAAAATACCGACCAGACGGCCGTTCTGAGTGACCGGTACGCCCGAGATGCGGTACTTCTGCATAACTTCCAGGGCTTCAGCGATTTTCTGATCCGGATGCATGGTGATCGGATCGACGATCATGCCGCTTTCCGATTTCTTGACCTGATCGACCTCCAGGGCCTGCTCCGCAGGCGATTTGCTCTTATGAACGATGCCGATGCCGCCCTCGCGTGCCATGCAGATGGCAGTGCGGGCCTCGGTGACCGTATCCATGGCGGCCGAGAGCAGCGGGATGTTGAGGCGAATTTGGGGGGTCAGGAAACTGGTAAGATCGGCATCGCGGGGCAAAATCTGGGAATGGGCGGGGAGCAGCAGAACATCGTCAAATGTCAGGCCTTCACGGACCTCGGAATCCAACATCGCCAGGACCTCCAAACGATTGAGGGAAGAAAAGATTTAATCGGAAAAATTACTCCTGTCCTCATGGAGAGTCAAGGGGAATCGATCCGGTCCAGCCAGACCTCCATCAGACAGAGCCCCTGGGGCGGTGCCGTCGGTCCGCAGCGCTGGCCGGGATCACGTTGCAGAAGCTTGGGAATGTCGCTCAAGGGCCGCTTGCCGCGGCCGATCTGCACCAAGGTGCCGACCAGCATCCGCACCATGTTTTTCAGGAAGCCGGCGCCGTAAAAATCAAGGTGCAGAAGATCCCCTTCCGCGACGAGCTCGACCCGATAAAGTTCACGTTCGGTGGTCTTTGCGGCACAGTTCGCCGAACGAAAGGATCCGAAATCATGGCGGCCGGTCAAAAGCTCGGCAGCCTGCCGCATGGCTGCCAGGTCGAGCGGACCATGGAGATGCCAGCTGGTCCCGGCCTGCAGGGGGGACCTGGCCCGCCCGCGATAGAGGGTATACCGGTACCATTTGCCCCGGGCATCATAGCGGGCATGGAACCCGGTCGGCATTTCCCGTGCTTCGCGAACCGCAATGTCGGTCGGCAGCCTGGCATTCAGGCCTTCGCGAAAGACTCTGACCGGCAATCGGCTGGCCGTTTCGAAGTGCGCGAGCATGCCGCGCGCATGCACGCCGGCATCGGTCCGTCCCGAAGAGTGGATCCTGACATCCGCCCCGATCAGATCCGCCAGAGCCTTTTCGATCACGGCCTGAACGGATGGCCCGTTCGGCTGGATTTGCCAGCCGACGTAACCGGTGCCGCAGTATTCGACAATGAGCAAAATCTTACGCATCGAACTCAGCTTGCCTGTCCGCTATCATCCCGTTTCTGCCGTAGATCAAGCAAAACCGGGGAGGAACTGAAGTCCCTTCCCCGGCGTAAAATGCCTTGCAGATGGACAGGGCAAGAGACCCTGACCTCAGTCTTCCAGAAGAATCCGCAACATGCGACGCAAGGGTTCGGCAGCCCCCCACAGCAGCTGGTCGCCGCAGGTAAATACGGACAGGTACTCGGGTCCCATCTTCATCTTGCGCACCCGGCCGACGTGGATGTCCAGCTTGCCGGAAACGGCCGCAGGCGTCAGCTGTTCCAGGGTGTCCGCCTTGGTGTTGGGGATCAGTTTAATCCACTGGTTGTGATCAGCGATCATACCTTTGATGTCATCGATCGGTACATCTTGATTCAGTTTGATCGTCAGCGCCTGGCTGTGACAGCGCATGGCCCCGATCCGGACGCAAATGCCGTCGACCGGTATCGGCACACTGCGGGCCAGGATCTTGTTGGCCTCCACGAATCCCTTCCACTCCTCGCGACTCTGACCGTCTTCCACTTCGCGGTCGATCCAGGGCAGCAGGCTGCCCGCCAGCGGGAAGCCGAACTCCTCCGTGGCAAGGCCGGAACTGCGCAAAGTTTGCGTAACCTGCCGGTCGATGTCGAGAATCGCCGAACCGGGGTTCGCGAGGAGATCCGCCGAGGCCGCATGCAATTGTCCCATCTGGGTCAAAAGCTCCCGCATGTTGGGCGCCCCGGCACCTGAAGCAGCCTGATAGGTCATGGCGGTCACCCACTCGACGAGTCCGGCATGAAACAGGCCGCCCAGAGCCATCAGCATAAGACTGACTGTACAGTTGCCGCCGATGAAATCTCTTTGCCCGCCCTCCAGAGCGGCATTGATGACGTCCCGGTTGACCGGATCCAGGATAATCACCGAATCCGGCTCCATACGCAGGCTGCTGGCAGCGTCGATCCAGTAACCCTGCCAACCGGCCTTGCGCAGTTCAGGATGCACCGCCTTGGTATAATCGCCGCCCTGACAGGTGACAATCACATCGAGTTTGCCGAGTTCGTCAAGGTCGGACCCGTCCTTGAGAGTCCCGGCGTTCATCGGAGCGGCCTCGCCCGCCTGCGATGTCGAGAAAAAAACCGGTTCGATCAAAGCGAAATCGTTTTCCTCCTGCATGCGCTGCAACAGGACAGATCCAACCATGCCACGCCAACCAACAAATCCGACTTTCATTCCTTGCGTTCCTTTGGCAACCGAAGTGGTAAGAAAAAGAGGCGCTACAACTCGGCAATGATTGCATCGCCCATCTGCCGGGTATCCACCAGCTTTTCGTTGGTTTTGTTCTGATAGATGTCGCGGGTCCGGAGCCCCTGGTCAAGGACCCTGCCCACCGCGGCCTCAATCGCGTCCGCAGCCTCCGGCAGAGCAAAAGAATAGCGCAGCATCATCGCCGCGGAGAGGATCTGGGCAATCGGATTGGCGATGCCCTGCCCGGCGATGTCCGGAGCGCTGCCGCCGGAGGGTTCATACAGGCCGAAACGGCTTTCCGCCAGCGAGGCGCTGGGCAGCATGCCCAGTGAACCGGTCAGCATGGCGGCCTCATCCGACAGGATGTCACCAAACATATTGCCGCACAGCAATACATCGAACTGCTTTGGCCAGCGGCAAAGCTGCATGGCGGCGTTGTCGACATACATATGGCTGAGTTCCACATCCGGATACTCTTTGCCGATCCGTTCGACCACCTGCCGCCAGAGCACGGAGGTCGAGAGCACATTGGCCTTGTCGATGGAGCAGAGCCTCCGGCTGCGCTTTTGCGCTGCCTGAAAACCGACATGGGCAATTCGTTCGATTTCCGCGACCGAATATTTCATGGTATCGAAACCGGTTCGCTGAGCGCCATCTCCTTCGATGCCCTTCGGTTCGGCAAAGTAAATGCCGCCGGTCAACTCGCGCACGACCAGAATGTCGAAGCCGCCCTCAATCACATCTTCCCGCAGGGAGGAGTTTCCGGTCAGCGCCGGAAAAATGATCGCCGGCCGGAGGTTGCAGAAAAGGCCGAAAATTTTTCGCAGGGGCAGCAGGGCCCCCCGCTCTGGTTGTTCTTCGGGCGGCAGGTGCTCCCATTTGGGCCCGCCTACTGAGCCGAACAACACGGCATCGGAGTCCCGGCAGACCTGAATGGTCTGTTCCGGCAGCGCTTTGCCGTCGGCATCGATGGCGGCGCCGCCGACATTGGCCCTGTTGATCTCGAACTCCACCGAAAAATTTTTACCGACGGCTTCGAGTACTTTTTGCGCCTCGGCCATGACCTCCGGGCCAATACCGTCGCCGGGGAGAACTGCAATTTTAAAAAGCTCTGCCATACTGGTCTCTCCTTATCCGTTTCGTCAATTCAAAGAATAAATGGTCATTGGCCCAAAAATCAACATGCCACTATAGAAAAGCGCGGAGTGCTTTGTCAATTGCATTCAAAATTCGGTAGTTTTGAGCAATCCTCCGACCCGACAAGCTGTCCTGCATGGCATATGCGACTTGCCCTGCCCTGAGCTTGCCTTTATACTCCCCGCAATGACCTGTTCAGTTGGAAGATGTTTTCACGACCCCCGGAGGCTGCCATGAAGGAACGCATGACCGTTTTGTTGACCGACCGCAGCGAGTCTTTTCTCATGTACTTGTCGATCCTGCTGCAGCGCATGGATTTCGACGTGGTTCCCGCCGAGGACGGCCCGAGCCTGGTCAAATTGTCCAAGGCGCTGCAGCCGGCGGCAATCATCCTCGGTCCCGATGTCGGTGGCATGAGCGCGCCGGACATCCTGGAAGCGCTGGAAAAGAATGGCGGCAATGCCATTCCGGTGCTGGTCGCCGGCAAGGATGAGACCCGGCGGGAAACTCTTATGGAAGCTGGCTGCCAGGGGTTTCTGCACATGCCGATCGAGATCGACCAGTTGCATGCGGCTTTGTCCAAAGCGCTTGCCGGGGATAACTACCAGAGACAGTTTTTACGGGCCAACTACCAGCGCAAGGTGACTCTGGCCATGGATGAGCGGATGGTGAAATGCCAAGGCATTACCTTGTCCGAAGGCGGCATCTTCATACGCCGCAAGACGCCGTTTCCGGAAGGCTGCCGCTTGCAGATAGAGCTTCCGCTCGGTGATCAAGAGACCCTGTTCGTCGACGGCGAGGTCATTTACACCAAGCAATTGTCCAAGGGCCGGTTCTCCATGCCTCCCGGCATGGCTGTGCGTTTCATCAACATGATCGACGAAGATCGTCAGCTGCTGAAAAACCATATCAAGAAGCTTCTCGCCGGCGATCTCATCGAAGAACAGGATGAACCGATTCTCAATCCCGCCTGAAAAAGGTGGGACGAGTCTTGACGTGTGGGCTTTAGGTTACATTTAATTATAATTTTTTTTGCTTAATTATTCTCATTTAAATTTAATTAATATTAATTGTCACACTTTTTGAACCTCATTTCGCGTCAATTCTTTCTGCAAGAAATAAAAAAGCGACCCGAAACAGGTCGCTTTTTGAACTGGCAATGCACCAGACTCCTGATGCTGTCGACAGCCTCCTAGAGTCCGAGATAAGCCGTCTTGACCGCTTCATCCTCAAGGAGTTTGTCGCTGGTATCCGCCAACGTGATCTGGCCGTTTTCCATGACATAGCCGCGGTCGGCCAGTTTGAGGGCCTGATTGGCATTCTGTTCGACCAGGAAAATGGTGGTGTTATTCTCGTCATTGATCTTGCGGATGATTTCGAATATTTGCTTAATGATCAGCGGAGCCAGTCCCAGAGACGGCTCGTCGAGCAGCAGCAGCCTGGGTCGGGCCATCAGGGCCCGGGAGATGGCGAGCATCTGCTGTTCCCCTCCGGAAAGGGTCCCGCCGGCCTGATGGCGCCGCTGGGCGAGGATCGGAAAGAGTTCGAAGATATATTCGATATCCTGCTGGATTTTTTCCTTGTCGCGTCGCAGGAAGGTCCCCATCTCAAGATTTTCCAGGACCGTCATCAAAGGAAAGATCCGACGCCCCTCCGGCACCTGACATATCCCAAGGGATACAATTTTGTCGGTAGGCATGCCGTGAATCGGCGTTCCCTTGAAAAAGATTTCACCGGAACGCGGCGGAGTGACGCCGCAGATGGTCATCAAGGTCGTGCTCTTGCCTGCACCGTTGGCGCCGATCAAGGTCACGATCTCGCCTTCCTCGACATCGATCGAGACATTTTTCAGCGCCTGGATATTGCCGTAATAAGTATCCACATTGCGCAGTTCAAGCATCGGCTTCCTCCCCGAGGTAGGCCTCAATGACTCTTGGATTACTGCGCACCTCCTGGGGTGTTCCCTGGGCGATTTCCTTGCCGTACTCCATGACGTAAATCCGCTCGGAAATGTTCATAACCAGTTTCATGTCATGCTCGATCAGCAGAATGGCAATCTTCTCCTCATCCCGGATGCGCACGATCAATTCGTCGAGCGCCTTGGTTTCCTTGGGATTCATGCCGGCAGCCGGTTCGTCGAGCAGCAGCAGAAAGGGCTCGGTGGCCATGGCCCGGGCGATCTCCAAACGGCGCTGGGCGCCATAGGGAAGGTTTTTGGCAAACTCGTCGGCGTATCTGGCCAGGTCGACCTTTTCGAGCAATTGGTAACTTTTGTCGATGGTTTCCTGTTCCTGGCGCCGTGTGCGGGGACCCCGCAGGATTGCCCCGATGATACTGGTCGTGGTCCGGCAATGGCGGCCGATCATGATGTTCTCCAGAACCGTCATGTTCTGGAACAGGCGGATATTCTGAAAAGTGCGCGCCATGCCGATGGCGGTCACCCGGTTGGGCTTGAAGCCGTTAATTTTCTGGCTTTTCCGTCCGGGGGGGTGGACCATGATCTGGCCACGGGTCGGTTTGTAAATGCCGGTCACGCAATTGAAAAATGTGGTTTTCCCGGCACCGTTGGGACCGATCAGGGCGACGATCTCTCCGGCACAGACCTCCAGCGAAACCGTATCGACGGCGCGCAGGCCGCCGAAATCCATGGTCAGATCCTTGACCTCAAGTAGTGTCTGCATTGTTTCAGCCATGGGTCGTCTCCGCTGCCACCTTGCGTTTGCTGTATTTCTTGCGGACATTGGAGATCAGCCCTTCAGGACGGAAGATCATCATCAGCACCATGACGGCGCCGAACATCAGCATCCGGTATTCAGCAAAAGCCCTCAGGTATTCAGGAGACAGGATCAGCACCAGAGCGGCGATGATGACACCGACGATCGATCCCATGCCGCCGAGCACGACGATGGAAAGCACCAGCGCGGACTCCATGAAGGTAAAACTGTTGGGGTTGATATAAGTGTTGCGGGCGGCAAAAACCACGCCGACCAGGCCCGCCCAGAAGGCGCCCAATGCGTAGGCGGACAGCTTGGTACGGGCCATGTCCACCCCCATGGCGACACAGGCGATTTCATCTTCCCGCAGGGCGATCCACGCCCTGCCGATGCGCGAGTCTTTCAGGCGATTGGTCACGAAGATCGTCAGGATCACCATCAGAATCATCAGATAGTAAGTATAGGTGGTTGCCGCCTCAATGCTCATTTCGACCCCGAACAGGCCCGGCCGGGGAATCCCGGCGATGCCCTTGGCGCCGTTGAAAACTTCCTCCCAGTTCTCGATCACGATTTTCGCGATGGAACCGAAGCCGAGGGTGACGATGGCCAGATAGTCGCCGCGCAGACGCAGGATCGGAAAGCCGAGCAAAACACCGAACAGGCATCCCATCAGGCCGCCGAAAGGCAGGCTGAGCCAGAAACCGAAACCGAAGTGCTGATTCAGCAGTGCGTAAGTGTAGGCGCCTATGGCAAAAAACGCCACGTAACCCAGATCGAGCAGGCCGGCCAGACCGATCGTGATGTTCAGGCCGAGCCCCAATACCGCGAAGATCAAGGCCAGAACCATGATATTGGTCTGGTAGATGCCCGCCAGCCAGGGGAAGATCAAGGTGATCACGACAATGACGGCCAGGACCGGTTTGAAAATCTTCGGGTCCTCAAGCAGCATCTGCCCAAGGCTCGGCTTGGCAGCGGCCGCATCGATAAGCTCCGCTTCCTTGCTTTTGCGCTGGCGGCGCGCGAGTCCCCAGCGCCAGACAAATGAAAGCAGGAAAGCACCGATCGCGACATAGACCATGTTCATCCAGCGCCACTCGACGACATCCTTCAAGGTATTGACCTTGATGACCATCAGCGGGAACGTCAGGAAAACAAACCAGGCTGCGACCAGGACCGATTGTTTGATATTACTGAACATTATTCCTCAACCATCTCCAACCGGGGTGATCAGACCTTCTGCTTGAGGGCCTTGCCGAGCAGACCGGAAGGCCGCAAAACCAGGATCAGAGCGAGGACGCCGAAGGCAAACACATCCTCGTAGGCGCTGGACACGTAGCCGGCGGCAAAGGATTCGGCCAGGCCCAGGACAATACCACCGAGTGCTGCGCCGGGGATATTGCCGATACCTCCCAGTACCGCTGCGGTGAAGGCCTTCACACCCGCCATGAAACCGATGTAAAAATTGATCTGGCCGATGTAGGAGGCAACCAGAACGCCGCCGATCGCGGCCAGAACCGACCCGATGATGAAGGTCATGGAAATAACCTGGTCCACGTTCACGCCGGTCAGGCGCGCCATGGTTATGTCCTGCTGGGTGGCCCGCATCGCCTTGCCGATGCGGGTGTACTTGATCAGCACGGTTAGCAGGATCATCGAAATGGCGCTGGTCACCAGAATGATCAATTCCGCAGAACCCATAACATGAGCGATCGGATCCATGAAAGCGAACTGGGGGATCAACTCGGGAAACGGCAGGAAGTCAGGTGTTTGTGCCAGCAACACATAATTCTGCAGGAATAGCGACATGCCGATCGCGCTGATCAGGGCCGACAGGCGCGGAGCATTCCGCAATGGGCGGTAGGCGATCTTTTCCAGAGTATAGCCATAGGCCGCCGCATAGATCATGGCGATAATAGCGGCCAGAATTAAAATCGAAACTCCGGAAAAACCATAGATGGTCAGGACCCCGGACACAATCAAGGCGACAAACGCGCCGATCATGTAAATTTCGCCGTGGGCAAAATTGATCAGCTGAATGATCCCGTACACCATGGTATAGCCGAGGGCGATCAGGGCGTAGATGCTGCCGCGGACCATGCCGCTGCTGAAAAGCTCGAGAAAATAATCCATGAAGAGGTATCCGAAGAGAAATGCCTGCAGACCGGGATCCGCAACATTCTGTCGCAAAAATGCGGGGGGCAGAACTGGCCCACCCCCCGCAAACTAACGAAAAATTTTTGTCTATTGCACTTCGGCGAATTTGCCGTTCTTGACCTGGTAGACGGAGAAGCCAACGCCTTCCGCATCGCCCTTACTGTCAAACTTGATCTTGCCGACCGTGGTGGCAACATAATTGTTCTTCAGGGCTTTCTCGAGGGCATCATAGTCGGTGCTGCCGGCTTTTTCGATGGCGTTCAGAACCACCTGCATAGCCGCATAGCCCTGATCAAAGAAGGTGCCGGGCTCCTTGTCGTACTGCGCCAGATAAGCCTCCCGGGCTTCCTGGTTTTCGGGATACTTGGAAACATCCATGGGACCGGTCGCATAAACACCCTCGGCGTCCTTGCCGGCGATTTCCAGGAAGCCGTCGCCCTTGACACCATCCGGACCGATGAAGGGAATGTCGACGCGCTTCTTGTTCATCTGCGAAATCAGCTTGGAGGCCTCGGGATGGTAGCCACCGAAAATAACCGCATCCGCATCTTCGCGGCGGACCTTGCCAACAACCGCTGAATAATCCATGGCGCCGGGAGTGACGCCTTCGAAAAGCACGACCTCTGCTTTGCCGCTCGCGTCGATATTGGCTTTGGCGAAATCGGCAAACCCTTTGCCGTAATCACCTTTGTCATGCAGGATAGCGATCTTCTTCGCGCCCAGCTGGTTAATGGCGAATTCGGCCGCCAGCTTGCCCTGATCGTCGTCCGGGGCAATGGTGCGATAGAAGTTGGGATATTCACCGCTCTGGGTCAAAGGCGGGTTGGTCGCCGAGGGCGAAACGGCTATGATGTCGGCTTCCTTGTAGATGCCAAGGGCCGCCTTGGTCGCCCCGGAGCAGACATGGCCGATGACCACGTCAACCCCCTGAGAAACCAGCTTGGTCGCTGCGTTGGTGGCGATTTCGGGCTTGCACTGATCGTCCATCGGCAGGATTTCAACCTGTTTGCCATTCACGCCGCCGGCAGCATTGACCTGTTCGGCTACCAGTTTGGCCGCCTCCAGGGTGGGAATGCCGTAAGGAGCCAAATCGCCCGTGTGCGGCCCGGCCACGCCGATCTTGATAGTGTCCGCGGCCACCCCGGTCATCGGAATCAGCAAACCGAGCAGCAATGTCAAAAAGATCTTCTGCAAAGACGAGTGACGCATGTTGCCTCCTTTTTGAAGGGAAATCATATGGTTGTCGTTAAAGGAACAAACCTCCTTATAAATCAAAGGGGCCAGACCGTCAAGCCAATTCATCCACTGCCGGTCTCCGGCGGTTCCAGGTCGCGGCACCTTCCACTGATACAAAAAATTCGGGGCATGAACGGCAAAGGGGCATCACGAAAATGCCCCTTTGCCGAGTACCGAAATCCTGTCTGAGTGACGATTTTAAAAATAGTCCTGACGATTCAAAAGCCTCAGGTCCCGCTCACTGATCAATTCCGAGTGCAGGCAGCCGATCCGCTGGCAAATCCCGACACACCGGGAGAACTGGGCCCGGGGTGAAGTAAACAGGGCGATCAGATGAGCTCCGCAGGAACACTCATTATAGAGCGGAAAAGGCTCTGCGCAGACCGGGCAGCAGATTTCCACCACCTCGCCGGGGATTCTTTCGAAGTCGATGAACTGCCGGCGGCAGTCGCCGATAATCGGACTGATCGAGAGCAGTCCTTCCTGCCGGCTGTTTTTCAACTTGAGCGTCAAGCCGGGGTGTCCATCGAACTCGGCTTCATTGCTGAGAATGCTGTGGCCGCCCTGACAGTAGCATTCCGCAATGACCTGACCGCTTTCCTGGTCGCTTTTTTCAATAACGCGCCGCTTCTGCGATTGGTTGCCGCCCAGCAGCCACATAATGCCCATAGCAGGATCTCCTCGAACCCTTGGATTTTGACTGGCGAGATACTATAGCAGAAAAGAGGCGAAACCGACCAGTCTTTACAGCCGCGCCCCCTGCGTTTCGGCGTGATTTACTCCAGAATCACCAACAGGTCCCCCTGTTCTATCTGATCTCCCTCGGCAAACCGGACTTCAGCAACGACACCGTCGACCTTGGTTTTAACGTTGGTCTCCATCTTCATGGCTTCGGTGGTCAGCAGTGTTTCGCCGGCCGCGACTTTCTCGCCGACATTCGCCAGGACCTTGAAAACCTTGCCCGGCATGGGTGCCCCGACATGCCTGGTGTTGTTGGGGTCGGCCTTTTCATGGCTGACTTCATCCGATTCGGCAGCAAGATCCCGTACCGTGACCACGCGCGGTTCCCCGTTCAGTTCGAAATAAATGTTGCGGGTGCCGTCGTCATGGACCCGACCGATCGCGTTAAGTTTAATGATCAGGGTTTTGCCTGCCTCGATATCGATGCTCACTTCATCGCCGACATCCAAACCGTAGAAGAAAACCGGTGTCGGCAGGAAGGACGTATCGCTGTATTCCTGACGGTGGCGGTCGAACTCCTCATAGACGCCCGGATAGAGCACCGCGGACAGGACGTCGCGATCATTCACATCATGGCCGAGTTTGATTTCGAGCTCCTGTTTTTTTGCGGCGAAGTCAACCGGCTCAAGCAATTCTCCGGGTCGGCAGGTCAGGGGTTGGTCACCTTTAAGGATGATCGCCTGCAACCTCTCCGGGAAGCCGCCGACCGGCTGGCCGATCATGCCCTTGAAAAAGTCGACCACGCTCTGCGGGAAGGTCAATTCCTCACCGCGCTCGAAAACATCCTCCGGCTCGAGGTTGTTCTGGATCATGAACATGGCCATGTCGCCGACGATTTTGGAAGATGGTGTGACCTTGATGATGTCGCCGAACATGAAATTGACCTTGCGGTACATTTCCTTGCACTCTTCCCAGCGATGTCCCAGACCAAGCCCTTCGACCTGCGGCTTGTAGTTGGAATACTGTCCGCCGGGGATCTCATGGTGATAGACCTGCGCGGTGCCGCTGCGCAGTTCGGATTCGAACGGCGCATAGTAGCCGCGCACTGTTTCCCAGTAATTGGCCAGCAGCTGCAGGCCCGGTTGATCGAGCTGCGGATCCCAGATTGTGCCCTCGAGAACCGCCAGCAGCGCATTCAGGTTCGGCTGCGCGGTCAGTCCGGACAGGGAAGACAGGGCCACATCGACAATGTCCACTCCGGCCTGAGAGGCCATCAGCAGCATGGCGCCGCCGTTGCTGGAGGTATCGTGCGTGTGCAGGTGGATGGGAATGCCGACTTCGCTTTTCAGAGCCTTGACCAGTTTTTCCGCAGCAAACGGCTTGAGCAGTCCGGCCATGTCCTTGATCGCCAGAATATGCGCGCCCATCGCCTCGAGTTCCTTGGCAAGGTCCACATAGTACTGGAGGGGATATTTGTCACGCTTCGGATCAAGGATGTCGCCGGTGTAGCACATGGCGGCCTCGCAGACGGCGCCGGTCCGCTCGCGGACCGCTTCCATGGCAATCATCATGCCCTTGGTCCAGTTCAGAGAGTCGAAAATACGGAATACGTCAATCCCGGCCTCAGCCGCTTTGACCGTAAAGTCCTGCACCACATTGTCGGGGTAGTTGGTATAGCCAACGGCGTTGGAGCCGCGCAGCAGCATCTGGAAAAGAATATTGGGCACCTTCAGGCGCAGGCGCTCGAGCCTTTCCCAGGGATCTTCGGTCAGAAACCGCATCGAAACGTCATAGGTCGCGCCGCCCCACATTTCCAGCGAGAAAAGCCCGCCGGCGTAATGGGCCGTTGCTTCCGCAATCGCCTCAAGGTCGTGGGTTCGCACCCTGGTCGCCAGCAGCGACTGATGGGCGTCCCGCCAGGTGGTATCGGTAATCAGCAGCTGCTTGTGCCGGCGGGCCCATTCGGCAAGGCCTTCGGGCCCCTTGTCCAGCAGGATGTCCCGGGTGCCGCGCGGATGCTGCTGTCCGTAGTTGATTTCCGGGATATTCGGTTCGCGCAGGTCCGAGAAGCTCAGGCTTTTTTCGGCCGGGATGCCGGGATAACCATTGACCGTGGTATGGCCGATAAAACTGAGGATCTTGTTGGCCCGGTCTTTTTTGACGGGCAGCTGAAAAAGTTCGGGATGCTCATCCAGGAAAGAGGTGTCGCATTTGCCGGCCAGGAAGGTCGGATGAGTAATGACTTTCTCCAGAAAACCGACATTGGTCTTGACGCCGCGGATGCGGAATTCCTGCAGGGCCCGATGCATGGTCCGGGCGGCATCGGCCAGGGTCAGACCCCAGGTTGAAATCTTGACCAGAAGTGAATCGTAATGCGGCGTGATCACGCCGCCGGCGTATCCGGCGGCCGCATCCAGCCGGACACCGAAACCGGCAGCAGTCCGATAGGCCTTGATGGTGCCGAAATCGGGGGCGAAATTATTCAGGGGGTCCTCGGTGGTGATCCGGCTCTGGATGGCATAACCCCGCAGATCAATGTCCTTCTGGCTCTTGATGCCGATTTCCGGATCGGCCAGCTTGTAGCCCTGGGCCACGCGAATCTGAGCCTGGACCAGGTTGCGCATGGTCACCAGTTCGGTGACCGTATGCTCGACCTGAATGCGGGGATTGACCTCGATGAAATAGAATTTCCCCTGTTTGTCCATCAGGAATTCAACGGTCCCCGCGTTGACGTAGCCGACACTCTCGGCCAGAGCGAGGGCGTAGTCGCAGAGCTCCTTGCGTTTTTTATTATTCAGGTAGAGGGAGGGCGCCATCTCGATCACTTTCTGATGTCGCCGCTGGATCGAGCAGTCCCGTTCATAAAAGTGAACGATATTGCCGTGCTGGTCGCCAAGGATCTGAACCTCGACGTGTTTGGGGCTCTCGATGTATTTTTCGAGAAAGATCGTGGCATCACCGAACGAGGCCTGGGCTTCCGACGCCGCGGACTTGAGCCCTTCCAGCATTTCCTTCTGGTTGCGGGCCACACGCATGCCGCGGCCGCCGCCGCCGGCACTGGCCTTGACAATGATCGGATAGCCCGCCGACTTGGCGAAGATCAGCGCTTCCTCTTCGCTGCGAACCGGCTGGTCGGTGCCGGGCACCACCGGCACTCCCGCTTCGCTGGCGACCTTGCGTCCGGCAACCTTGTCGCCGATTTGGCGCTGGATATCCGGAGTGGGGCCGATAAAGGCGATTCCGGCCCGTTCGCACGCCTCGGCGAAATCAGCATTTTCAGAAAGGAAGCCGTATCCGGGATGGATCGCATCGACTTCCTTTTTCCGGGCCAGGTCGATGATTTCGTCGATACTCAGATAGGCGTCGATCGGTCCCTTGCCTTTGCCGATCAGGTAAGCCTCATCCGCTTTGTAGCGGTGCAGAGAAAGCTTGTCCTGCTCAGAATAAATGGCCAGGGTGCTGATGCCGAGCTCGGTGCAGGCCCGGAAAATGCGAATGGCAATTTCTCCGCGATTTGCGGCCATGACTTTGTGAAATTTCTTGATGGGCATGGTCTCTCCTCGGCAGATGGTTTTTAGCAATGGTAAAAAAGACTGTCGGTTCCCGTTAAAATTTAGCGAAAATAAAATTTTATAACAAAATTAAATACTTACGGGAGTGCTGGAATGGCAATCTAAGCAAATAGAACCGAAGAGTGTCAAGCATAAAACCGTTTGATTTTCAACCTCCTGAATTAACAGATAAAAATTACCTGTCATCGCACCGGCACGCGGCCGCGTCCTGTTCGAGGGGGCCGGCAATCGGCACAGGCGCCGGAAAAGACCTCTGTGGCGACACGAAAAACCCTTCGGCTGCCGGAAAGGGCATCCGCAGCCTGAGGTCGACCGGGGCTTACTCGAGTGTGCCCTGGCTGTCCTTGTCCTTGCCTTTGCGCAAGAAGGGCTCGAGCAGGTCGATGGGAATCGGGAACAGAATGGTCGAGTTCTTTTCGGCGGAAATCTCGGTCAGAGTCTGCAGGAAACGCAACTGCAGCGCCCCGCTCTCCCTGGAGATGACGCTGGCGGCTTCAGAAAGCCGCTTCGAGGCTTCATACTCCCCCTGGGCATGGATGACCTTGGAGCGCCTTTCCCGTTCCGCTTCCGCCTGCCGCGCCATGGCGCGCTGCATCTCCGAGGGCAGGTCCACATGCTTGATTTCAACGTTGGAAACCTTCACCCCCCAGGGGTCCGTTTGCCGGTCCAGAATCACCTGCAGCTGCTGATTGATTTTATCGCGCTGGGCAAGCAATTCATCGAGTTCCGCCTGACCGAGAACGCTGCGCAGAGTGGTCTGGGCGAGCTGGCTGGTGGCATAAAGGTAATCCTCAACCTCGATCAGCGCCTTGTCGGGATCGATGACCCGAAAATAGGTCACGGCGTTGACTTTGACCGAGACATTATCCTTGGTGATCACATCCTGGGGAGGGACATCCATGGCCACCGTCCGCAGGCTCACCTTGATGAGCTTGTCGACCACCGGGATGATAAAGCGCAGGCCGGGTCCTTTGACCCTTGAAAACCGGCCCAGCCGGAAGACCACCCCACGCTCGTATTCGTACAGCACCCTGATGGCACTGCCGAGGACCACCACGATAGCGGTCAAAAGGACAATCCAGCCGATCAACATGGCTCACCTCCGGAAATCGGGTTCAAGGCCTGAGCACAGGCCCGCGGGCGGAGAGTTTCTCCTCCGGCAAGAGAGTTTTACGACCTGCCGGCAGGATCGCTCAGCATTCAGACGTCACCTTCGATTTTCCTGACCTTGAGTCGCATGCTGGAGACCAGCCCAACGACCTCTACGGACTCGCCCTCAGCAATCTCTTCTTCGGCGAAAGCCTGCCAGTATTCACCATGCACAAAAGCCGTCCCGGTTCCGGAAATCGTGGTCACCGCCCGCCCCCGTTCGCCGACCAGCCCTTCCCGACCGGAATGAAACCGGCTCCGCTGAGCCCGAACCACCAGGTACAGAACACCGCTGATCGTGCCGGTGACAACGATCACGGTCGCGAGAATGACGGTTCGCGAAATCTGCAGATAAGGCGCCGGCGAATCGATCAGAATCAGCGAGCCGAAACCGAGAGCGACCGCGCCGCCTACGGTCAGCATGCCAAAAGACGTCACCTTGATCTCCAGGAGGAACAAGACAACAGACAGGAAAATCAGCAGAATTCCCGCAAAGCTGACCGGCATCGTCTGCAGGGCATAAAAGGCGAGCAGCAAGGCGATCGCACCGACCGCTCCCGGCAGGATCACGCCGGGTTGCGATATCTCGAAAAAGATGCCGAGAATCCCCAGCATCAAGAGCAGATAGGCCACCGTCGGGCTGCTGATGGCATCGAGAATCTGCTGACGCAGGGTCATTTCTGCGTAGCGAACCGCGGCCCCGGCAAGCTGCAATTGCCTCGCCTGGCCGTTTCGCAAATAGGTGCGACCGTCAAGTTCCGTCATCAGGGCCGACAAGTTGGCTGCCACCAGATCGACAACCCGGAGTTCCCGCGCCTGATTGGCGGCCGTTGAGATGCCATCCCGGACAATCCGCTCCGCCCAGTCAACATTCCGGCCGCGCTGCTCGGCAAGGGAGCGGGCATAGGCGGTGGCGTCATTGAGGATCTTGGTTTGCATGGGCGAATCTTGGCTCTGATCAGCAGGACCGCCGCCGAGAGAGACAGGCGTCGCCGCGCCGATATTGGTGCCGGGCGCCATGACGGCGAAATCTGCGGCCAGCGTAATCAGGGCGCCTGCCGAGGCAGCACGCGCTCCGGGCGGGTAAACATAAACAATGACGGGTATTTCGGACGACAAGAGGCTGCGGATGATCTCCCGCATGGCGGTATCCAGACCGCCGGGAGTGTCGAGTTGGATCAAAAAGGCCCGGGCCGCCGCCTGGTTGGCAGCCGCCAGTTCCGTGGTCACAAAATCTGCCACCACGGGGTTGATCGGCCCGGCGACCTGAACGGCGCGAAGGGTTTCCGCCGTACCGTCATCACTGCTGTGTTCCTCTGCAATCAAAAAATGCGGACCCCAGAACAGCAGCAGCAACCCGACTGCCAGACAAACTGAAAACTGTTTCATAGTCAAATTTTATCAGGGCACTTCAGGGAGTCAATCAGGCACAGGCAGCCGGCCGGAGGGCCATGGAGAAAGATTGCATCTCGCTTGACTGCATGCTATCTTGACGTGCGTCAAATTCATGACGGTTTGCCGGCAGAGGTTTTGTCCATGGATCATAATGCAAAAATCCTCCTGATTGACGACGATCGGGGCAGCCGGGAAGGATTGGGGCTTCTGCTCCGCCAGGAAGGTTATGAGGTCGACACTCTGGATTCCGGAGAAGCGGCCCTTCAAGCCCTGGGCAAAGAGCCCTACGACGTGATTATCACCGACCTGATCCTGCCGGGAGCCAGCGGTATCGATCTGTTGAAAACCGTGAAAGAGATGGACCTGCCCTGCAATGTCATTCTGATTACCGGCAACGCCTCCGCCGAGACAGCTGTGGAAGCCATGAAAGAAGGTGCCTTCGACTACATCACCAAACCGATTGATTTCCAGAAGCTGCAACTTTTGACCGACAAGGCGGTGGAAAAAAGCCGGTTGGTTGCGGAGAACCTCTATCTGCGCCAGCAGCTGCGCGGCAAATACAAGTTCGACAACATTATCGGCAGCAGTTCAGCCATGCAGGAGGTTTTCACCTGCATGGAAAAGATCATGAATACCGACTCGACGGTTTTGATTCTGGGCGAATCCGGAACCGGCAAGGAACTGGTCGCGCGCGCCATCCATTACAACAGCCATCGCAAGCAGAAACCGTTTGTCGCCATCAACTGCGGCGCCATCCCGGCCGAATTGCTGGAAAGCGAGCTCTTCGGCCATGTCCGCGGTGCATTCACCGGCGCCGTTGCCGACAAACAGGGCAAGTTCGAACAGGCCGATCAGGGAACGATCTTTCTGGACGAGATCGGCACCATGCCGGTCCATCTGCAGATGAAGCTGCTGCGGGTTCTGCAGGAGCACGAAGTCGAACGCGTCGGTTCCAGCAAAAAAGTCAGCTTCAACGTCCGCGTGATCTCCGCGACCAACTCCAATCTCGATGAGCTGGTCGAAAAGGGCCAGTTCAGAGAGGATCTTTATTACCGGCTGAACGTCATCCCAGTGCCCCTCCCGGCCCTGCGTGAGCGCCTCGAGGACATCCCCCTGCTGGCCCGACATTTTCTGCAGAAATCCTGCAAGGCCATGCAACGGGAGCCGATGAACTTTACCGGCGAGGCCATCCAAGCTTTGGAAGCCTACGACTGGCCTGGCAACGTCCGGGAAATGGAAAACGCCATCGAGCGGGCGGTCGCCCTGGCGGACGGTCTGGTCATCGACAGAAAGGACCTGCCCGCGAAGATTTCCGGCAAGCAGGGCGTCGAACATGCCCTGCACTTTCCGGATATCCCGGAAGCCGGTCTCGATTTACAGGACATTATAGCGACCATGGAAAAGGCCATGATCGGGCAGGCCCTGGAGAAAAGCGGGGGGGTCAAGTCGCGCGCCGCGGCACTGCTCCGTATCAACCGCACAACTCTGGTCGAAAAACTCAAGCGGCTGAATCTGCAATGAAAGAGGTTCAGCCCTGGTCATCGCCAGACGCAAAAGAACACGGCATCGTAGGGGCGGGGTCTCCCCGCCCTGATTTTTCTGTGGACCGTTAGCCCAGGACGGGGGGACCCCGCCCTGATTTTTCTGTGAACCGTTAGCCCAGGGCGGGGGGACCCCGCCCCTACAGTGGCGCGTCCCCGGTTCGAAGGCTGACAACTAACAGACCGGCAGGTCGAACCCTGGGAAGAACTTCCCCGAAATTCCCGAAAAACCTGTTTATCATCCCCAGGCAGCACCCGCAGGCAAACCTTCACCCTCGCTCCAACTGCTCCATCACCTGTTTCATATCCTCCCAGACCTCGTGCTTGCCGGCTGGATTCCTGAGCAGATAGGCGGGATGGAACGTCGGCATCAACGGAATACCCTGGTAGGAGTGCCAGGTTCCGCGCAGCCGGCTGATCGGGGTTTTTGACCGCAGCAGGCTCTGGGTGGCGAAACGGCCCAATGCGACAATCACCTGCGGCCGGATCGCCATGAGCTGCCGGATCAGGAAAGGTTCGCAGCTGGCGATTTCTGCCGGCAGAGGGTCGCGGTTTTGGGGCGGGCGGCATTTCAGAAGGTTGCAGATATAGACGTCCGCGCGCGCCAGACGCATGGCCTGGAGAATGCGATCGAGCAGTTGCCCGGCCTCGCCGACAAACGGCTCCCCGCGCCGGTCTTCTTCACTGCCGGGCGCTTCTCCGACCAGGACCAGGCTGGCATCCGGGTTGCCGACACCGAAAACCAGGTTCCGCCGTGTTTTTTCAAGTCCGCAGCGGCAACAGTCGCCAAGATCCCTGCGGATATCTTCAAGGGTTTCCGGACGGCAGGCGCCATGGGTCGACTCCGGGCTGTCGCCAAGGGAACAAACCGGCAAATCTTCGATTGCACGGGGCCTCGGCAGGGCATTTTCACCAAGATCGCGCAGGTACTCGAAATGGCTGCGCACCGCTTGCAAGGTGTCGCTGATCTCTTTCTGCAGATTTTCAGGCATATTGTTTTGCAGTTCCCCGTGGAGGTGTATTATCCTGTCAGGAAAGGTGGTTGCATTTATGAAGACTTTTCTGATGCCAGCATTCCTTGCCTTGATCTGCCTTGCGCTCTTTCCCGCCGATGCCTTGGCCTGGGGCATTGGCGCCCATCTTCAGGTTGGTTCCTGGCTGCTCGACAATCTTCACCAGGTTCCGGAACAGCTCCGAAATCTGCTGGCAGCGTACCGGCATGACTATCTCTATGGCTGCATCAGTGCCGATATTACCCTTGGCAAGAAGCACACCCATTATCTGAAACATTGCCACTCCTGGCGGGTGGGTAAAAAAGTCCTGGCGGCAGCCGGCAATGACGCCCAGCGGGCCTGCGCATGGGGCTACCTCAGCCATCTCGCAGCGGACTGCATCGCCCACTCCTACTTTGTCCCCTACAAGCTGATGCTGACCTACAATACGGTTATGCTCAAGCATACCTATTGGGAAATACGCTTCGAAGCCCACGTCGATCCCCAGGTCTGGCCGCTGGCCAGGAGTATCGGCCGTCGGGATTTCTCCGCCAATGACGCCATGCTGCGCCGGGTTCTGGCCGACACCATTTTTTCCTTCGGAACCAACAAGCGCATCTTCAATTCGATGCTGCTGCTCAGCCGTCTGCAGCAATGGCAGAAGATGCTGCGCTCCGTTGCGGAAACCTCCAAATGGTGCATCAGCGATGCTGAAAAGCAGGAATACCTGGCGCTGGCCCAGCAGGCGGCCCTGAGTATCCTGCAGGACCCGGAGGGCTCTTCCTACCTGCAGGCCGACCCAACCGGCGAAAGAGCCCTGGCTGCGGCCAGCATGATCCGCAAGAACCTGCACCTGCTCTGGCTGGACGGCAAGATCAACGACCAGGATGCCGCCCGGATCATCAAAGACCTGAAGGTCAAACTGCTCAGCGGCGTCCTGCTGCCCGACGATCTGCTCGAACTGCTCTCTGCGGCCTGAATCGCTTCAGTTGGCCTTCTCCAGCATGCGCACAATGCGTTCCATAAGCGTCGCTGCGAGCTCCTCCTTGGTCATCAGCGGCAACTCTTCCACCGCTCCTCCCCGGTATAAAAGCTGAACGGCATTGGTGTCGCTGTCGAACCCGGACTCCGGCTGCAGGATATCGTTAGCCACGATCAGATCAAGGTTTTTCGCTTTCAGTTTCTTCTCGGCATTCACGGTCAGGTCATCGGTTTCCGCCGCAAAACCGACCAGAATCCTGCGTCCCTTGAGTTTGCCCAACTCGGCCAAAATGTCCGGATTCCGCTGCAGAGAAAGGGTAGACTGTTCTTCTTCGCCTTTTTTTATTTTCCGTTCATCCCGGACGCCGGGACGAAA
>DATFJP010000218.1:0-9129 GCA_035269105.1 Desulfuromonadales bacterium
CAGGCGATCAGGACCGCGGAGACGACTGCAAAGACGCCGAGGATGGTCAGGGTGAGGGCCAGGTAGCTGCTCTTGACGGTGTCCATCATGGTGGTTTGGTTTCTCATGGTTTCTCTCCTTTTTGATTTATGTTTGCGGTTCGTGTTTGTTTAAGTTAAGTAGACTCTAACATTAGATAGGATTCATGTCAACTATAAAATTAAGACTTTTTAAATACTTTTTGTTTGGTTTAAGGGTTTGAAATGACACGTAAATTGGTAGAGAAGGGTGGGGAAGCAGTGAAATTTTTAAAAATTAATTTTAAGAAAAAATTAAGTTTTTTGGTGGGGGTTGAGGGGGGTGGCGGGGCTGGGCCCGCCACCCCCCAAGAAAAGTCCTCTCCAGCACCCTGGAGAAAAAAGATCCTCGGCCGGCAGGACGAAACCTGCCGCCTTAATAACCGTTACGCCGCCTGGTGCGGGAAAACTTGCCGATCAGCCAACCCAGGACCAAAACTCCGGCGCCAGCCAGAAACCACTGTCGCCGATGGCCGCCGGCCAACTGATCCTTGACCTGGGTCAGACGGTCGACCTGCTCGGTCAGTTCGGCATGAGTCTGTTTGAGTCGGTCGCGCTCGGCGGTGATGGCGGAGATGTTTTGCGAATTCTCCTGCAGGGTCTGGTAAGCGGTAGTGATGTCGTCCAACTTCCGGTTTGCCGCTGCCAGGTCGGTCTGCAACACGGCTACCTGTTGCTGGGCGCGCTCCAGCTCGGCCATCAGCTGCTGCCGGACGTCTTGCTCCTGAGAGAAGGCTTCGTCGTAGCGTTGCTCAAGAGCCGCGATCTGTTCTTCGAGGCGGGTGTTTTCCACGGAGAGGCGTCGGATGATGGTGGGCTTCGGCGTCTCGGCCGTCAAATAGCTGCTCTGGATATAACCGGTTTCCCCCTCCGCGGTGCGGACCTTGGTGTAGCTGTCGCCCTCTTCGAGGACTTCGACGGCGGTGTCGGTTTTCAGGTAGGTCATCGCTTTGGCCGAATCCTGCGGTGCCGGCCGCAGGGAGACCACCAGTTGATCTGAAATATAGCGCGTCTCGGCCAGTGCATCGGCTGCATGGCCGATCACGGTTGCGGCCACCAAAACACTGAACCAGTGGCAAATACGCATGAAACACTCCTTGGGCAGGTTTCTGGAAGGCCCTGGGGAAAGCAGGACCCGGTCGTGTTACCTGCAATCATCATAGTGAAGGATTGCCGCTGCCCCTTGCCCCGCAGCAATTTGTGACAATAGACGGCCAGCATAGCGTTCTGCAGGAGCAAACGAAACGTGCGGGTTCGTAAATTGCGGTTCGCTCTTGGCCGGGTCCGGCCTGTGCGAAGCGACAGTCGGCAAGTACGGGGGCGACAACGGCAGAGATGCCGGGCGCTAATTCTGCATTCTCAGAAACAGCCAGGAACCCAGCAGCCCTAAGAGCAGGTTGGTCGACCAGGCTGCAACCCCTGGCGAAAGAATGCCGGCATGGGCAAAAGCAGCCATTATCGCCTGCAGCAGGAAGTAAACCATGAAGATGACCAGGCTGGTGATGAAGCTGAGGGCGAAACTGGCCTGCCTGCCACGCTGCAGCGCAAAGGGAATGCCGAGCAGGACCATGATCATTGGCGTGACCGATTTGGCGAGGCGGGTTTGGATTTCGATACGCAGGGGGCGGGCATCGTGGCCCTGTGCGGCGAACTGGTCAGCACGCCGGAGGAGTTCGGCCAGAGTCATATCCGCGGGGTTCTGCCACTGCTCGATGAGTTCATCCGGGCTCTTGCCCAGAGCAACCAGCTGTTCCGGACGCCTGACAAAGGAAAGGACCTGGCGGTCCTCCTCCGAAAATGTCCAGACCTGAACATCTTCCAGCATCCAGCGGCCATCTTGACGATAATGACCACGCCCGGCTTCGATCCGCTTCAGCAAGGCGAATTCGTCGTTGAATTCAAGCAGGGTGATCCCGGTTATCTCGGCCCTGGTCGGGAAGACGCCGCCGATTTCCAAAATCATCTGACCGTCACGCAGGAACAGGTCCCGACTGCCGGTCGAAGAAGGCTCCCGTTGCGAGTCGAGCAGGTAGTTGGCCTCACGATTGGCGAGGGGCATAAGCCAGGCGTTGCTCAAAAATACGGCTGCGCTCAACAGTGCTCCACAGAGAAACAGGGGGCGGCTGATCTGGCCGAAGCTGATTCCGCTCCCGGAAATCGCGGTCAACTGGCTGGTCCTGGACAGGGAGCCGATCGTCGCAAATGCGCCCAGCAAGATTGCCATGGGCAGTGTGTTGGAGAGCATCAGCGGCAGGTTGAAGATCGGAAACAGCAGATAGTGCTCGAGACCGGCACTGTGTTCGATGAAGTCGTCGACCTTTTCGACGAAATCAATCAGCGCGTACAAGGCGATCAGCGCAGCCAGGATCGTCAAGAAGAATTTGCCGAACAAAGCCACGATAAACCGGTCAAGAATCTTCATGGCTGGGCGGTCCGGGCTTTCAGCCTGAGGCTCAGTCGGCTGAGCCATTCGATCAGGCGGTTGGGTTTCTCCAGGGAGCTCCGGCGCAGCAGCAGGATTCCGCCGCCGGCCAGTATCAGGTGCGGGACCCAGATCGACAGCCAGGGGGAGAAGCCGCTTTCGGTGATCAGGGTTCCGGCAAAGGAAAATGTAAAATAATAGCAGAGATAGATCGCCAGGCCGATGACGATACCGCCACTCCGCCCGGAACGGGTCGGCTGAATGCCAAAGGAAAGCGCGAACAGGGCAAACAGCAGCGGCGCCAGCGGGGTGCTCAGACGGCGATGCAGTTCCGCTGTCAAATCCGCGGAGCGTTCCCCGGCGGGCACGGCCTGCAACCGGTTGTAAAGTTCACCGGTCGGCATCCCCTTCGGTTTGATCTTCGCTCTGCTGGTTGCCGTTGCCGCTTCCAGGCGCGGATTGATGGCGTAATTTTTGAAACGGATGATCTGGTAAGCGCCGTCCTCGTCCCGGTTTTTCCGGTGGACGGTGCCGTCCTCGAGGTGGATGGTCACGGTTTCGGAGACCGGGTTCGAGGAAACGTAACCATGCCTGGCCAGAATCAGCGCCTCTTCTGCCGACCCCCGCTCAACGATCATAACGTCCTGAAAACGGCCGCTTCGGTCATCAAGGCCTCCGGCATAGAAGACGAGATTGTCGAACTGCTTCATGAAAACCTGCGGGCGCAGGCCGATACTGGCTTTTTGCCGGGTAATCTCAAAGACTTTGGTTTTGAAGGATCGATAGCCCCAGGGCTCAGCCCAGAGACTGGCCAGGCCGGTCACCAGGACGAAGGCGACCGTCAGGGCAAAGATGGGGACGGCCATGTCGGTCAGGCTGATGCCGGCAGACTTGAAGGCGATGATTTCGCTGTCGCCGGACATGCGGCTGAGCCCGATCATGATTCCCATCAGCAGGGCCAGGGGCAGAGAAATGCCCAGGAAAGACGGAAACATGGTGCCGAACAGCACCAGAATATCCCAGATCGAGACGCCTTTGTTGATCACCAGATCGACCAGCTTGACCAGACGGCCGAGCAGCAGGACCAGGGTGAAGACCAGCAGAGCCAGCAGGGTCGGAGCCAGGACTTCCCTGAGAAGATATGTATGAACGCGGGACTTCGACATGGTCGGCATACTAGTATACGCACGGACGTATTGTAAATATAGATCACACTTGCGACCTGCCCGCAGAAACAGAAAACCTCTTGCTTTGGCCTACTGCCCATGGTATAGAAGTTTGTTTCAAAAACGCACGCTTTCCGACCCGAACCGGGTGCCTGACCCAGAGGTCCGGCTGGTTGCGGGGCAGACGAAAGCGGAGGCCAAAAAACCCTTTGAAGGAGTTGTCGCATGTCCCAGATCACCATGAAGCAGTTGTTGGAGGCCGGTGTCCATTTCGGCCATCAGACCCGTCGCTGGAACCCCAAAATGAAGCCATATATTTTCGGGGCCAGAAACGGCATCTACATTATCGACCTGCAGAAAACCGTCCGCTACTTTCGCCAGGGCTACAGCTTTATCGAAGAAACGGTCAAGCGTGGAGAAAAGATTCTCTTCGTCGGCACCAAGAAGCAGGCCCAGGATTCCATTTCGGAAGAAGCGCTCCGCGCCGACCAGTTTTTCGTCAACAACCGCTGGCTGGGCGGGATGCTGACCAATTTTTCGACCATCAAGAAGAGCATCGATCGTCTGAAAAAGATTGAAGCCATGTCGGAAGACGGCACCTATGACCTGCTGACCAAGAAAGAGACCCTTCAGCTGGAGAGGGAGCGGGCCAAACTGGAGAAGAGCCTCGGCGGCATCAAGGGTATGACCCGTCTGCCGGGTGCGGTTTTCGTGATCGACCCGAAGAAAGAGCAGATTGCGGTTCGGGAAGCACGCAAACTCGGGGTGCCGGTGGTGGCCGTGGTCGATACCAACTGCGATCCCGATGATATCGATTATGTCATCCCCGGCAACGACGACGCCATCCGCGCGATACGGCTGTTCGCCACCAAGATGGCTGATGCCTGCATCGACGGCGCCGCGGCCCGTGAAGAGGCCCTGCAGACCGAGGCAGAGGGCAGCGACCAGCAGCAGGAAGAGCCGGTCAAGGAAGCCCCGGCGGAGGAAAGCGATGTCAAGGTGATCCAGAAAACGGCGGCTCCCGCGGCTCCCAAAGGTGTCCCTGCCGGGGAAGAGAAGCCCACTGCGGACTCCTGAGAGATCGTTCGCGAAGCGTAATCAGGCGGCTGCCGGCAGGCCGCCTTTTTGCGGTCGTCGCTGGTGTTTGCCCTCTTTTCATTCTTTCACTGAACCGTAAAAAATATAACGGAGGATCAAGTGTCTAAAATCACAGCCAAAATGGTTGCCGAGCTGCGTGCCAAGACCGGCGCGGGCATGATGGACTGCAAGAAAGCGCTGACTGAAACAGGCGCCGACATGGAGCAGGCGGTCGATCTGCTGCGTAAAAAAGGTTTGTCCGCCGCCGCCAAAAAAGCTGGCCGCGTCGCTGCTGAAGGGTTGGTCGCAACGGCCTGCCAGGACAAGGCCTGTGCCGTGGTCGAGGTCAACTCGGAAACGGATTTCGTCGCCAAGAACGAGGCCTTCAAATCATTTGTCGACGGCGTGGCGCAAATCGTCCTGAGCCAGGCGCCTGCTGATCTGGAAGCCCTGATGGCCCTGTCCTTTCCCGGCACCGGCCGGACGGTCGCCGAGGAACAGACCCACCAGGTGGCGACCATCGGTGAAAATATCAGCGTCCGCCGGTTTGCGCGCAGCGAAGTGTCTGCCGGCGTGGTCGCTTCCTACGTCCACGGCAACGGCAAGATCGGGGTCAGCGTCGCCCTGCAGACCGCAAGCCAGGACCCGGCCGTAGGCGCACTGGCCCGCCAGATCGCCATGCATGTCGCTGCGGCTAACCCGCAATTTCTTGAGCGTGCCCAGGTCCCCGCCGAGGTGGTCGAAAAAGAAAAGGAAATCATGCGGGCCAAGGCCCTTGACAGCGGCAAACCGGAAAATATCGTTGACAAGATCATCGCCGGGCAGATCAACAAGTTTTTCGGCGAAGTCTGCCTGGTTGAACAGGTTTATGTTATCGACACCGACAAAAAGGTCGGCGAAGCCGTAGACGCCCTGGCCAAGGAACTCGGCACTGAGATCAAATTGACCGGTTTCGTGCGCTATCAGCTTGGTGAAGGCATCGACAAGCGCGAGGATGATTTTGCCGCCGAAGTGGCTTCCATGACCCAATAATCCAGCAGCCATAGGTGTCGACGATGTCCGAGAACGAACCGCGCTATAAACGTATCCTCCTTAAACTCAGCGGCGAGGCCCTTGCCGGTCAGCAGGGCTACGGCATTGACGCCGAGGTGATTCGGGGAATCGCCGAGGAGATTCGCGACGTCACCAAGTTGGGCGTTCAGATCGCTCTGGTCATCGGCGGCGGCAACATATTCCGTGGCATCGCTGCGGCCTCCATGGGCATGGACCGCGCAAGCGCCGATTACATGGGCATGCTGGCGACCGTCATGAACAGCCTGGCCATGCAGGACGCCCTGGAGAAATGCGGCGTGATCACCCGTGTCCAGTCAGCCATCGAAATGCAGACGGTCGCCGAGCCCTATATCCGGCGGCGCGCGGTTCGCCACCTTGAAAAAAACCGGGTGGTGATTTTCGGCGCCGGCACCGGCAACCCCTTTTTTACAACCGATACGGCGGCCAGCCTGCGGGCCATCGAGATCGGGGCCGAAGTGATTCTCAAGGCGACCAAGGTCGACGGCGTCTACTCCGCTGATCCGGCCAAGGATGCGACGGCTGTCAAGTACCAGTCCCTGAAATACATGGATGTCCTTAAAATGGGACTGCAGGTGATGGACTCCACGGCCACCTCCCTGTGCATGGATAACAGCCTGCCGATTATCGTTTTCGATTTGACCCAATATGGTAATATCCAGAAGGTTGTTTGCGGCGAACCGATTGGAACGATTGTCAAAGGAGACTGAAGTCATGATTGATGACGTGAAATCCGAGGCGTCTGCCGGGATGGATAAATCGATCGAAGCCCTCAAGCGCGACCTCGGCAAAGTACGGACCGGCCGAGCCTCGCTGTCCCTGCTGGATGATGTCCGGGTTGACTACTACGGCACCCCGACACTTCTGAACCAGGTCGGCAGCCTGGCGGTCCCGGAACCCCGGATGATCACTATTCAGCCGTGGGAGAAAAACCTGATCCCGGAGATCGAAAAGGCGATTCTCAAGGCGGATCTGGGTCTCAACCCCTCGTCCGACGGGCAATTGATTCGCCTGGCATTTCCGCCTCTGACCGAGGAGCGCCGCAAGGAAATGGTCAAGCAGGTCAAACGGATGGGGGAAGAGGCCAAGATCGGCGTGCGCAATGTGCGGCGCGATGCCAACGATACCCTGAAGAAAATGGAAAAGGACAAGGATCTTTCCGAAGACGAGCAGAAGAAGGGGGTCAAGGAAATCCAGGACCTGACAGATCATTACGTTAAGAAAATCGACGAAATCGTCGAAAGCAAGGAAGCAGAACTGATGGAAATCTGATCCATGCAGTCTGTCATTCCGACGACGGAGGAGCCTCATGAAGGTGACTGATGAGTGCATCGCCTGCGGGACCTGTGCCGATGCCTGCGAATACGGAGCGATCGTCGAAGCAGAAGACATCTACCTGATCACCGATGACTGTACGGACTGCGGGGCCTGCGTTGGCACCTGTCCCGTGGATGCCATTATCGAGTAGCTGGTCCAGGGCGCCGCTCGGCGCCCTTTTTTCATTCCTTTTTTTCTGACCAGAAACCTGTCATGCGTTCCGGCCCGAAGCGAAAATGAGAGGCTTCGGCAACAGATTTCAGTTGGTTGGCAGGCTCCTAGGCTTGCTGCCGCATTTGTGATAAATTTGAGTTCCCATGAAAAACCTTTCTGAACAGAGCATGAAGGCTGTGCCGCTGCACCTTGCCATGATCATGGACGGCAACGGGCGCTGGGCGGAGCAAAGAGACCTGCCCCGCATCATCGGTCATCGCAAAGGCGTCGAAGCCGTGCGTAAGGTGGTCGATGAATGCCTGGCACTCGGTATCCGCTATCTGACCCTGTTCGCTTTCAGTTCCGAGAACTGGGGCCGTCCGCAGGAGGAGGTTGAAGCTCTGATGACCCTGTTGGGGAACTTTCTGCAGAAGGAGACACCCTCTTTGCAGGAGCGGAAGATCCGCCTGAATGCGATTGGCGAAATCAACCGGCTGCCCGCCGACATTCGACGGATTATGGATGACCTCATGACCCGGACGGTCGACAACGATGCCCTGGTACTGACTCTGGCACTGTCCTACGGGTCTCGCGACGAACTGGTTCGGGCAACCCGAATTCTGGCAGAAAAAGCGGCGGCTGGCGAACTTGCCGCTAAAGACATCGAGGACGCCGACCTGGCCGCCGAACTGGACACCCGCGGTTTGCCGGACCCGGATTTTCTCATCCGGACCAGCGGCGAAATGCGCATCAGCAATTTCCTGCTCTGGCAGCTCGCTTATGCCGAACTCTACTTTACCGATGTGCTCTGGCCCGATTTCGGCGTCGAGCATCTGCGGGAGGCGGTCACCGATTACGGACGCCGGGACCGGAGGTTCGGCCTGACTGCCGCGCAGAGGCAAGGCTCCGAACCAGAGCTCAGGGAGTCGGATTATTAAAGAACGAATTTTTTCGGCGGCTGTCGGCCTGCCGCTCCTCATCCTGTTCGTCCTGTATGCCGGTCCCATGCTCTTCAATGGCCTGCTTTGTCTGCTGAGCGCCGTCGGCCTTCATGAATTCTACCGCATGGGCCTGCCCGCATCCCGGCGCAGCGAAGCCAGCCTGGGTGTCGCTGCCGGCACCGTTTTGGCCGGCTTGATCATGTTCCGGCTTGAGGGGAGTCTGGTCCTCGGGCTGGCCATCCTGCTGATGTTCGGCCTGATGATGGTTTTTCTGTTTCGGCATCGGCAGATCGCCGACACCGCCAGGGAAATCGGCGTTGTTCTGCTCGGCCTGGCTTATGTGCCCTTGCTCCTCTCGCACGCCGGCCTGTTGCGCAGTCTGCCCATGGGCCACCTCTGGATCTTCAGTGTCCTGTTTCTGGTCATGGCCAGCGATTCCGCGGCCTATTTTATCGGCCGGAGTTTCGGCCGGACCAAGCTTTATCCGGCGGTCAGCCCCAATAAAACCATTGAGGGCTCTTTGGGCGGCCTCGCCGGCGGAATAATTGGGCTGCTGATTTTCAGTCTCCTGTTTTTTCCGCAATTAAGGATCGTTGACATTCTGCTGCTCGGCGCGGTTGTCGGTTTGTTCAGCCAGGTCGGCGATTTGTTCGAATCGCTGCTCAAGCGCAGTTTCGGGGTCAAGGATTCCGGCAGTCTGATTCCCGGACACGGCGGCATCCTGGACAGACTGGACAGTTTATTGTTCGCCTTTCCCGTCAGTTACTATTATGTCATCTGGATATACGGGGGGTAGCCGGCGGTTATGAAACAGCTTGCAGTGCTTGGATCCACCGGATCCATCGGCGCCAGTACCCTGGAGATCGTTGCGGCCCACCCGGAACACTTTCGCGTGGTCGCGCTGACGGCCGGGCGTAATTTTGACT
>DATFJP010000219.1:0-17881 GCA_035269105.1 Desulfuromonadales bacterium
GGTCAGCAACCGTCGCAACTGCTCGACCTCGCTCAGGTAGTCGCCAAGAATCAGCGCGCGAGCCTTTAGCAGGGCCTGACGGGTGGAGTCGGGCGTCACGAAGGGGTTGCCGTCCCGGTCGCCGCCGATCCAGGACCCGAATTGCACCACCGTGGGCAGGGTGCGCGGTTCCAGGTCAATCTGATAGACATCGCGAAAATCCCGGGCCATCTCCTCGTATAATCCCGCCAGCGGGGGCAGGAGCGAGACCGTGTAGTGGTCGAGCCCCATGGCAATTTCGTCAGCGACGGTCGGTTTGCGCCGCCGGACCTCGTCCGACTGCCAGAGAGCGGTGATTTCCGACAAAATCGCTTCCTGGCATTCCCGGGCTCTGGTTTCGGCCAGCGGCAGGCGGTCGAGTTCCGCCAGTCGAGCCGCGATGCGGCGTCGCTTGAACAGGACCACGCGCCGGGCGACCTCGGTGGGGTGGGCGGTAAAAACCGGTTGAACCCTGATCTGGCGAAGGTATGCAAGCGCCTGTTCCGCACTGATACCGGTTTTGCGCATCCGCTGCAAAGTCGCCCGCAGCGAGCCGGCCTTGCCGGGTTCGCCTGCCACCTGGTGAGCCCGGCTGCGCCGCTTGCGATGGTTGGTTTCGGCAAGGTTGGTCAGTTCGAAGAAGGTTGCAAAAGCCTTGATGATCCGGTGGTGGTCTTCGAGACTCAAGGGAGCGATGAGGTTGAGCATTTCCTGGAGCAGTTCATGCTCGGCCGGGTTCTCCTGCCCTATCCCGCCGGATTCCCGTTCCAGTTCCCGGTGCCGGATTGACAGCCGGCGCAGCCGCTCCTCAAGTTCGTAGGTCTCGTTGCCGGCCTGTTCGCGGATGGCCTCTCCCAGCAGGTTGCCCAATGAGCGGACATCGCGCCGCAGAGGTCGTTCCTTGAGTTCGGGGTCTGAATCGGTCAGTTCCTCAAGACGCCTGCCCTGGTCTTTGCATCGCCAGTAAAGCTCCGACTCCTGCATGACATGCCTCCCTTTCCCGGACCGGTCCATCGACCGGCTCCGAAACAATCGCATTTCATATTATTTTACCCCTTCGTGGGGGAAAACAATCCGCTGCAGGGATATTTTCGAGCTGGATGTCCGGAACAGGAGTTTACGACCTCACGGAGCAGCTGAGAGGCGGTTATTGGTCCCGAATAATAAAGCCCATATTGCCGATCATCACTTTTTCGTTCTGGTCGCCCAGCCACAAGCGGACCGAGCGTTCACCGACCAGTTCGAAGCGCATTTTTTTGTCCTCGATAGTCGCAACCCGGCTGCCGGTTTCGGTATAGACTTCGACGACCCGATGTGTACCGACCGTGTCCGCCTTCAGGTCATAGGCTTTCTGCTGGGTGCTTTCGCAACCGGCCATCATGAGTAGACTTGTAAAGAAGACGAAACCAGACAATTTTGTCATTATCAAATCCTTTCAAAGCAAGCGTCAAACAGTTCGGACGGGCAATCGGCTCGGGAATTCGTTCCCGGTTCGAAGCCTGACATCTCGCAGGACGGCAAGCCATTCCCCGGAAAAAACGTCCCGATGATCCCGGATGGAACCCAAAAAAGCGCCGGATCCCGCTCGAGATCCGGCGCTGGCAATACAGGAGAGGATTGATGAGGCTAGCGGACGCCGACGCCCTGGCGGCGGGGCTTGGACTCCTTGCTCAAGGCACCCTTGATGAAGCCGTAGAGCATGATCAGCGACGGGATCAGCTGCATGACCACGATCAGGGCGCAGAAGCCGAGGAACAGGCCGATCAGCAGGCCGCTCGAGTAGGTCCGGCTGGTGTCCACGTAGCCGCTCGCGGCCCAGACGGGGCTGCTGGCAAACAGAGTCGCAATCGCTGCGGTGCAGATGGTCTTGAGATGTTTCATGATGTCCTCCTGGGATCGCTAGTTGTCGGGAGGGTTCCCGTTTATTGGTTCTGCCGTTTGTCTTTTAGTAGAGCAATGAGCGTACCAAATCTTGAAAATTTATAATGATAACTTATAAGGCACTGAATTATATGGAAAAATTTTGTGTAGAGGTGGCCGCTTAAAGCGACCGGGAAAGGTTTGTGGCAATGGCAACGTATAGCGGGACTATACGCCTGTACGACCTCAGGGCGGGAATGATCCTTTGAAGTTTGATTAACTTGCTGAAAAAACTTGAAAAATTGGGATTTGCAACAGTGTATACGGGAAATATACGGAAGCACTGGCAGCGGGCCGCAAGATCCTCTTTGCAATTTCCAACCTTTTGAAATAAAAAGAGAAATAAAAGAAAATAAATAAAGTATGCACCATCCGGCAAGCATTGGCTTGTCATCGATTTCAGTCGTTTTCCCGGCATGGGTCGGTCTGGTCGGTTTTTCCGCCTGACAGAGCCGGTTCCCGATCGTCGCTGCAGATGCCATGCAGAGAAAATGCCGTAATGTGTCGAATGATGAACTCGATATATTCTTGATCCGAGGCCGGTTTGACCAGAGAACGAAAGATCTCGCGCATAAAGATCAGATGCAGAACCTGTCCGGTCACGCTGCTGGCGCAGAAGGCGGCATAGCTCTCACTGACCTTCGGACAGGCAAGCAAAATGGCCTGGCGCAGACTGCGGTTGATCGGCGTCGCCAGTTCCGAGGCCACCAGGTCGGGGGCGACTGCATCCGGGCTCATTTCCCGGTAGACCAGGGCCAGATGGCGCCGATTGTCGGCCGAAACCGCGGCGTCGTCGAAAAAGCTGCGCACATAAGCTGCGATCACATCGGCCAGGACGGGAGCCGAACCCGACCGGACCAGGACCTGATCGATATGCTCGATGCGTCTGCGGGCGATGTCCCGGAACCGCCGACGCAAAACGGCGCGGTAAAGGTTGTCTTTGCTGTCGAAATGATAATTGACGGCGGCGACGTTAACCCGGGCGGTGTCAGTGATATCCCGGACCCGGACATGTTCATAGCCCCTGGCCAGGAAAAGCTTTTCAGCCACGTTCAACAGCACGGCCCTGGTATCTTTGGAATGACTGGGAAAGGGCATGATGTCTCTCACCCTTGCGGGGCGAATTCTCCGACGACAGCTGATGCGCGCCGCTAGGAGTCTGTCGGACTATACGGACTGAAGCGACAGGCTTCTAGAATTCGAAATCGGATTCGGCGTCTTTTCTCTTCTGCTGCCGTTCCGGAAGTTCATCGGCCGGGACGGATTCGCCATCGACGTCGAAAGGCTGGGAGATATCCAGCCTCTCCTTGCCGATTTCCTCGCCGCCCAATTCGGCATTGTCCGCAGAGTCTTCGGCCGGCTCCTCTTCGTCGAGAAAATCGAAACCGAAGTCGATGTCCCCGTTCTCGACGGCAGGCTCGGCCGCCGACGTCGTGCTTTCTGCTTCGAAAGGAGCGGCTTCCGTTGGCGGGGGGGAGAGAAACCCGCCGAGATTAAAGCGGGACTTGTGTTCTGCCAGGTCCTGGCCGCATTTTCTGCAGTTTTCCAGATACTCGAAGCTGTGGTATCCGCATTTCGGGCATTTCATGGCGTCTCCTCGGAAGGCTGTGGGGCGCGATCCAGGTCCCCATAACGATACTGCAAAATGGCGGCTGCTGCCAAGCCTGCCGTTTCGGTACGCAGGATGCGCGGACCGAGGTGCACTGCCTGATAGCCGGCCTGCTGGGCGAAAGTGATTTCGGCTGGTGCGAATCCGCCTTCGGGACCGACCAGCAGCGAAATCCCCGACGGGCATTGTTCGGGAAGAGCCTCTGCCAGTGCGGTCTCGGCCATTTCCCAGAGGACCAGCCGCAATCGGTCCGCGGGACCGGGCAAGGCCTCCGTGAGAGGCTGCAAGGGGCCCAGTTCCGGCAGGATGCTGCGACGGCTTTGCCGCGCCGCTTCACTGATGATTCGGCTCCACCGCCCGACCCGTTTGCGGAGTCGTTCTGGCGTAAGTCTGGGAATCGAGCGTTCGGAGAGTACCGGCTGAAAGGAATCGATGCCGAGTTCCGTCCCTTTCTGCAGGACGAGATCGAATTTTTCCCCTTTTGGCAGAGCCTGCAGCAAAAGCACTGACAGGGCGGTTTCCCTGGCGCACCACCGGGACTGAATCCTGGCTGCCGCGGAGTGGCGGGCGACAGCAGTAATGCAAGCCTGGCAGCAGATACCGGCTCCGTCGAGCAGCAGAACCCGGTCCCCCGCCTGCAGACGGAGGACTTGGGCGAGGTGGTGAAAAGGCTCGCCGGTAATGCAGATATCATCGCCATCGAGACTGCCAGGTGCAAGAAAAAAACGGGGAAGTTCAACCATGACGGGCATAGACCAGGCAGGACCAGCCTTCACGCCGGTTGGTTTCAGCGAGGGTGAGGGGCAGGGCCTGATAAGCTCGAATAATGTCGTCTTCCTGGTCATTGAGAATACCTGACAGGACCAGGTGGCTGTCCGGCAGCATTTTTCGCAAAAATTCAGGAGCAAGCCGGATATTTTCCCCGGCCAGGATATTGGCCAGCACCAGGTCGAAGCGGCCATCGATCCCTTCCAGCGGTTGATCGACCACCACCACCTGGTCGTCCAGAGCGTTCAGCTGAACATTGCTCCGCGTCACCCGCAATGCTTCCGGGTCGATATCGCAGGCGAGGACCAAATGCGCACCGAGAGCGGCGGCTGCCATGGCCAGGATGCCCGAGCCGCTGCCGACATCCAGGACCCGCCGGGGGGGATGCACCGAATCAGCCAGGCGGGCGATGACCTCCAGGCAGAGGGCGGTGGTCGCATGGGTGCCGGTGCCAAAGGCCTGACCGGGATCCAGAGTCAATACCTCACTTCCGGCCGGGACCGGCCGTTCGCTCCAGGAGGGCCTTATGAGCAGCCGGTCACCGACCTCGAAAGGCGGAAAATGCTGCTGCCAGTCCTGCGCCCAGTTCTCGCTTGCCAGCCTGCGGCAGGTCGGAAGAGCCGGAACCAGGTCAGGATAATAGGTTTTCAGCCGGGACAGGCATTGTTCGATCCGCATGCGCAGTGCCTTTGGCTCTTGCGTGCCGGGGAAATAGGCGCGCACCCGGATCTCGCCCTCGGGCAGGGGCAGCTCGCCGGGGTCCTCGAAAGTGTCCAGGCTCTGCTCCAGAATGGTCACGCCGGAACTGCCCAGCTCAAGCAGGGCCTGCCCGAGCAGTTCGGTTGCCGCTGCCGGGACAGCGATTTCGATTTCCAGCCAATCTTCCACCATGCAGCCTGTTTAACGAAGTTCCGGGCATTATGCAATAGAAAATCTTGACGAAAAGACTCCGGGTACCCATAATCAAAATTCTTGATTTTTCATAAGTTCCACCCGCTCCCGGGCTGTCGTGTTGGCAATGCTTTCAGGCAGATTGGCGGGAAGAAAAACCGAGGGACTGGCCGGGGCGTTAAAAAGTTGCATTTTCATTAAAGCCTGCTAGAATTTTTACGCATGAAAGAGGGCCTGTATGCCGAACGCTCAGCCGATTTATCTGCTTTCCGATGCAACCGGGGAAACGGCTGAGAAAATGGTCATGGCCGCATTGACACAGTTTCGCGACAAGCCTGTTCGGCTCAAGCGCATCAACAACGTCCGGACCAAAAATCAGGTCTACGAGGCACTTGACGAAGCGCTTGTCCAGGGTGGGCTGGTCGTCTACACCATCGTCAATCAGGAACTTGCCCAGCTGATCCATGATGAATGCGACGGCCTGGGCCTGACCAACATCGATCTCCTGACGCCGGTGCTGGTCAAGCTGGCTCAGTATCTGGGCCGATCCCCGAAGGAGACCCCGGGCCTGTTCCATGGAGTCGACGATGCCTACTTCAAGCGGATTGAGGCGATCGAGTTTACGGTTAAGCATGATGACGGTCAGGAACCCAGAAATCTTCATCTGGCCGAGATTGTGCTGGTCGGAATCTCGCGAACCAGCAAGACACCGCTCTCAATCTATCTGGCCCATCGCGGCTGGAAGGTTGCCAATATTCCTCTGGTCAAAGGCATTGAGCCACCCTCACAGCTCTTCGATGTGGACCCTTCACGGGTGGTCGGGCTGGTCGTCGATTCGCAGCGGCTGGTCGAGGTCCGGGCGGCTCGCCTGCGTAATCTCGGCCAGGATCCGCGTGCTGCCTATGCGGATTATGAAACGATCGAGGAAGAACTGGCTTATTCCCGGAAGTTTTTCCGCAAACACCCATGGGTCATTGTGGATGTTTCCGAGAAGGCCGTAGAAGAAACCGCCAATGAAGTTCTGGTGAAGCTTAAGCTCAAGTAGCGATTTGGTCCTAAAATCAGAATAAAAGGAGTCCAGATATGCGCATCCTTGTTGTCGAAGATGAAATAAAGGTCGCCAATTTCATCCAGCGAGGTCTGGAAGGCGAAGGGTTTTCCGTCGATATGGCCAATGATGGCGAGACAGGTGTCGCCAAGGCGGAACAAGGGGCCTATGACCTGATCCTGATGGATATCATGCTGCCCAAGCTCGACGGGCTGGAGGCCATCCGGCAGATTCGGGACAAAGGCAACAAGACCCCGGTACTCTGCCTGACCGCCAAAGACACGGTTGATGACATTGTCGCCGGACTGGACACCGGCAGCGACGACTATCTGACCAAGCCGTTTGCCTTCTCCGAATTACTCGCCCGGGTTCGGGCTCTGACCCGCCGTTCCACCGATGACCGCGGCGCCGAGATTACCTATGCGGACCTGCGGCTCGATCCGGTCGCCCATAAAGTCTGGCGGGCCGGCGAAGAAATCGATCTGACGTCCAAGGAATATGCTCTGCTGGAATACCTGATGCGCAATGCCGAACAGACTTTGACGCGCACCATGATTGCCGAGCATGTCTGGGATTACACCTTCGATTCGTTTACCAACATTATCGACGTCTACGTCAATTACCTGCGCAAAAAAGTGGACAAGGATTACGACAAGAGGCTGATCCACACGGTGCGGGGAGTCGGTTACGTATTGAAGGAAGAATAAAGGCCCCCTCCAGGGGGGTGCGGCTTTGACCTTTTGACCCGGGTACTGGCTTTTGGCTGTTCATCCGCAGGATTCGATCCGTTTCCGGCTGACGTTCTGGTACACACTGACTCTCGGCGTGATTCTCGCGGTGAGCGGTCTGTTTTCGTACTATTACTTCTCCTTCAGTCTGCACCAGCAGATGGACGTCGAACTGCGCCAGATCGCCCGTCAGATCGACCGCCACCATCAGGAAATCTTCAAATCCGACGGCAGCGTGGACTGCCAGCCTCTGCAGGCCCTTATTCATTCCCATAATTGGGACGCTTTTATCATGCTGCGCAACGAGAATCTGCGCCCGTCCTGCGCTTCGGACAACCTGCTGGGGGATGAACTGCCCTTCGGTGCGGTGGCACGGCAGCAGGTGCGCTGGTTGAACCAACACCTGGAATCTCTGGAAAAAAGCGCCGGGCGCAGCCAGCGGCTGCTCTCCCATCCGGTCATTGACCGGGGCGAACTGGTCGGTGTCGCGCAGATCGCCATCTGCTCCGGTCCCTCCGAGGAAACCATCAATCAGCTGAGGCTGATTTATCTGCTGGTCGGCCCTTTCGCCGTCATCTGGCTCGGCGTCGGCTGCTGGTTCCTGGCTGACCGCATGATTTCGCCGATTATCGAAATTACCGACGCGGCTCACGCCATCAATGCCGACAATCTCGGCATGCGTCTGCCGGCCAGCGGCCGTCAGGATGAACTGGGGCGGATGGTTGTCTCTTTGAACCGGATGCTGGAACGGCTCGAAGACCAGTTCCGCAGGGTCCGCCAGTTCTCCGGCGACGCTTCTCATGAACTGCGCACCCCGCTGACCATTCTGCGCGGCGAAACCGAAGTTGCCATGCGCTGGGCGAAAACGCCGGAGGAATTCCAGGACATCCTGGTTTCGAATATCGAAGAAATCGATCGCATGGAGAAGATCATCGAGAACCTGCTGACCCTCTCCAAGAGCGAGGTCGGGGAACTGCCCCTGGAAATCAGGGAATTCAGCCTCAGCGACCTGATCCAGGGGCTCTACATCCAGAGCAAGATCCTGTGCGAGCCGAAGGAGATCACCGCCAGCCTGGACTACCAGGCGGAAAAGGAGATCGTCATCAGGGGCGATGAACTGCGCCTGCGGCAGATGTTCCTGAACCTGATCTCCAACGCCATCAAGTACAGCAATGAAAAAGGCTCCCTGACGATCCGCCTGGGGCTCGACGGCGATATGGCCCGGATCGAGATTTCCGATACCGGCATCGGCATGGAAGAGCATCACCTGAACCGGATTTTCGATCGTTTCTACCGGGTCGACAAAGCCAGAAACCGCATGGACGGTGGTACGGGCCTCGGACTTTCCATCGTCAAATGGATTGCCGACGCTCACGGTGGCAGCGTCACGGTGCGTTCGGCACCGGGCAAAGGCAGTACCTTCATCGTCCTCCTGCCGGTCGCCGGTCCGGAACGACCTTTCCCCTCCTGACACTTCCATTCTGCGTATTGCAGCAGGTGTTTTATGTGGATCCCCCCGATTGACATTCCGAGGGGGACGATTACATTTTATGAAACAAACACCAGAAGGAGGTTTTCAATGCTTGGCAAAATAGTCCGATTAGCCGTTCTGTGCGCGTTTATTCTCACCGGCGCTGTGACCGGCACATCCTTTGCGGCGACGCCTGATTTTGTCGAACTCGCCGAAAAACTCAAACCCGCCGTTGTCAATATCAGCACCTCCCAGACGATGCAGCAGCGGACTCCGGTTTTCCCCGGCCCACGCGGGCCGGGAAATGATCTTTTCGAAGAGTTCTTCGATCGTTTCTTTCGCGGTCATCCGCAGCAGACCCCCCGGGAGAAACGTTCTCTCGGCACCGGTTTCATTATATCCAAGGATGGCTACATCCTGACCAACGACCATGTGGTCAAAGATGCCGACGTCATCAAGGTCAAATTGGCCGACGGTCGCGAATTCGATGGCGAGGTGCGCGGTCTCGATCCGAAGCTCGATCTGGCGCTGGTGAAGATCGAAGCGGGAACCGGTTTGCCGGCAGCGGAACTCGGCAACAGCGATTCGCTCCGGATCGGCGAGTGGGTCATGGCCATCGGCAATCCTTTCGGCCTGGAACAGACCGTGACCGTCGGCATCGTCTCCGCGAAGGGCCGGGTAATCGGTGCCGGTCCCTACGATGATTTCATCCAGACCGATGCTTCGATCAACCCGGGCAATTCCGGGGGGCCGCTGTTCAATGCAAAAGGCCAGGTGGTCGGCATTAATACAGCCATCGTCGCCGGTGGACAGGGCATCGGCTTCGCCATCCCCGTCAATATGGCCAAGCAGATCATCCCCCAGCTGCGCGATGTCGGGCATGTCACCCGCGGCTACCTGGGCGTCACCGTCCAGGCCATGACGGATGAACTGGCGGACTCCTTCGGCCTGGAGAAAAACCGCGGTGCCCTGGTCAATCAGGTCATGGCGGAATCTCCCGCCGCGCAGGCAGGTTTCAAGCGCGGCGACATCATTCTGGAATTCGACGGCCAGGAGATCAAGGACATCAACGACTTGCCCCGCATCGTGGCCGGCACGTCGGTCGGTGAAACCGTCAAGGTCAAAATTTTCCGGGACGGCAAGGCGCGCGAATTGCGGGTCGAGGTGGGGCAGCTGGAGGGCGAGCAGCAAGCCCGAACGCCGGCAGAAGACAAATCCGGAGATGTCCTCGGAATTTCGGCTGCCAACCTGACTCCGGAACTGGCTGAACGTTACGGGATCGAGGATCCGCAGGGCGTTCTGGTCAAAGGTCTCGATCCGGACGGCCCGGCGGCCGGGGCCAATCTCAGGGTTGGCGACCAGCTCCTGGAAGTTAATGGTCGGGAAGTCGGTTCCGTGGCTGAATTCCGCAAGGCCGTCGGTGAACCGGAAGAGGGGCTTGTGGTCCGATTGCTGGTCAAGCGACAACAAACCCTGTTCTTCACGACCATCGAGGTCAAATAAGAGGCGCCGGGGTTCCTCCCGGCTCCAGGCAAAGCCCCCGTCGCCGGGCAGGGGCTTTGCGTCTCGGCATGCCAGCCTGGATCTGGCCGACCAGGAGAAGTTGTTGAATCGCTTCCGGTTTTTTAACCGGCATGTTGCTTTGTCAAAAGGTAAAGGGTAATCTGAACAGAAAGCCAGGGTTTGCTCTGACGTTCCGTCCGGGGAAGGAGAAAGAACCGATGAAGTGCCCATTATGCAAAAGCACCAAACATGTGGAAGTCGAACTGGCCGTCAATGGTTCCGCGCAGGATGCCCACGAATGCGAAGACTGCGGCGGCGTCTGGACTTACGTTGGCGACGTTCTGAAAGTCATCAAGGGGCGGGTTCAGAAACGCCAGAAAGTTCATACCGATTTTGTCTGCCCGACCTGCCGGTGCATGGTCAGTTATGAAACCGACCTGAACGCCTTCCAGTTCCACGAGGAAATTTTCGAGTGCGCTGTGTGCGGAACCGTTTGTTCCGTGGCCCATGACCAGGTCGAAGTGATCAAGGATTCACAGAAGGGCTCTTTCCTCGATTCCACGGGCGATCTGGTGGAATCGGACGATTACAACACCATGAAATGAACTTGACCTGTCCGGTCTTTCGGCGACAGACCCGCAAAATTTGTTCTTGAAGGCAGGCCGCTTCCTGGCGGCCTCTTTACGCGCCTGCCCGAATGCGCTAAATTGACCCTGCCTTCCGTCTTTGCGACGGAGGCGAGGTCGATTTCAACTGTGGCGTCGGCAGCGGCCGGCGGCGTTGTTCGGGAGGTCGCTTTTGAAAGCCCTTTATTTTCTTCTGCTGTTTCTGCTTTGGACGGTGCCTTTGTCGGCCCAGCAAGTCCCGGTTCTGACCGAGTTGGAACAGATCCAGGAAAAACTCTGGTTTCTGCAGCGGGATGTCTCCTCCCTGCAGGACGCTTCCAAGGAGGATCAGCAGCAGCTTGCGCAACTGGCCGCCGAACTGCGGCAAGCAGACAGGCAGGCCGAAAAGCGGCTGACGGAACTGGCTGAAGCAAACACCGCGCAGCGGCAAGCCATCGGGCAGGTCGAAGCGGCTCTCGACAATTTGGCTGAAAGCTTGACGACTCTGACAGCGGAGGTGCAGCAGCAGAATGCGGCCCTGCTTGACCAGGCGGAACGTATCGATGTCCTGGAGGATTCCCTGCAGGGGCTGCAAAGCGAAATGGCCACCGGCAAGACAGCCGCCGGGCAGGATTTGACCGAACTCAAGACCGAGGTGGCTGCGGTTCGGGGCCACCTGGGGGAGAACCGGACCAGAGTGGGTGAACTTGAGCAGGAGTTGGGCAACCAGGTCGAGCGGCTCGCTCTTTACGGCGCGGGAGCCGCCCTGGGCCTCGTCATTCTGATGGCCATCGGCTTCGCCGTCCTGAAAAGCCGCGAATCGCCCATCTAGGAGCCTGTCGGACTATCCATGAACTGGCTGAAAAGCCGATGCTTCGGCTCGTGTGTCAGCCCCTTTTCCCCATAATTGCAACTCGATAAGCTCCCGGGGCTGCGGTTGTTTCGGCTGCGTTCCGAAAGCGGCCCACCAGGATGTTTGGAAAGTTCAGAGCAGCAGGCGGGCGATCTCCTGCCTGGCCATCGGCCGCACTTTGATCTGCTGTCGGTTGCCGCCGGTTTCGGCGACGACCTCTACCTCCGATTGGTCCTTTCCCTTGCCATAGGACGCCGTAATGGCACCGGCGGTTTCGATGTCTTCGGCTTCGGGATGGCCGGAAATCAGCCCGACCGGGCCGGCCAGTCCGGGTGTGTGCAGCAGGATATGTTCGGGTCCGGCTGCGGCGCGAATCTTCTCATTGTCCTGCTGATGCCGGCCCAGGGTCAGTTTAGCCTGCTCCGAAAGTCGGAACTGGCGACCGATTTTCAGGAGTTCCACCTCGGCGACCGAGCAATCCGGCTGGTATTCGAACAGATCGCGCAGCCGGTCGGAGAAATGCTTTTCGGTCAGCAGGCAGCCGCCGCCGGAAGAGGGATAGTCGACCAGGCCCCATTCGCGGGCCAAGGCCTCCTGAGGTTTTCGCGACCGCCCCTGGATGTCGAGCAGCTGTTCACGGTCCACCAGGCCAGCTTCCTCCATGGGGGTGATGGGCAGCAGCCGGGCACTGAGCGGTCGCAGAATCCGATCCGGGAACCCGGACAGGTTGGCGACCGACCGCAGCGCATTGGCGTTCTGGCTCATCGGCCGCTGGCCGAGGACCTCGCCGGAAAACAGGAAATCAAACCCTTCCCGCTGCATGACCTCACCGGCCAGACGGAACATCATGGCATGGCAATCGATGCAGGGGTTCATGTTCCGGCCATAGCCATAGCGGGGGGACTTGACCATGTCCAGGTGAACCTCGCTGATGTTCTCGATCAGCAGGGGGATTTCCATTCTGGCGGACATTCTCTCCGCATTCCGGCTGCCGAAAAAGGGCGTTACAAAAGAAATGCCGGTGACATCAATCCCCTGCTGCTTCAGGCAGAGTGCCGCCAGACTGCTGTCGAGTCCGCCGGACATCAAACCAAGCGCTTTGCTCATGGGGTTACTCCTTTGCAAAAAAAATAAACGCTGTGCATACCATGATTCTAGCACAGGGAGCAAACCGGAAGGCGGGGGCCGCAGTTCGGCAGTTTTGAGCCACTTCTGCCAGAATGGCGCACCATTTTCCGAGCCCCAGGGGGGATGGTCAAGACCATCGACCGGATTATCGACGCCTTCCCGAGAGATCCGCAGAAGCAGGTGCCAACCATGCCGGACGAGAGTCTCAAGGGCGTCATCTGCCGGCAGCGGTTGCGGCGGACGGACAGAAAAGGCCCGCGGAGAGATTTCCGCAGGCCTGTAAGCCGTGGTTGCCGGTTTTTTCGGGAACGGCTTATTCTTTGACGTGGCAGCGCATGCAATTGGCCTTGGCGTCGAAGGCCCGCTCGCCGTTATGGCAGACGCCGCAGTATCTGCCCGCATAGATCTCTTCCATGGTGATCTTGACGGTTCCCTGCTTCATGGCGGGAAATGCTTCTTGGTTGTGGCAGTCTTTGCAGCTGTTGCCGGCTTGCTGGTGGATCTTGCCGTCAAAAATGACCTTGCCCATGGAGCTGTCGCTGAATTCCAGGGTCTTGCCGGGCGGGACCGCCAAAGCCAGGCTGACTGCGACCAGCAGAATGAGCATCGAAACAGCAAAAGTACGCATCATCGGACCTCCATGTTGTCAGTTCGGGGAATTTTATATCGGCTGCAGTATAGCAGACCGACCAGGGTCTGCAAAATGAATAAGGTCCGCCGCGGCCGACATTGACAGGTCGCAGGCCTGACCATAGAATAAGCCGACGAGGTGAGCATGGCCGTCAAAACCAGAAATATCTTTACCTGCCAGCAGTGCGGCATGCAGAGTCCCAAATGGCTCGGCAAATGCCCGGACTGCGGGCAATGGAACAGCCTGGTCGAAGAGACGATCGAGGTCGGCAGGAAAGGCCAGCCGATTGCAGCGGCCTCGGGCAGCCGGCCGACCCGACTGGCCGAAGTGACGGTCAGCGAAGAGGATCGTCAGCGCTGCGGCATCGGCGAACTCGACCGGGTGCTGGGCGGCGGCGTTGTGCCCGGCTCCCTGCTTCTGATCGGCGGCGACCCGGGCATCGGCAAGTCGACTCTGCTGCTGCAGGCCGCTGATTGCTGGGGCCGAAGCGGAACCGTGCTGTATGCCACGGCCGAAGAATCGGCGCGTCAGGTCAAGCTGCGGGCGGAACGTCTGGGCGTGAAAGGCAGTGATCTTTATCTGCTCGCGGAAAACAGCCTGGAAGCGATCATCGAGCATGCCCGTCAGCTGCAGCCAGGTTACCTGGTGGTCGATTCCATTCAGACCGTCTTCACGGCAGCGCTCGAATCCGCTCCGGGCAGTGTCAGCCAGGTGCGTGAATGTGCCGGCCGGCTGATGCAGATTGCCAAAGGCGAAGGGATTCCAACCTTCCTGATCGGCCATGTCACCAAGGACGGTGCCATTGCCGGTCCGCGCATGCTGGAGCACATGGTGGACACCGTGCTCTACTTTGAAGGCGATGCCGGCCATCCCTACCGGATCCTGCGAGCGGTCAAAAACCGTTTCGGGTCGACCAACGAAATCGGTGTCTTCGAGATGAAGGATGCCGGTTTGTCGGAGGTCCCCAATCCTTCCGAACTGTTCCTGGCCGAGCGCCCCCGCGACGAAGCGGGCAGCGTCGTCGTGCCGGCCATGGAAGGGACCCGGCCCATTCTGATCGAACTGCAGGCGCTGGTGTCGGGGGCGGCTTTCGGCAATCCGCGGCGGACGGCGATCGGTATCGACCCACACCGGGTTTCGCTGCTGGTCGCGGTCCTGGAGAAGAAGGTCGGCTATACCATGTTGTCCCAGGACATTTTCCTGAATGTCGCCGGCGGCGCGCGTCTCAATGAACCGGCTGTTGACCTCGGCGTAATCGCCGCCCTCGCTTCGAGCCATCTCAACCGATCCGTGCCGCAGCGCACCGTGCTGTTCGGCGAAGTCGGCCTGGCCGGGGAGGTGCGCGCCGTGTCGCGCCCCGAACTGCGGATCAAGGAAGCGGCGCGGCTCGGTTTCGATCGCTGCCTGCTGCCGGTCAACAATCTCAAGGCGCTGGAGCGGCCGGCAGGAATGGAAATGATCGGCGTCCGCACCGCGCAAGAGGCCCTGGAGATCCTGTTCGGCTGATCATTTCCGTTTGCCTTCGGAACCGGATCGTCTCCAGAGCCATAAGAGTATCCAGAAAACGATGAACGAGGAAAATATGGGTGAGAAACTGACGCATTTCGATGACCGGGGCCGGGCGCTCATGGTCGACGTGGGCAGCAAACCGGTTTCCGCGCGGGTGGCGATCGCCCGGAGCACGGTGGTCATGCAGCCGGCCACCCTCAGCCGGATCCTGGATCGCAGCCTGGAAAAGGGCGATGTTCTGAACGTCGCCAGGGTTGCCGGCATTATGGCGGCCAAGAAGACGTCCGAGCTGATTCCGCTCTGCCACTCTCTGCTGCTGCATTCGGTCGAGATGGACTTTCATCCTGATGCGGACCGCAATCGGGTCGACATCGAGGCGGTTGTTAAAACCTGCGGGCAGACGGGTGTGGAAATGGAGGCCCTGACGGCCGTGAGCGTGGCCGCACTGACGATTTATGACATGTGCAAGGCGGTCGACAAGGGCATGATCATCGACGGCATCCGGCTGATCCGCAAGTCGGGCGGGCGCAGCGGTGACTACGTCAGGCGCGGGGAGACCTCTCAATGAATAAGCGGGCCGCTGACGGACAAGCTGTTTTTGTGATCCGCAGATCGTTTCTGATCCCCCTCGGGCTGCTGGTCGCGATGACCCTGGCCCTGCTGGTCATCTGCGTGGTGCAGGACCAGCCGACGGCCAAGGTGGTCATCCTGGTCGGTTTAATGCTGCCGCTGACCGCTCTGTTCATCGAAAGCGCGGGGCGCAGGATAAACATCGACAGGGAGCGAATCAGGGCGGTGCGGCCTTTTCGCGACAAGCAGATCGCCTGCGCCGAGGTCACGGCCCTGGAAGCCGTCAAGGTGCGCAAGCGGGTCTTCCTGACGCTGGTTGCCGGCGAGGACGAATACCTGATCATTTCCAATGCCTACGCGCACTTTCCGCAGCTGGTGCGCCAGCTGGCCGCCGTGGTGCCGGAAACGGCCCTGACGGCCGAGACCCGCGAGTTGCTGGACGCGCCGCCGGTGCGCCAGACCGATGTCTTCGCCGTCTGGCTGGCCGTGGTTGCCATGGCCTATGTTCTGATCGCCCAGTTCCTCTAAATGAGACTATTATGGGTTGACTTGGGCGGGCTTTTCATTTAAGTTGTGCCAGTTCATGCGCTCAAGGAGAGGGATGGATGAATAAGGAACAGACCGAAGAATTCCGTCAGATTCTGGAAGCCCAGATGGACCAGCTTCTCAAGGGCGCTGACAAGACGGTTTCCGACATGACGGATGAAAAGACCAACTTTCCCGATCCCACCGACCGGGCCTCGCTGGAATCCGACCGGAATTTCGAGCTGCGGATCCGTGATCGGGAACGCAAGCTGATCAACAAGATCCGCGAAGCCATGGAACGAATCGAAGCGGGCGAATTCGGGATTTGCGAAGACTGTGGTGAAGAGATCGGTCATGCCCGGCTGAAGGCCCGTCCGGTGACCACTCTCTGCATCGACTGCAAAACCGAGCAGGAACGCCAGGAGAAAATAGGCTGACCTGTCCACCGATATCCGCCGGCTGACGGGAGCTTGTCATGCCGCGCGATCGATCTTCCGGAAGTTCTCTCCTCCCCAACACGGCCGACTCGTCGCCCGCCGTCGAAAATCCGCAGCGGCAGCTGCGTGAATTTCACCTGCTCTACCGCATTTCCAGAGCCCTGCACAGTACCCTGAATCTGGACGAACTGACCCACCAGATGCTGTCGATGGTCGTTCTGCCGAGAAGTGCCGGGTTCGGCCGCGCCATTCTGTTCACCGTCAATGAAAAAACCGGGATTTTGCAGGGCATGCTCGGTGTGTCACGCCAGAGCGCCGTCGAAGCCCTGCAGGCTGTCTCTGAAGATCTGCTTTCCGATCTGCCACGCCTCGACCCGCACGCTATCGAACAGCAACGCAGCACTCCCCTCAACCGTGCGGTCGTCAAGCAAAGGCTGCCGCTGAAGGCACAGGATAATCCCCTGGCCCGGGCTTATCTGTCCCGCAAGGTGGTGCTGGTCGAAGCTCCGTTGCAGCAAGCCGGTACCGCTTTGCAACTGGCCAGAGATCTTGGCCTTGCGCCTTATGCCTGCGTGCCGCTGTCAGGTCGCGACCGTACCCTGGGGGTTTTGCTGCTCGACAATCCCGTTTCCGGAAAGCCGATCACTACCGATTATCTCTGGTTCCTCGAACTCTTTTCCAGCCAGGCGGGCGCGGCTTTTGAAAATGCCCGTCTGGTCAGTCGCCTCGAGCAAACCCATGAAGAACTGCGCGAGGCCCAGGAACGCCTGTTTCATGGCGAGAAACTGGCCGTGCTGGGTGAGATGGCCGCCCAGGTCGCGCATGAACTGAAAAACCCGCTGGTCTCGATCGGCGGGTTCGCCCAGCGCCTGGAACGGCAGGATCTCGGAGAGCCCCGCGCCAACGAATATGCGGCCATCATTGCCCGCGAAGTGCGCCGCATGGAGGAGATGCTGGGCAACATTCTGGCATTTTCCAAAAAGCAGCTGGTTTGCCTGGAAGAGTGCGATCTGATCGAACAGCTGGAGGAAGCTCTCGAACTCGAAGCGGAGGATCTCCGCCGGAAAGGCATCCGGGTCGAGCAGGAGGTCGTGCAACCGATTCCGCTGATTACCGGTGACTGCTGTCAATTGCGGCAGGTTCTGCTGAACCTGCTGATCAATGCCGGGCAGGCCATGCCGCAGGGCGGTCGCATCATGATCCGCATGATGCGCTGTAAATTCGGCGGCCAAGAAGGCGTGGCAACCGAGATCGAAGATACCGGCGGGGGGATTCCTTCCGAGCTGATGCGCAATATCTTCAATCCCTTTTTTTCCACCAATCCGAAGGGCACCGGTCTTGGTTTGTCGATCTCCCACCGGATTGTCGCTCAGCATCACGGTCAACTGGAGGTGGTCAACGGCGAGCAGGGCGCACGCTTTATTCTGCGGCTGCCGGTCCGGCCGAAGGGCACGGCAAATCGTTGACAAAGAGCCGCAACTTGTATAGATTGACCGCTCTTGAGGGGCCGTAGCTCAGCTGGGAGAGCGATGCGTTCGCAACGCATAGGTCGACGGTTCGATCCCGTTCGGCTCCACCAATAAAAACAAGAGGTTGGGCGTTACTGCCTAGCCTTTTTATTTTTAATTTTTTCCTGTAAGGCCACGGTAAGGGCAGCAGGGAATGTT
>DATFJP010000220.1:0-11232 GCA_035269105.1 Desulfuromonadales bacterium
GGTATTGATCGCCAGGGCCAGGACCCCGGACATGAACGGGCCCAGGTCGATGCCCACCTGCGGCAGCCCGAAATAGATCAGGAACAGCTGGACCAGCAGCGGGGTGGAGCGAATGATCCAGACGTAGAAGCCGCCGATCCAGCGCAGAACCACATTCGGCGACAACTTTAAAAGCGCTGCCAGCAGGCCGAAAATGAAGCCGAACAGCAAAGCGATCACCGAAATCTTCAGGGTCAGCAAAGCCCCCTGAACCAGAAACGGAAAATAGTGAACGATGATACCCCAGTCCAACATGGTGGCCTCACTCTCGCCGGAAGTGACAGATGCCCGCCGGGCAAAGGCCGGAGACGGCCGACAGGAGCCGCATCCGGCCTGCAGGGTCAATCATTCAGCGCACATCAATGCCCAGCCACTTCATGCTGATTTCGTGATAGGTGCCGTCGTCCTTCATGGCCGTCAGGGCCTCGTTGATCGCCGCCTTGAGCTGCGGGTTGCCCTGGTTGAGGGCAATGCCCATCTTTTCTTCATAGAGCAGGTCGCCGACCAGCTTCAGGGGCGCGCCCTTCTCTTTGATCGCCAGCGCGCCGACGATCTTGTCGGTGACAAAGGCGCTGATACGGCCGTTGGCGGCCTCCAGCACCATGTCCGGAACGCCCTTGTAAGTCCGGATGTCGGCGCCTTCGATATTTTTGCGGACCCACTCCTCGTAGGTGGTGCCCAGCGTGACCCCGACCTTCTTGTCCTTGAGGCCGTCGACCGAGGTGATGTCCGAGGACTTATGGGTAAAAATCTGGGCGCCGCTGCGGTAGTAAGGATCTGAGAAATCGATCGTCTCCAAGCGCTGGGGGGTAATCGCCATACTGCCGCAGATCAGGTCGTATTTCTTGGCCAGAAGGCCGCCGATAATACCGTCCCAGGCCGTGGTGACCGGCACGCCCGCAACGCCGAGACGCCGTGCGATTTCCTTGCCGACCTGGACATCGAAACCGGTGACCTGGTTGTTTTCATCGACAAAGTTGAAAGGCGGATACTGCCCGGTCAGGGCAAAGGTCAACTCCCCCTCGGCCTTGATCTCCTCCAGCTTGTTGGCACTGGCTGGCAGCGCCAGTAGCAGCATGGACAGAACCAGCATTCCCGCAACAGTACATTTTTTCATATTCACCTCCTGATTGGGGTTAACGTCCCGAATAGGACACCGGACCGAGTTGAATCGTCGTTTGCGCCAGAGCGCGATCGAGCAAAAACAGAAGCTTGTCGATGTCTTCCCGCGTCGCGGTCAAGGGCGGCGCAATCATGACATGGTCGCCGGACAGGCCGTTGATCGGCCGCCGGGGATAAATGATCAGCCCTCCCGCAAAAGCATGATCCGTCAGCATTTCGTTGACATAGAGGTCGGGGTCGAATGGTTCCTTGGTCTTACGGTCCCTGACCAGCTCGATGGCCATCAACAGGCCCTTGCCGCGTACGTCGCCGATGATTTCATACTGTTTTTTCAATTTCATCAGGCCGCTTTTCAGCCGCGCACCCATTTTCACGGCGTTTCCGGCCAGATTCTGCTCGAGAATCAGGTTCAGGACCTCAAGGGCCACGGCGCAGCCCATCGGATTACCCGCCAGGGTGTGACCATGGGCGAAGGTGCCCTTGTCGAGCATTTCCTCGACAATCCCCTCCTTGACCAAAATCCCTCCCATGGGGTAATAACCCGAAGTCATCCCCTTCGACATGACCATGACATCGGCGTCGATGTTCCAGTGCTCATAGGCGAACATGGCTCCCGTGCGGCCGAAGCCGGTCATCACTTCGTCGAGAATCAGCAGCACGCCGTATTTCCGGCAGATGCTCTGGACAACCTCGAAGTATTGGTCAGGAGCGACGATAGCCCCGGTGCTGGCCCCCCCGACCGGCTCCATGACGAATGCGGCAATGGTGTCAGGGCCCTGTTCCCGGATGACCCGCTCCAGGTACCAGGCGCATTTCAACCCGCAGGCCGGATATTTTTTCTCATTGAACGGGCAGCGGTAGCAGTAAGGCGCCGGGATCTTCGGGTGCGTCATCAGCATAGGCCGATAGGGGACCTCGAGCTGGGCGGAAGAGGTCAGGGAGAGAGCCCCCAGGGTCGACCCATGGTAGGAAGGATTGCGGCTGATGAACTGATAACGGGAGCGCTCTCCCTTGTTGTAGAAATACTGGCGAGCCAGCTTCATAGCAGCTTCCACCGCTTCCGAACCGCTGGAAACGAAAAAGGAGCGGTTCAAACCCTTGCTGGTGACCTCGGCCAGGCGTGCGGCCAGGCGGTGAGCCGGCTCATTTTCGAACTGGGTGCGGTAGGCAAAAAACGTTCGCCTGGACTGCTCGGCAATCGCCTGCAGAATGCGCGTGCAGCCATGACCGATATTGCAGTTGATCGCGCTGGAGCATCCATCCAGATAGGCCTTGCCGTCTGTGTCGTAGACATAAACCCCATCAGCATAGTCAACGAACGGCAGTTTTTTTCGGGACTGATAAAACAAGTAATCGGTTTTGAAATCACCTTGCGCCATTGTTGAATTCCAAGTTGCGTCAAGTCGCTTCAATTGTTATATTGCTTACGATTATAGTAAGTGATTTTCACTTTAAGTATATGAAGTGTTGCTCGCTACTGTCAATCAAAAATCAGGTTAACCGCCAACTTTTTTCAACTTTTTCTTCTTTTTTTTCAGATACTTAAAAAGGTTAAGAGCCGGCCGGAGGAGTTTTTCCCGTCGTGATTTTCGCCCCTGAACAGGAACTGACATCATGCCGGAGAGAACCCAGGATTACTTTGCCAAAACCCTGGAGAAAGGCCTGCGGATTCTGAATCTGTTCGACGAGCGCAGACCGAGCTGGGGCCTGACCGAAATTGCCGAACAGGTTGACCTGAATCTGACCTCGGTCTACCGTCTGGTAAACACCTTTGTCGCCCTTGGCTATCTGAAAAAAAATCCTCGCTCGAAACAGTTGAGGCTGGGACCGATGGCCGTTGCCCTGGGCGGCCAGCTGCTGCATGGCTTTGACATCAGGCAGATGATCGAGCCTCTGGTCGAAGGGGTACACCAACAGCACCAGATCAGCATCGATGTTTCACTGTTTCATAATGACCGCCTGATCCGCATCTGCAAAACCGAATCGCCCAACACTCTGACCTACCGCCAGGATACGGTCAGCCAACTGCTGTATTGTACCGCATCAGGCAAATCGGTCCTGGCCTTTCTGCCCGTTGCCGAGTGCGAGACCTTGCTCAGCCAGCAGTCCTTTGCTCGGCTGGGGCCCCGAACCCTCGTCGACCCAGACGCCTTGCAGCAGGAGCTGGCTCAGGTGCGCCGCAGGGGTTACGCCAGGAATAATGAAGAATACGTCAAAGGGCTGATTGCCATCGCCGCCCCGCTCCTTGGCAGGACAAGCGGCTATCCGCTCGGGGCCGTCTCATTTACCTCGACCACCCTGGACCACACCCTGACAGACTTCGAAAACCGCTACGCCGGCATTCTCCGTGAGCTGGCCGACCAGATCGCCGCTGTCATCCATGAGCTCTGAGGTGGGCCGACCGCATCTCAGGCTGGAGGCAAAGCATGTATCCCCACCCGCTCATCCTGTACACCACCGCCATCAAACCGGAATGGCTCGACTACAACCAGCATATGAATGTCGCCTACTATCTGCTGATTTTCGACCTCGCCATGGAAGAGCTGCTGCGCTCCCTGGGCCTGGGTGAAAAAGCCGCCCGGAACCGCAACATTTCCGTCATGGTTCTGGAAGCCCACATTCTTTATGATCGGGAAGTCTCGCTCGGCCAAACCGTCGAAGTATCGGCTCAATTGGTCGATCATGATCGTAAGCGGCTGCACCTCTATCTGGAAATGCACGTCCAGGGCGGCGGCGGTTACCGGGCCGCCAGGCTCGAACAGCTGCTGCTGGGCGTTGACCTGAAACAGCGCAGGGCCGCCAGCTTTCCAGAGGATGTCATGACCGGAATAACCAGGCTGGCACAGTGTCATGCCGGTTTGGCCCGACCGGAAAGCCTCGGGCGAACAATCGGCATTCGCAGATAAATTCAGAACCACGCCGCCGGTGCTTTGGCCGTTCCGTTTTCAGCCCGCCCGAATGGGTCTTCCAGGCATGACCGGATGCACAGCCGCCAGGGACTGGCAAGATGGGCCGGGGACTTTTCTGCTTTATGGTATAATCACGGAAAGCAATGGAATAGCTGGCCATAGCCGCTGATTTTTCCTAACCCGCGGAGCATGGCTGTTTTTTTGGTTCTTGCGGATCGACCCGCGGAAGATCCGGGGGCACCCAAGGGCCAAGCAGCTCCATGCCATGAAAAGGATTGACACGATGCAGCTTTTCATTCTGGGCCTGATCCTGTTCTTCGGGATCCACACCGTTTCGATCGTCAACGAATCCTGGCGCGACCGGATGGCAGACAAAATCGGCGTCTGGCCCTGGAAGGGCCTTTATTCCCTGATTTCGCTGGTCGGGCTGGTGTTGATCATTTACGGCTACGGCCTGGCCAGGACGGCCTCCACGGTTCTTTATTCCCCGGCTCCCTGGCAGACGCATCTGGCCCTGATCCTGCTGCTGCCGGTGTTTCCCCTGCTGCTGGCCACTTACTTCCCGGGCCGCATTCGACGCCTGGTCGGACACCCCATGCTGATCGCGACCATCCTCTGGGCGGTCGCCCACCTGCTGGCCAATGGCCGGGTCATCGACCTTCTGCTGTTCGGGGCCTTCCTGGTCTGGGCGGTCGCCGATCTGATTTCCATGGCCCGGCGGGACCAGCGCCCCCTCCCGGGCGCGCCGGAAACGGACATCAACGATGTGATTGTGGTTGTGGCAGGCCTCGGGCTTTATATTATGTTCGTCGTCTGGCTGCACGCACTGCTGATCGGGGTGGCGGTGCTCTGAACACGTTCGTCCGGGCATTTCGGGACGAAATCCCTCCCGGGCCTCTTTTCCATCCCTATCTTTCAGGTTCGAAGTCGAGTGACACGGAGTTGATACAGTAGCGCAGCCCGGTTGGGGCAGGCCCGTCCTCGAAGACATGGCCGAGATGGCCTTCGCAGCGGGCGCAAAGCACCTCGGTGCGCTTCATGAAAAAGCTGAAATCGGCTTCCTCGGCGACATTCTCCTCGGCAATCGGCGCCGTGAAACTCGGCCAGCCGGTCCCGGAATCGAACTTGTCCGCCGACGAGAAAAGCGCCAGGCCGCAGCCGGCGCAGCGGTAGATGCCGGCTGCGTAATGCTTGTCATACTTGCCGGTGTAGGCCCGCTCGGTGCCTTTCTCGCGAAGGATGTGAAATTCCTCGTCGGTCAGCTGCTGCCGCCATTCCGCAGGGGTTTTTTCCACTTTATCGGTCATGACGTACTGTCCTTGATCGGGCGAATAAACGCGAATCTGCTCGGCCGCCGCGGCGACGCCGACGGTCAGGCCGCAGATGAAAAGGGTCAGCGAAATGATGAAACGACGCATGGTCCGGGTCCTTTCCTTTATACGGTTGGTGATCTGCTTTCACTATAGCAGAGGGGTGTGAAGGGTGGGCAAAGGGGTGGTAAAGAAATGGTAAATTTTTGCTTTTCTTGCCCAGGGGGCTGGAGTATTTAAGCATCTAATTTATATCATAAATTCAAAACCGGCGGGTTTCGTCCCGCCAGCCGACATACTCTTTTGCTGGCTCAAAAGAGTATGCAGAAAAGAGCCTTTTTTTCTTTCCGAACTAAAGGCGTTGCTGCTCTCCACAGGCATTGCCGGTTGGATGCGATTCTACTGCTATTGAATACCGAGGGCCTGATACATTGCGGCCCTCGGGTGCTGCTAAGGTGGAAACTGTGCCAAGATCCTAAAAGAAACAGCCTTTCCTATTTGCAGTTAAAAACTGTAAGGCAGCGGCAATGGGTCTGCGGACCCTGACACTGGCGACACGCAGCGGCAACCGAGGGCCGCAATGTATCAGGCCCTCGGTGATTCAGAGCAGCAAAATTTCACTCAACCGGCAATGTCTGCCGGATGCAGCAGCGTCCCTTGTTCGGCAAGAAAAAGGCCCTTTTTGCTTACTTTTTGTGGCCGCCTGGACAAAAAGTAAGTCGGCCGGCGGACGAAACCCGCCGGTTTTAAGATTTTGGAGCTGCCGGCCGGCAAAATCAAGCCGGGGACAACCCTGGCAATCCGGAACAGTCCCCTCAGACAAGTCAATCGACCGGCGGGACAAAACCAACTGCCCGATGGTCAATCGGGCAACTCAAACCACACTACCATCTCCCCCTCCCCACTCGCCGCCCCCACCTGCCCGCCGTGGGCCTCGATCAATTCCTTGACGATGGCCAGGCCGATGCCGGCGCCGCCGGCGGCGCGGGAGCGGGAGTGGTCGGCGCGGAAGAAGCGCTCGAACAGAAACGGTACGTCTTCGGCGGGGAGCTGCGGGCTGTCGTTGCGCAATTCCACCCGTACGCCCCGAGGGGTGCGGGTGCTGCGGATGGTGATGCTGCCGCTTTCCGGCGTGTACTTGCAGCAGTTGTCCACCAGGTTGCGCACCGCCTGCAGCAGCTTGCCGCGGTCGGCCGAGACCAGGACGGCGTCCGCGGCGAACCGGGTGGTGACCTTGAGCTGTTTCTCCTCCAGGCTCAGCCGGTAGAGGGCCAGCATTTCGTTGATGCAGGCCGGCAGGTCGACCGGGCTGCGCTCCAGAAAAGCACGGGCGGCATCGGCCCGGGCCAACTGGCCGAGGTCCTCGACCAGGTTCACCAGCCGCAGGTTTTCCTGCTGCAGCATGACGAAGGTCGCCCGGTCGGGAGACAGGACGCCGTCACTCAAGCCCTCCAGGTAGCCGCGCAGATTGGTAAGGGGGGTACGCAGTTCGTGGGCGACGTCGGCCACCATCGACTTGCGCAGTCGCTCGAGCTGCTCGAGACTGTCGGCCATGCGATTGAAGGCCTTGCCGACTTCGCCGATCTCGTCGCGACGCGCCGCCTCCACCCGCGCGGTGAAATTGCCGGCGGCGATCTGCCGACTGGCCTCGGCCATCTGCAGCAAAGGCCGCAGCACCCGCCGGGTCAGCAGGTAGCTGAGCAGAAAGGACAGCACCAGCGCCACCAGCCCCGCCCAGAGCAGGTAGCGATGCACGGCGGTCAGAAAGGCCCGGTGCGTCTCGGTGGGAGAAACCATGTACTTGTCCATCAGCACCATGAAATAGTCGGCCGCCAGCTGGTCGAAAGCCAGCCAGATGATGCCGGTGATGACGATGATCACCGGCAGGGTGGTCGCCAGCATCAGTTTCCAGTGCAGTCGAATGCTCATGACGATTCCTGGTCGGCAAACCGGTAGCCGAAGCCGCGCACGGTCAGGATAAAGCGCGGCGCGGCGGAATCGTCGCCGAGCTTCTGGCGCAGGTGGCCGATATGAACGTCGATCACCCGGTCGACCACAGTTTCATTGTGCTCGTAAATCCGGCCGAGCAGTTCCTCCCGGGAGAAAACCCTGCCGGGGGCACTGATCAGCGCCTGCAGCAGTTTGTATTCCACCGCCGTCAATTCGACGGTCCGCCCGGTCAGAGTCACTCTTCGCTTATCGACATCGAGCGCCAGGTCGCCGTACCGGAAAAACCGGTCCCGCTGCGGCCGGGAGCCGGTCCGACGCAGAATCGCCTTGACCCGCTCGACAAGTTCGCGCGGGCTGAACGGCTTGACCACATAGTCGTCGGCGCCGATGGAAAGTCCCATGACCCGGTCGATCTCCTCTTCGCGGGCCGTCAGCATCAGGATCGGCACCTGGGAAAACTTGCGCAGCTCCCGGCAGATCTCCCAGCCGTCGACCTGCGGCAGCATGACATCGAGAATCACGAAACCCGGCGGCTGCCGCCGAACCAGGGCCAGGGCTTCGCCGCCGTCGGCCACGGTGCGGGTGGCGAATCCCTCGCGCTCAAGGTAGGTGGCGATCAGGGCCGCGGTATTGCGATCGTCCTCGACGATCAGGACCGGTGCGGACAGCAGGGCAGACGGCATAAGAATTCCCCGGGTTGCGGCAGCTTTGCCAGGCACGGGAGCAGCTTCCTTCACAGTCTACCTGCAATGACATTCTTCTGCCAGCGATGATTAAAAACCGGGATGACCGGCCGGCCGTGGGGAAACGCCCGGGCCGGCAGCTTTTCCTGTCGAAAGTTCGCCTTCCGGCACCGACAGCGGTTGCATCGAAACCAGCCAGGTTGTACTCTATGAAGCATCCCGGCAACGGCATGCCCTTGCGGGACATTTTCATTTTATCCGGACAGGAGTCTGCTCCATGAGAAAGATATTGTTTCTGATCATCTTCACCGTTGTGATCGTCGTCTTCGCTTTCATGGCCGCGACCCGGGACTGGCAGGCACCGGCCATCACGATGGCGCAGAGCGAATATGTGGGCGCAGAAATGGTCGTCAACGTCAGCGACAACCAGGCTCTCGATGAAGCCTGCTACACACTGGACGGCCAGGCCGACGCCCGGGCCTGCACCGACATGGGCGGCGCCTACTCCGGCGAGCTGATCATCGATCTGAGCTCGCTGGAAGACGGCCCGCACGAGGTCTGTGTCACGGCCTCCGACGTGAACCTGTTCGCCGCCAACCGCAGCAGCCAGTGCCGCACTTATACCCTGGACACGGTTCCGCCACGCGGCGCCGTTGAATCGGCAACCCGCTACATGCAGCGAGGCAGTTCGGCAGCGGTTTACGTCACCACCAGCGAAGCGGAAACCAACCTGCGGGTGATTGCCGGCCGCCGGGAGTTCCCCTTTATCAGCAATGCCGCCGGCACCCGGCATTTCGCCGTGTTCGCTCACCCCCATGATGTCGAAATGGAAGATTTCAAGCCAATCGTCGAAATCATCGACCGTGCCGGTAACACCCGGCGTCTGCCGATCGGCACGGTGACCAAGGACCGCAGCTTCAACCAGGACACCCTGAACGTCCCCGCGTCCTTCATCGAGCAGAAATCCCTGGAGATGCTCAACCAGGAGGGTTCCGGCAAGGAAGCTTTCCTGCAGATGAACCGGGACCTGCGCGCCGAGAGTCGCGCCGAGATCAGCGCGGTCACCTCCGCTTTCGAAGCCGGCCCGCCGGTCTGGGAAGGCCCGTTCTATCGTAACGCCGGTGCGCCCAAAGCCCAGTTCGCCGATTATCGCACCTACCTGCTCGAGGGCGAGGTCATCGACCACCAGACCCACTACGGCCTGGACATCGCCGGTCTGGCCCAGATGCCGATCAAGGCCGCCAACCGTGGCACAGTGCGCTACGCCGACTACATCGGCATCTACGGCAATTGCGTGATCATCGACCATGGCGGCCATGTTTCCACCCTCTATGCCCACCTGTCGCAGATCGACGTCGGCCAGGGGGAAGTCGTCGAGAAACAGCAGGTCATCGGCCGTTCCGGCAAGAGCGGCATGGCCGGCGGCGACCACCTGCATTACGCCACCTATGTCGACGACGTGCCGGTGGAGCCGACCGCGTGGTTCGACCCGGCCTGGCTGCAGACCCGCATCAACGACATTTACGCGGATTTTGCAGCAGCCGAATGAGGCGGAAAGGAAACCTGCCATGATGAGCCCGCCGCTGAACGAGTTCGAAGCCCGCGTGCTCGGCTGCCTGGTCGAAAAGGAACTGGCCACGCCGGATTACTACCCCCTGACCCTGAATGCCCTGGTCAATGCCTGCAACCAGAAATCGAACCGGGACCCGGTCATGAATCTGGAGGCGGCCGACGTCCAGACGGGCCTGGACGGCCTGCGCTCGCGGCAGCTGGCGCACCGCTCCGCAGAAGGCGTGCGCACCGCCAAGTACTGCCACAACCTGGAAGGCCGGCTGGGCCTGGAGCCGAAACAGACGGCCCTGCTGGCCGAACTGCTGCTGCGCGGTCCACAGACCCTCGGCGAGCTGCGCAGCCGGGCCGACCGTATGACCAGCTTCGCCGATCTGACCGCTGTCGAAGAAGCGGTCACCGGCCTGCTCGAACGCGATCCGCCCCTGGTCGTCCGTCTGCCGCGCCAGCCGGGCCGCAAGGAGCACCGCTATGCCCAGCTCCTGACACCCCCGCCGGAGCCGGACCAGGAAGCGGCTGAGGTGCCGGCCGTTTCCGCCCCGGACGAAAATCGTCTTGCCGACCTGGAAGCGGAAGTTTCCCGGTTGCACGCAGAGCTTGTCGAATTGCGGCAGAACTTCGAGACCTTCAAAACCCAATTCGAATAGAAGACAAGAGCCATGGCCGACAGGTCATTTCATAGACAGCGACCGCCGGGTCGCAGAACACTTTGCAAAGGAGGTCAAGCCATGCCCACCAAGGACAATCTCGCCGCCGCCTTCGCCGGTGAAAGCCAGGCCAACCGCAAGTATCTCGCCTTCGCCAAGCAGGCCGAAGTCGACGGCCTGCCGGAGGTCGCCAAGCTGTTCCGAGCCGCCGCCCACGCCGAAACCGTGCACGCCCACGCCCACCTGCGCGCCATGGGCGGCATCAAGAAAACGGCGGAAAACCTGCAGGAAGCCATCGAGGGGGAGGGTTTCGAGTTCCAGAAGATGTACCCGCCCTATCTCGAAGAAGCGCAGCAGGAAGGTGACCGCATGGCCGAGATTTCCTTCCGCAATGCCCTGGCGGTCGAAGAAACCCATCACGATCTCTACCAAAAAGCCCTGACCGCCGTACAGGGCGGCGGCGACCTGCCGACGAGGCCGATCTACGTCTGCGAGGTCTGCGGCCATACCGTCTACGACGAAGCGCCGGACAAGTGTCCGGTGTGCGCGGTGCCGAAGGATCGGTTCAGTTTGATTGATTGAGTTTTCTGAGCAAGGGCCGCTGCTCCTGACGAGCAGCGGCCCTTGCTTTGCCAAGCAAATCCTCTGCATGCTTCCCTTCATCTGGCTGGTTCCTTCCCTATCTCTACATTCTTAAAACCATTGGTTAAAACAGCTTTTCAAAAATTTTTAAAGTCGTCGAGTTACATCCGTCAGCATTTAAAAACCTTAAAACCGGCGGGTCGCGTCCCGCCAGACGCCGTACTCTTTTGCTGGCCCAAAAGAGTACGCAGAAAAGGGCCTTTTTCTGGCCGAAGCAAGTGCACTGCTACTCTCGACAGGCATTGCCGGTTGGATGAGGTTCTGCTGCTATGGGACACCGAGGTCCTGATACATTGCGGCCCTCGGTTGCCGCTGCAAATCGACGGTGCCAAGCTCCTATAGCAGTTGCCGCTGCCTTACG
>DATFJP010000221.1:0-3321 GCA_035269105.1 Desulfuromonadales bacterium
TTGAAAAGAATCGTCTTCAAGTCAGACGGGGTATGGCTGCGCAGCATCGGCGGCGAGAGCATGGTGAAGCCGGAGGCAATATCCTGCGCCAGTTTTTTCGGACTTCCCGCGATGGTCATTAATAACCTTTCCTGCCGGGAGGGTTTGTTGCAGATGTTTTCCTGCTTTTGCAGGCCGTTTGTGCTAAACCGTAAGAGGGACGCAGGGCTCTGGAGTTTGACCAAAGGATAGGTTCCCTTTGATTCCGAGGAGGATCGAAATGACCCGATACAAAGTCGTGGAATTAGCTGTGGTCACCGATGAAACCCTGGAAGACGCATTAAATACCTGGACAGCGCAAGGCTGGCAGCTCGACGGCATTCAGTTTGCCATGCGGGAGGGCAGTAAACGGCCGGCCATGGCGTTCATTTTGTTCGCCCGGGAGGATGATGCTTCCCTCGCATAGGTTCAATCGTCCCATTCCTCCTTATCCTTGTAGATAATTGTCCTGCGGGGGTCCGACGAAGGCGATGCGCCGCAGCGCCTGCAGATTGCTTCGCCGGGTTCATCTTCGAGACTTTCTACGAACTCGAGCTCTACGGGGCTGCCGCTGCAGATGCAGTACCATTTGCGGATGACGGTCATTGGGTCCTCCTTGTCCTCTCCCGGCGATCTTATCCTTCGCCCTGTTTTTCAGTATGGCAGAGTTCCTGCCGCTGGCAAGGTGGATGCAGGCGGTAAGGCCCGAATTCAAGGGCCTGCAATCAAGCCCATCGGTCCAGCGAGGCATTCCGAAACGCTGCCCCAGGAATTTTTACCAACTTCACCCCTCAGATCTGAAGGTTTCTATCACCCGCAGGTTCCGGGTGAATTTGCCCGAAACCCGCCATGTCATTAAATCCACCGTCAGTCGACGCCAGTTTTTAGTGGCATCACTGGCCATTTCCAGCATCTCCTTTATACTTTTACCAGAATTTCACATCAAGGATGTTCCGCCGGTTGCGGAGTTACCTTCTTCAACCGTGTTTTTTTGAGCATGGAGGTCTTCTTATGCGTTGTTTCGTCACTGCCGGGGTTTTCCTGTTGGCTTTCGCTCTGCCGGCAACTGCAGAATTAATCAGCCCGGAAAGAATGGTTCAGGTCGGCAACCGGACGCCGATCTTCTCCCTGGTCGATCAGCATGGCCGCCTGGTCAGCTATGACCGGGATTATTACGGCCGTCATCATCTGGTGATGACTTTTTTCCCGGCGGCTTTCACTCCCGTCTGAACGGGTGAAATGGAAGGCCATCAGAGGAACCTTTACCTCTATGAGCGTTTCAACGCCCGCGTGGTGGGCGTCAGTCGCGACGAAACCAGTACTTTGCAGCATTGGACCGAATCTTTGGGGTTGACCTTTCCCCTACTGGCCAATCCCACCGGTTATCTCGGTATCAACTTCGGGACCCAGCATAAGGGTTTCCCATTTTTCGCCCGCCGGACGGTGGTCATCGATAAGTGGGGCAAGATCCGTTATACCCAGCCGGGATCCCCGGATTATCGGGAAATCCTCCAGCTTTTGCAGAAACTTCACGGCGAGGAGGTGCAAAAATGAAACATAGACTTGGCCTGTTGTTGCTTCTCTTCAGCCTCGCCGGCTGCGTGGCCCATCAGGCTTCCGACGAACCGGAAATCGACCAGGGACCGCCTGAGAGCCCGATGGTTTGGCAGGAAGAGTATCAGTTTTCGCCGCCACCGCCGCCCTGGCGGCTGTTGAAACTGGACGAAACGGATTACTCGATTGCCTATTTCCGGGCCTGCGATGACGAGAGCGGGCCGGGAGAACATCCTTGTGAATCGACTCTGGCTTACGACGAGGAACCTTTCGGCTACTCTCGCGACCTGGTGAGGCGGCAGCAGGAATTTTTCCGGCGCTTTTTGTGGGCGGCCAGGGTCGAATTCGAGGAACCGAGCTTGCGGAAAATTCAGGCGCTGGGTGGTGAGGCGCTGTTGGCGGAAACCATTGCCCACGAGCGGGTGCTCAAGGACAAGGCCCTGGTTCAGGTGATTTTCGCTTATCGCGGCGAACGCGTGGTCGCCTTCTATTTAACCCAATGGCGACCGGTCGACCAGGAGTTCGAGCGCGAGCAGTTGGGGGATCTGCGGGAGTTTGTGGCTTCTTTCTCTTTCCTGCAGCCATCCTTTTACCAACGGTTGACCATGGACTGAAAAAATGGTCCCCGAAAGCAGTCAGTCTCTGCAGCCGAAGCCGCGTCTCCCGGTTCATTCACGGGGAGCAAAGCCGGCCTTCTTCAATAGACCAGCCCGGTTTTCTTGCGCACCTTCCGCAGGGTTTTGAGTGCTGTATGACGGGCCTTGTCGGCACCTTGGGCGAGAACCCGGCGGATCGTTTCCGGATCGTCCAACAATTGCCGGCGGCGCTCGGCGTAAGGGGCGAAAAAGTCCCGTACGGTTTCGAACAATTCCTGTTTGACATGGCCGAAAGCCAGGCCGCCGGCCCGGTAACGCTGCCGCAATGCTTCTTCTTCAACTGCCGAAAGAAACAGCCGGTAGATCTTGTAGACATTGCAGGCGTCGGGGTTCTTCGGCTCATCGACGTCGATCGGCGCGGTGACGATGCGCATGATCTGCTTGCGCAGGGCTTTGTCCTCGGCGAACAGGTCGATGGTGTTGCCGTAGCTCTTGCTCATTTTCTGACCGTCCAGTCCGGGGACCGTGGCGACGTCGTCGTCGATTTCCGGCTCGGGCAGGGTGAAGATCTCGCCGTACTCGTTATTGAACTTGATCGCAATATCGCGGGCGACTTCGACATGCTGTTTCTGGTCCTTGCCGACCGGGACCTTGTCGCTCTGAAACATCAGGATGTCGGCGGTCATCAGCACCGGGTAGGCGAACAGGCCGTGGTTGGCGGCAATCCCCCTGGCGACCTTGTCCTTGTAGCTGTGACAGCGCTCCAGCAGACCCATCGGCGTGAAATTGGACAGCAGCCAGGTCAGTTCCTGGATTTCTGGCAGATCGGACTGGACCCAGAAGGTGCTTTTCTCGGGATCCATGCCGAGAGCAAGAAAGTTGGCAGCTGCCTCCAGGGTGCCGCGCGCCAGGACCTTGCCGTCCTTGAGCGAGGTCTGGGCATGGTAGTTGGCGATAAAGCAGAACAGGTCCTCCTGTTCCTGGTATTCGATCATCTTCTTCATCATGCCGAAGTAGTTGCCGAGATGCAGGGAACCGGAAGGCTGGATACCGGATAAGACGCGCATTGTGATCTCCACTCATCCAGGGAGCAGAGCAACACTCTGACTCCGGATTCTCTGGTTTTCATCCGGGGGGTCCGGATGGATGTTAT
>DATFJP010000222.1:0-16846 GCA_035269105.1 Desulfuromonadales bacterium
CGCCATTCTTCTTTGCCGCCGGGTTTGCCGCCCTGGCTGCCCTGGTGCTGGTTTTCCTGCTGCATGACGCCGGGCGCGCCGACCTCGAGCAGCAGCCGATTGCTGACCTGACGATCAACCTCGGCGGGCAGCCGGTTCGCGAGCATTGCACCACCTGCCATCCCGGCGGTTCCCGTCCCGATCCGGCCGACCTTCCCAGCAGCAGGGCTCCGCATCCCGCCATCGCCCCGCACCGGATCGACCAGCTCGGCTGCACGGCCTGCCATCTCGGCGAAGGCATGGCCCTGGACCTGGAAATTTCCCATGGCCTGCCCGGCAGCGGCGGCCGCGACATCCTCACCGGTGAAGACCTGCAGGCCTCCTGTTTCCGCTGTCATCCGCCCGGCCCGCTGCCCGGCGGGGAGGAGGCCTGGCAGGGCTATCAGCAGTTTTTTGCCAAGGCATGCAACACCTGTCACGTTTTCCAGCCCAATGCTCCCGGCGGCTATTATGGTCCCGACCTGATCCGGATCGGCACCGTTTTCGGGCTGGCCGCCATTCAGGAAGCAATCCGCGAACCGCGCAAGGCACCGGTCAATTCCACCATGCCGCGTTTCCCGCTGTCGAAAAAGCAGGTGCGCCAGGTCAGCTATTTCCTGAAAAGCCTGCGCGGCACGCCGCTGTATGCAACGCCCCTGCAGATGCAGTCCGGCCGGATCGAATTTCCCCAAGTCGACCTGGTGCCGACGGCACCCTCCCTGTCGGCCGGCGAACGACACCTCTTTCGGCAGCAGTGCCTGGGCTGCCATAAATTCGGTTCTTACGATGGTCGGATCGCTCCCGACCTGACCTACCTCGGCGACCAGCGGAGCGCAGACGACATCAGGACTTTTCTGCTCAACCCGGCCCGACTGGTTCCCGGCTCCGCCATGCCCGGCATACCCCTCGAAGAGAGGACGACCGGCCAGCTGGTGACATTTCTCAGCGAACAGGCCATCGGGCCGGTGCCGGCCGCCACCGGCATGCACCTGTACATGCAGCTCTGCCAACGCTGCCATGCGGCCGGAGGCAACGGCTTCGGGCCGATCCAGCCGAATCTGACCCGCCTTCCCCGGGCCTTTGCCGACAACGCCGCGTTTTTTCACGCCGTCGATGACCAGAGGTTGATTGCCAGCCTGAAAAACGGCATCCCCGGCACCTCCATGCCGGCCTATGGTCGGCTGCTCGACACCGCCCGGCTCGAGACCTTGCTGGATTTGATTTTTGCCGCCTTCATCGGCATCGAGCGCGACGAAAAAATCCGCCAGCCGCCCCCACCGGAGTTGTCCGGAATTCTCCCCGGCCGTGCGCAAATCGATGCGGTTTATGCCGAAAACTGCCAACGCTGCCACGGCCGGTTCGGCTCCGGCAAAGGGACCGACTACCTGGAATACCTGCCGCGCCCCCGGAATCTGCGCAACCAGCCTTACTTTGCTGCCCTCACCGATCGCCGTCTCGTGCAGTCGATCCATGGCGGGGTGCCCGGCACCGCCATGCCGGCTTTTCGGGATCACCTGGAAGACCGGCAAATCCAGGGCCTGGTCGGTAAAGTTCGCGCTTTTTCCGGGACGGAGGAGCCATGAGACGGCCCCTGACCCGGCGCCAATGGCTGGGCAAAGGCCTGGCGGGTCTGGTCCTGTTCGGCTTCGGCGGTCTGCTGCTCGATGTCTGGTTGTCGGCCCGCCGCTTCACTTCAGCCCGCTGGACCCCCCTGGTCGATTTGCAGAGTCTGCCCGGCGACGGGGTCTTTCCCATCCCGCAACGGAAGGTGGCCCTGCTCGTGGAACAGGGCCGTATGGCGGTCATCAGTCTGGAATGCACCCATCTGGGCTGTCTCGTCAATGTCGAAGACGACGGCTTCTTCTGCCCCTGCCACGGCAGTGATTTCGGCCCTCGGGGTCAGGTTTACTCGGGGCCGGCGACCCGCCCGCTGCCCTGGCATCAGCTGCGCATCCAGAGCAGCCGGGTCTGGTTCTATTCAGGACAGAAAATCACGTCTCCCCAGTGGTTACCGGTGCCAATGTCGCAAGCCAAGAGTCCTGAGGCCCAAGCATGACCCGCAACTTTCTTCATCACCTGCACTCCGGCAAAGTCAGTCGGGCCGCCCTCAGACCTTCGGCGACCCTGGGCCTGGGCATTGCCTGCCTGACCTGCCTGGGCATTCTGCTGGCCACCGGGATTACCCTGTTTCTCAACTATGTTCCCGACCAGGACAAGGCCTATGAACGCATCCTGCATATCACCACCACCCTCCGGTTCGGCAGGCTCGTGCGCAATCTGCATCTTCTCGCCGCCAATGCGCTGCTTGTTCTCAGTATTCTGCACCTGGCTCGGGTGGTCCTGACCGGCAGCTATCAGGGACGCTGGCTGAACTGGTGCTACGGGCTGATTCTGATGGTGTTGATCCTGTTCGCCAACTTTACCGGCTACCTGCTACCCTGGGACCAGGTTTCCTACTGGGCGATCCGGGTCGGCTCGTCGCTGGCCGAATATGTGCCCCTGACCGGTCCGGCGCTGAAAGGTTTCCTGTTGGGCGGCGACGACATCGGCCCGGAAACGCTGCTGCGCTCCTTCGCCCTGCATGCCGGCATCCTGCCCCTGCTGATGCTGGTCTTCACCGGCCTGCACCTCTGGCGCATCCGCAAAGACGGCGGCCTGGCGGTCAGCAACCGGTCCCGGTCACCGCTTCTGCCCGCCAATCCCTGGCTGTACCGCGCCGAGGGCGGTGTGGCCTTTCTGGTGCTGGCTGTCCTGCTGGTCTTGAGTTTGAGCATCGACGCGCCGATTTACGAGCGTGCCAACCCCCTGCATCCGCCCAACCCGGCCAAAGCTCCCTGGTATTTCGTCGGCATCCAGGAGATGATCAGCCATTCGGCGCTCTGGGGCGGGCTGCTCGTCCCCATCGCCATCACCTTGTTTTTTCTGCTGCTGCCCTCCCTCGATCGCAGTTCCGTCCCCGGGGGCAAATGGCTGGCCGCCGACCGCTGGCCCTGGTGGTCCCTCTTCCTGCTGCTCCTGCTCAGCCAGGTCGGCTTCATCATTGTTGGACAGTGGCTGCGCGGCCCCAACTGGCAACTTATCCTTCCTTTCTGATCGCCGGTCCAACATCTTCCTTGCCGTCAAACCGGAAACTCGTCCCTGGGTCTTCATGGTGCCCGAATGCGAGGCCTGCTGGCCAAGGCTGGCAAACGTGAAGAAAACCGGATAAACATTCGCGGTCTGAAGACCGCCCCTACAACATCATCATTTGCCCGGCTTTATCCCGAAACCTCCACTCCGTTCCGGTGGCTCTGCACGGGAAGTCCCAAACCAACCCCATCCCAAAAAAAATCGGCCATGCCCGCGCTTGTAAAGGTTTGGATTTTCCCCCGTTTGCTGGTGCCGGAACCAGGCGTGCGCTGGTCGAAAAAGACCGCTCTACTGTTTGAGCGCAGCGAGTTTTGAGCGGTCCGGCCAGGGTGCGACTGGCGGAGGGGACCCGCCGTCGTCCAGTTTAAAAACCGAGAAGATGCGGGTTTGGAAAGAAAGCTCCGTTACTCCCCGGAATATTGGATGAACCGTTTTTTTGAGGTCTGACAAAGAACCCTCATATTCCACGAAAACTACCGTTGTTTTAAAAATTTAATAAATTTTATTCTTGACTAAAAAAATAGGATATGAGAAAAGAAAGCCCGGTAGAGAATCGTAAATGCCTTGACCCCAAGAAAACACTTTCACCTGCAACCCGTTTCCGAAAGGGAGAAAACAACCGATGAAACCCTGGAAAGCTTCTGTTCTGGCCCTGTTCTTCGCACTCAGCCTGCCTGGCTTTGCCTTCGCCGCGCTTAGCGACTATTTTGTCGATACGGCGTGGCTGGCCGACAATATCGAGAGGGTCAAGGTCGTTGATGTGCGGGTCACACCACTCTACCTTCTGGGCCATATCGACGGCGCCATTCACATTGACAAAAATGAATTCCTTTTCAGTCGCAACGGGGTGAAAAGCCTGATCCCGACCGTCGAGGAGTTCGAATCCCTGATGGATCGTTTCGGCATCACCCCCGACACGGTGGTGGTTGCCTACGCCGAAGACCATAATCCCTATTCGGCCCGCTTCGTCTGGATGCTCCGCTACCATGGCCACGCGCAGTCCTATGTCCTGGACGGCGGCTACGATAAATGGAACCAGGAAGACCGGCCGACCGCCCTGCTGCCAACCAGGGTTGTCGCCACGGAAGGCTACCGGTGCCGCGCAGGTCAGGACGTAAGGGCAGACAGCGAAGATGTCCTGACCCGGCTGGCCAATCCCTCGGTGGTCGTCTGGGACACTCGGCGGACGGCAGAGCATGAAGGCAGCGAGGTTCGCGCCGAGCGCGCCGGGCACATACCCGGCGCACGCCACCTCGACTGGGTGAATTTGCAGAAAGAAGTCAACGGCGTCAAAGTTTTAAAAAGTGAACAAGAAATCCGCGCCCTGCTGGAATTAAACGGTCTGGGCCGGGACCGGCAGGTCATCGCCCATTGCCAGACCGGCATCCGCTCCTCCTATGCCACCCTGGTGCTCCTCGGCTTGGGCTATACGCAGGCAAAAAACTACGACGGCTCCTGGATCGAATGGGCCAACAATCCCGTTCTGCCGATCGACACCGGAGCCGGTCCGGCCGGCACGACCAACGTGGCTCAGGATGGGTGCCCCCTCGGCTCCAAAGGCTGCTGACAACAATTTCAGGTTTCTTGCTCGGGAGATAACATTGCTGTCCTCCATCAAAAACCAGATGATCGCCAAAGCGATCACCCGCTTCCCCTCTTTGGCGGAACGGTTTCTGGCCGCCTATCAGCCGGTCCGGTCCGAGGGAGTCATCCCCTGGTCGGAGCTGGGAAAACCGCTCCGGACTTGCAAAATGGCGGTCGTGACCACCGCCGGCGTGCATCACGATGACCAGCAACCATTCGATATGCGTGATCCGGACGGGGACCCCAGCTACCGTGAACTCGATGGCACCACCATCCGTTCCGGCTTCACGATTACCCATGACTACTACGACCATACCGACGCGGAACGGGACCTGAACATCGTTTTGCCGCTGGACCGGCTGGACGAACTGACGGCGGAAGGGCTGCTGGACAGCCTCTCAGTCAGACATTTCGGCTTCATGGGCCATATTGACGGCCGCCACATATCGACCCTGGTCGAAACGAGCGCCCCGGAAGTTGCCCGCAAGCTCCAAAAAGACCAGGTCGATCTGGTGTTGCTGACCCCTGCCTGAGGCATCTGCAATCAGTCCGTGGGGCTGATCCAGAGAGAAATCGAAAGACAGGGCATTCCGACGGTGGGCATCTCCATCGTTCGGGACTACACGGAAAAAGTCCAACCGCCCCGCACCATCTTCCTCAAATGGCCCTTCGGCCATCCCCTGGGCGAACCGGGCAATCTGGCCCAGCAGCGCACCGTTCTGCTCGAGGCCCTCAAAGCCGTCAAAACCATCCGGGAACCGGGCGAGATTATCGACCTGCCGTTTCCCTGGCGGCGGTACCGGTACAGCGTCGAGCAAATGGCGAGCCTTGACTGAACCGCCCCTTGCCGGGAATTGGCAGCAACGGCCCCTGCTTCGATTTGGCAGGGGCTTTTTTGGGTTCATCCGGGAATTCCGGGTGGATTTCCACAGCCAGCGTATTGCCGACCTGCACTGGCTCAGCCTTCGAACCGGGGACGCGCCCCCGGGTTGGCGGCAGAGAAGATGCAAGAGGGAGAATCATATATCATGGCTCCCGAAATTCCCGGATGAACCTTTTTTTCGGCAAGCCCGGCGCGCGACAGCGCTCTGCATACCCGTCCAGGTCCGCAGTAAGGGGAAGAGCGCGAGTTTTGCACTTGGCGAATTGACTTGCACCGGCCAGCAGGTACCCTTTTTGAGGTCGGAACCGGCAATCATTAAAAGCTTGCACACCCTGGCTGCCGAACCAATATCCCTGCCGATTTTCAATCGATAACGATGCACCTGAGAGGAAGGAGCCGACATGCGGAAGATTACCGGATCAGTCTGTCTTTGGGGGATTCTGCTGTTGATAACACCCGGATCGGGCCTCTCGGCCGAGGCAATCGATAATCAGGCCTTGCTCGAGGAAATTCGCGCCTTGCGCGCCAAGGTTGCGGAGATGGATGCCATGAAAGAGCGTCTTGCCGAACTCGAGGCCCTGGTGGCAGCTCGGCAACCGCAGCCTGCGGCAACCGCCGAGAGGCCGGCGGCAGCCACCACGCTCGATGAAGATTCCCGGCCGATGGTCAAAGAGGTGGTGGAAGAAGTCTTCGCCGAAAAACGACCCATTGCCATCGGCGGCGCACTCCGCTTCAACTACGGTTATACCGACTGGAACATCGATCAGGACGAGAAATACGGCGATGCCGGTTTCGATATTTTCCGGCTCAACGTCGACGGGGCCCTCGCTGACTGGATCCTGTCGGCCGAATACCGCTTTTATTCCTATCAGCACACCATCCATCACGGTTTCGTCGGCTACAACGTCAACGACAACTGGCAAGTTCAGGCCGGCATCCACCAGGTCCCTTTCGGCCTGTTGCCTTATGCCTCCCATAACTTCTGGTTCAGCAGCGCTTTCTATGTCGGCCTGGAAGACGATTACGATCTGGGCATCAAGGGGCTGTACCAAGAGGGCCCCTGGAATCTTGCCCTGGCTTTTTACAAAAATGATGAGTTAGGCAGTTCCACCAACCTTGACCGCTACTCGATCGATGTCGTCAGCGGTACGGACGGCAACGAGGAGACCAACCAGTTCAACGGTCGGCTCGCCTACCTGCTGGATCACGGCAGCCTGGGAGAGACCGAAGTCGGCGTCTCCGGCCAGTGGGGCCAGCTCTACAACAACCAGACCAGGGACATGGGCGACCGCTGGGCTGGTGCTTTACACCTGAACGGCAACTACGGCAACTGGAATTTGCAGCTCGAGTATGCGGCATATGCCTACAACCCCGAAAATCCGCCGGGGTTCGATGACGATATCATCCATGTCGGCGGCTATGCCACCTCCTGGCCGATCCCGGCCGAAGCCGACATCGGCATCGTCAACGTGGCCTATACCTTTCCCCTCGCCTTGAAATGGCTGGACAGCATTACGCTTTATTCCGACAACACAATCATTGCCCCGGCTGCCGACAACCAACCGACCAGTTGGCAGAACGTCATCGGCGCCTTGTTCGCTTCCGGCCCGGTCTACACCTACCTGGATGTGATTTCCTCGGAAAACATGATTTTCAGCGAACCGGGCAGCAGCATGGTCGATGAAAGCGTGGCTAACAATGATGAACGAAATACCCGGTTCAATCTGAACGTCGGTTATTACTGGTAAAGACCAGCATATCCCTATTTTTCCCCTCAGGTGCGGCCGTCAGCAAAGGCCGCACCTTTTTTATAGGGATGAGGGGTTCTTCATATCATCAGCTATCAGGTTGAATAAAAACACAGTTTTTTTGCAACTAAACAGCGCTGCCCGCTGTGGTATTTTTTACAATATTATCAAGCTCCTTCACAATACTCTTCAGAAAAACTTTACCCCTCCGCTTGTGCAATAAAAAAAACTCTGCTAACGTGCCAACTTAAACACCGTTCTATGGTTGGCACATGGTTTGCTCCAGAGAAGAGTTGCCTCCTGAACTGGATGCTTACGGCTTGAGCCTCCGGTTTCAGTTCTGGTCCTGGGCACGACGTAAAAAGGCTCTTTTTTTATCATCGTATTGGCGCATGGGGATCCGCGGTGGCGAGTTCTGGCCGCACCCAATCTTGAGAAAGGAGTTGATGGTTCACCGCCCCGGTGCGGGGCGAGGGTGTGCTGTTGTTCCGGCAACCCAGAAGTCCGAGGCGAGGAAAGGAGGAGACCCAAGGACCGTATGGCAACCCGGCAGAAGACGCTGAATGCCCATGCACCATTGTTCCACCCTGTTGACAGAGAAATTCGCAGAAAGTCTTACCATGTGCAGTCAACCCTATTCATTTTTGGAGGCAATTCAGATGAAAAAGCTTTTGGTCCTTTTGATCGCTTTATCCTTCGTCGGCCTGGCCGGCTCGGCCCTGGCCGCCAAGTTCGAATTCCATGGCGATCTCAACAATCGCTTCATGGTTTACACCAACCAGGCCCAATGGTTCAGCACTCTCGATGGCGCGAAGGAAGATTTGACTTCGGATGACGGCAGTGATGATTCCTGGGGCGAAATCAAGTATCGCCTGTGGGCGGAAGCCGCCACGGACGATGACCGCATCAAAGGCGTCTATGCCATCGAAATCGGTGCCGTGCGCTTCGGCCGCAGCGGCTCCGGCAAAAGCCAGGGCGGAGGGTTCTCCGGCGACGGCGTCAACATCGAAACCCGCTGGGCCTATACCGATTTCGCCATTCCGCACACCCAGGGGCGCGTCAAAATCGGTTTGCTGCCGGTCGGCGTTAACGGTTATTTCTGGAACGAAACCGCCATGGGTGTTTTTTATAAGCAGGGTGGTCTGAATCTGGGCTGGGCCCGCGGCAGCGAAAACGTGACCACGGACGAGCAGGACTGGGGCGATGGTGATCTGGATGCCCTGATTGCCCGCTACGACCACAAAATGGACAATCTCAAGCTTGGCTTTTTCGGCACCTATTTGACGCAATCTGCCGACAATGACACTGCCGGCAACCTGGATTCGATCCTGGATTATGAGATCAAAAAATTCCCCACGGAAGATTTTGACATGATCGCACTCGGCATCGATGGCGGAATCAGTATCCCGACCGGCTTCGGCAACGCCTTTGTCGACTGGGATGCCATTTACGAGAACGGCTCACTGGATAATGTCTCCATCGACGGAGGCCCCACGGAAGATTACGATATTTCTGCCTACCTGCTGCATGTCGATGCCGGCGTCAATATCGGCCGGGTCCGGCTCAGCCTGACTTCCTATTATGCCTCCGGTGATGATGATGACGCCGACAGCGACCTGGAGGGCTTCCTCGCCGTTGACGTCGATCGCTTCGAAAGCATCATCTTCCAGGAGGGCGGCTATACGGACGATTCCTATTTCACCGAGCGACCCTACATCGGCAACAAAGGCCTGTTCCTGAACAAGCTGTCCCTCGATTACAAGGCCACGGAGAAGATGACCGTAGGCGCGGCGATTCTTTACCTGCTGACCGCTGAAGACCTCGAATACGTGGACGACAACGCCAACGCCCAGGCCGAAGACTCCCTGGGCACCGAGCTGGATGCCTATGTCAGCTACCAGCTCTTCGAGAACTGCGAAGTGGCTCTCAATATGGGCTACCTGTTTGCCGACGATGCCATGGACTTCTTCGAAGTCGAACGGGATGGAAGTGCCGACAACGACATCTTCCGCTCCACCGCCCGGGTACGCTACAAGTTCTAACCCTCGAGGGGCGACCATCGGCCGGGCCCTTGTCAGGGGGCCCGGCTTTTTTTGTTATAATGAAGCGCCGTCGAGCACCTTGTTTTCCTTTATCAACCTTGCTTTCAGAAGAGGGGGCCTCTTGTCATGCTGAATGGTCTTCGAAAATGGTCTTCCCGCCTACTGTGGGCCTGGGGTCTGCAAATGGTCTTCTGCGGCATTGCCGCCGCCGCCCCCCTGCAGGATCTGCAGCAGGACTTGCAACCGGCGGCAGGCTTCGTCATCCTCGCCAAGGACGACCTCTATCTGGTCGACATGGATGCCGACCAGGGATTGATGGCGGGGGACCTGCTGGTCATCCAGCCGGACAAGGAGGAGGTTTTCCACCCTAAAACCGGTGAGGTCATCCAGGTCAAGAGGACCGACCCAGCGGTCCTCCGGGTCACCATGGTCGACGACGGCTTTTCCCGGGCGGCCCTGGTTACTCCGGGAAAAAAGATCGAGGCAGGCATGCCAGTGGTCCGCTACGGCGGATTGCAGGCCTATCTCGTGTCTGACACCGGGGGTGGCCGGCAGGCTTATGCAAGGCTTTCCGCTGCCCTGCCTCACCTGCTCTGGCAGGGCTATCAGGTAACCTCCGCGGCAAAAGCCGTTCCCGACGATATCGACCTGCTGTTCCGTCTGCAGGACGAGACCCTGACTGTGGCGTCCGCAGACGGCGAGGAAATCCGCCGTTACCCCTGGCCTGCCGGCGCAGCGGAGACCCAGGCAGCGAGCTCCGGGACGCAGCCAGCGCCGGCGACGCAGGCGATCGCCGCTGCTGACTCCGAAGTCCAGAGCCAGGAGCCCGTCTTCCTGGGCACCGTGGACGGGACCCTGGTCATGGCCGACTTTGTCCGCCATGGGGGAACCATTTTGGCGGCCGTCACCGACGGCAAGACGATCCGGATATTCGAGGTCGGCGAGGACCTGCGGCAGGTCGCCGCCGCCGACCTGCCGCTCATGGCAAAGGCGCTGACCCTCGCCTGGTGGCAGCCCGCTGCCGACCAGAAGCCCTACCTGGTGGTCGGCTCCGCCCTGCAGCGCCAGATTCCCAACAGCGCCTCCACGGAAACCTCGATTTCCAGCATCGTCTACCGATTCGACAACCGCAGCCTGATCAAGCAGGCGAACGTGCCGGGGATGTTGGCAGGCAGTTTCGATGCCGACCAGGACAACTGCTTCGAACTCCTGCTCGCGCAGGAGTTTCTCGTCGACAATGCGTCGCCGCCGGTCGTGCAATTGGCTTTTCAGGATGGCCGGTTGCGAGAGGTCCCGCTCCCGGTCGCGCTGCCGAAGGGTTTTCGGGTCAACGGCTCGGCATTCGCCGACCTGGACGGTGACCGGCAGCCGGAAGTCGTCCAGGTGGACAACGGCCATCTGACCGTTTACAAGGAGAACCGGCAGCTCTACCGATTTCCGCGAAAATTCGGCGGCAGCCTGTCCCGCTTGAGCTATGACCGGTTTTCAGGCAGTACCGACCCGCTGATTGATACCCGGTTTTTCCAGATTGCGCCCCAGACATTCCAGGTCGATAAAAGCGGCAAAGTCAATGTCATCGCGGTTGGCGCCGACATCCCGACCTTGCGCGCACCCGGCTTCGGCCCCGGAGTGAGCAAGACCTGGCTGACCATGATCGAACATGACGGCCGAAGGTTTCTTAAGAAAGACCTCGAAGCGCAATTCGACCATCCCATCCAGGGTCTCTGGATCGATGACCGGCAGATTTTTCTGGTGGTGGCCCGGCCGGGAAATATTTTCGGGCGGAATGCAGAAAGCGATCTGTTCCGTCTGCCTTTGCAATGACAAGTTGAGATTCATCCAAACTTAAAGAATATTCTGCAGGGTGCTGTTGGATTTTCCACAGCACCCTCTCTTTTTATTTTGCAAGATACTGAAAAAAGGCAATTTTTATTCGGCACACCTCTTGAAAGACTATCCTTTGAGAGGAGAACGTATATGGAATATCCTTCGCCTTCGATTCTGCTGATGACGTTCAATTCCGATCCCCGGCAGCGTCAGGTCATGCATGGCGTTCTGGAGGTTGCCGGCTATATTCTGTGCATGGCCGATGACATACCCACCGGCCTCGAGATGGTTGCAAACCGCCGGCCTTGTCTGGTCATCATCGATCTTTGCCTGGAGGATGTTGCACAGAGAAAGTTGCTGGCCCAAATCGCTGCCCGGCACAAATCGGCCCAGACCCTTCTTCTTACGGATGCAAACTCGGCCAAGCAGTTGAGCCGTCTGGTTCGCCTCGGTGCCGGGGATTATCTTCACAAACCGTTCAGCGCCGCACAATTTTCCCTCGCCGTTTATAAGGCGCTTGCCCCTCGCGCGAGCCGAGAAGGGGCTAAGACGGGGCAACCGGCGAAAGCGGCCAGAAAATGTCCTCTGCTGCTGGGCGATTCTAGCAAAATCCAGATCGTCAAGGCACTGATCAGGCGTATGGCACCTTCCGATGCTTCGGTTCTGCTGCTGGGCGAAAGCGGAACGGGCAAGGAGCTGGCGGCTCGGCTGCTGCATTACCACAGCAAACGTTGTGCCGGTCCCTTCGTCGCCGTCAATTGCGCGGCCATTCCTCCCACCCTGCTGGAAAGCGAGCTTTTCGGGCATATTCGGGGCGCTTTTTCCGGGGCGGTGCGCGACCATCCCGGCAAATTCCAGCAAGCCAATGAAGGAACCCTGTTTCTGGATGAAGTGGGTGAGCTGCCGCCGGAACTGCAGCCCAAGTTGCTGCGAGCCCTGCAGGAGCATGAGGTTTCTCCGGTGGGTGGCTCGGCGAAGCCTGTCGATGTCCGGGTCATTGCCGCGACCAATTGCGACCTCGAGAATTTGGTCGCGGCAGGACATTTCCGCAGTGATCTCTTCTATCGATTGGCGGTCCTGCCCCTGAAAATGCCCGCCTTACGGGACCGCCCGGAGGATATCGTTCCGCTGGCCAGGTTCTTCCTCGAGAAAAAGGCCGGCAACCACGAAGTAAGCCTGTCGTCGGGCGCGGTCAAGACCCTGCAGGAGTATCCCTGGCCCGGCAATGTCAGGGAACTGCAGAATCTCATGGAACGTCTGGCGATCCTGGACCAGAAGGGCTTGATCGAACGGGAGGACTTGCCGTCCCACCTGCTGCTCGGCGAACGCATCAAGAACCCGTGCGTGGTCAGGCTGCCGCCGGAGGGCTTTCCTTTGAAGGATATCGAACGACAGGCCATCATGCAGGCGCTGGTGGCCTCCAGCGGCAACTTGACCAGGGCCGCTGCCTTCCTGCGGGTCCCAAGACACATCCTGGCCTACCGGATCAATAAATATGCCATGGAGGAAGTCAGTTAAGTCAGGTGAGCGAGAGCTTTCCCGGTGCTTTTGCCGTGGCTCTTGCCCCCGTCAAGCAAGGGAAAACATGGAGAAAAAAATGATCAAAATCTTCTTGCAGTCCGCGATCTTGTTGCTGCTGGCCCTCGTCACGCCCCTGGCCGCCCAGGCTGCCGCGACCGAATCAACTGGGAGCGAACAAACATCCGGCAGACACCCGGTCGATGGGATGACTCTGCCGGGAGATATGATTATGCTGGGGAACGCCGTGCAGAGCGGCGTCGAGGCCATGGCTCATCTCAAGGATGTGGAAAAAACCATGGCTGATCGCGGGAGCAAAATGACCCACCATTTCATGGTCGTTTTTGTCGATCGGGAGACCGGAGAGTTAATCGAAGCCGGCTCGGCTGCCGTTAAATACAGTTACCAAAACCAGCAACCCGGTGCTCCGATCCCCCTGACGGCCATGCAGGGGCATTATGGCGCCGACCTGGCCCTGCAGGGGCCCGGGGAATATCAATTCATCATCGGCAGTCAATTGGCCGACGGCAGGAAAAGACAGTTTCAGTTCGATTTTACCTTGCGGTAAATGAGGAGAAATCGGCGAGTCTGAAAATGGCCTTCCCGAACCATCCAAAATATTTCCCTGACAAAGGAGCTTCAAATGCCCAAATTCCGGTTATCACGACTCTTCTTCTGGGTAATTGCCCTGCTCGCCTTTTCCTTCGGCAACGCCCAGGCGCTGGATGCCGAGCAGCAGGAAAAATTTGATCGGATCCTTGCCATGTCCATGGCGGACCTGACCCGGCACTCACAGGAACTCCTGGCAGAGAAGTACCCTGAGGAAGACTGGGAGCCGTACGATTTTCCCGCTTTCGTTTATACCAGCGATTCCGTCGAAGCCGGTTACAAGATAGCCGTCAAGGAGCCGCAACTGCTGGGAGACGTCAACAGCAGCGACAAGCAGGTGATCATCCCATGCTACTGCTTCTGCCAGGCGATGGGCCACAAGAATCTGCTGCACTGCTTCTGGAAAAAAGGCCGGGTCGGCGAGGAATTCGATGATCATGCGGCCAACTGCAACATCTGCTACGGCCAGGCCATGCTGGCTTTTCTGTGGCATGATCTCGGCACCAGCCACGATGAAATTATCGCCGGCATGGAAAAGAAATTCGCTCGCCTGATCAAGCTGCACGAAGAAGGGAAGCTATAGCACAGGGCAAAATCCCGCCATTTCAACCGGGCAGACACAGAACGGCCTGTCCTTTCCAGGCCAGGCCGTTCTGTGTCCAATCCTGCGCCTTTCTATCTTTGCCCTGCCGGTTCCAGCCGCACCAGCACACCGTCATCCTCGTCGGTCAGCAGATAGACGAAACCGTCGGGACCCTGCTGCACGGCCCGGATGCGGCCGAGGACGTTCTTGAGAAAGCGCTCCTCGCCGACCACTTTTTCGCCTTCGAGGCTCAGGCGCACCAGCATCCGGTCCTTGAGGGCACCCACCAGCAGATCGCCCTGCCAGTTCGAAAATTTGTCCCCGGTGTAGAAATCCATTCCCGAGGGCGCAATCGAAGGCACCCAGTAATGGATCGGTTGAGCCATGCCGGGTTTATGGGTGCCTTCACCGATCTGGGTGCCGGTCACGTAATTGGTGCCGTAGGTGATGACCGGCCAGCCGTAGTTGACCCCGGCCCGGATGATGTTGACCTCATCGCCGCCCTGCGGACCGTGTTCATGGGTCCAGAGCATCCCGGTCTCGGGATGGAGCGCCGCCCCCTGCAGGTTGCGGTGGCCGAAGCTGTAGATTTCCGGCTGCCAGCCTTCCCGCCCGACGAAGGGGTTGTCCTCCGGGACCCGGCCGTCGTCATGCAGACGGATCACCGAGCCGGCATGGTCGCCGGGCTGCTGCGCCCGGTCCCGTTCGCCGCGGTCGCCGAGGGTAATAAACAGATAGCCCTGTCGATCGAAAACCAGGCGCGAGCCGAAATGCCGGCCGCCCTCTGACTTGGGCTGCATGACGAAGAGGACTTCAACCTCCTGCAGGCGGTCGTCGATCAGCTTGCCGCGCGCCACCTCGGTGCCGATGCCGCCCGTGCCGGCGCCGGAATAGGACCAGTAGATCCAGCGGTTCTCCGCAAACTCCGGATGCAGGGCGACGTCGAGCAGGCCGCCCTGTCCGCGCGCCGCGACCGAAGGCAGCCCGGCCACGGGCTCCGGCAGCAGCCGCCCGCCCCGGATCAGCCGCAGCCGTCCCGGCCGCTCGGTGACCAGCAGGTCGCCATCCGGCAGGAAGGCAAGGCTCCAGGGATGTTCGAGGCCTTTGACGATCTCGACGATACGCAGGTCATGCTCCTGAGTATCGATCACATCCGGTGGCGGCGTAGCCGCCCCGGTCAGGAACAGGGGCAGGGCAAGCCAGCCGCCAACCTGCAGCATCAGTCTCATTTTCAGGAAACGAAGCATAACAGGCTCCTTTCAGAACCGAAGATTGCCGGGTCCTATTCCTCCTGGAGCCGATCCGCCAAGGTGCCGACGGCCACGGCAAAGGCGATCGACCGGTTCCATTTCAGCAAGACCCGAAAATTGTCGTAAACCAGGTAGGCCGGCCCGCCCACGCCGTCGGGCACCAGCAGCGAAGCCTCCAGATTGCGACGGGGGAGAGCCCGGCCATTGCTGCGCCGCACGCCCAGTTGCTGCCAGCGGGCAAGGGGCTGACGCGTATCGAGCCCGGCCAGACCGATATCGAAATCTTCCGGCAGACGCACCGGCCGCCCCCAGGTCTGATCATCCTGCCAGCCGTGCCGCGCCAGATAGTTGGCGGTCGAGGCGAGCACATCCGGCACCGTGGCCCAGAGATCGATGCGGCCGCCGCCGTCGGCATCGACCCCGTAAGCCAGGAAAGAGGAAGGCATGAACTGGCATTGGCCCATGGCCCCGGCCCAGGAACCTTTCATGTTTTCCGGGTGAACATGGCCCGCATCGAGAATTTTCAGGGCCGCCAGCAGTTCCTGCCGGAAATAAGCCCCCCGGCGGCCGTCCCAGGCCAGGGTAGCCAGGGAGCGCAGGATCGGGAAAGAGCCGGTATACTCGCCATAGTGCGACTCCAACCCCCAGAGGGCGACGATGAACCGGCGCTGAACGGCGTACCGGTTTTCCACCCTGCCCAGCCAGGTCGGATAGCGGCGCAGCATGCGCTGGCCTTCGGCGATCCGCGTTCCGTCAAGCCGGGCTTCGACATAGGCAGCCACTGTCTGCGTCGTTTCCGGCTGGCTGCGGTCGCGTTCGACCACCCGCGGCAGAGGCTGCTGCATCTCCGCCAGCGCCTGCTGCAGGGTTTCCGGGGAGATTCCGGCCTGGAGGGCGTCCCGGCGGAAATCTTCCAGCCAGACCTGATAGCCGTCTTGTTCGGCGGACGCCTCAGCAGCGGCAGCGGCGTTCAGGACAAGAGTCGCGACCAGGAGTATCAGCAGGCGAAAAAATGACATGGTATAAATTCACGCTCCTTTCAAGCATTGGTGTCTTTTTCTCTGATCCGGCCGATCAATCCGCCTCCTCGAGGGCAGCCAGCAGCAGCGCCCGGTAAAACCTGTCCCGCAGGGACTCCGGGCGACTCAAGCCCATGCGTTCCAGGCAGTTCCGCTGAACCGCCGCGCGGCTTTCGGCCCGCCAGCCGTGCCAGGCCAGCCTGGCGAGCTCGCCCTTTGAACCGGCGGCTTCGGACAGCATGTGCAAAGCGGGAACGAGCTCTTCCTCGGTCTCGGTGAAACTGCTGCCCAGAGGGAAAGCAGTCAGGTTGGCTGCGTCACGCAGCGGTTCCAGATCGGCGGCGAGCCGCTCCGGCAGGTTTTGCCGCTGGTCGGCGGGAATTTTGTAGTCCGCGCCAATCTTGCCTGCCGACTTGGCCTGCTCGAGCAGTTCGCCCTGGAACCGGGAATCGGCAACGGCCAGCATGGCGGCAATGACCTCGGCATCGCTTTTGCCCCGCAGGTCGGCGATGCCGTATTCGGTGACGACCATGTCGCGCAGATGCCGCGGTATGGTGGTGTGCCCGTAATTCAGGCGGATGTTGGATTTCGCCTGTCCGCGCCGGGTGCGGGTCGCCGGCAGGGTGATTACCGACC
>DATFJP010000223.1:0-9984 GCA_035269105.1 Desulfuromonadales bacterium
ACCTATCATGCCGACGTCGGCTTCCGGGGGGTCGACCTCGCCCAATTGACCCGGACCTTCTCCTTTGGCGAGATCAACGGCATCGCCGACGGGTCCGTGGAGGATCTGCGGCTCTTCAACGGGCTGCCCTCGGCCTTTGCCGCCCGTTTCGAGACCCGGGAGCAGGGGGAACGCAACATCAGCGTCAAGGCGATCCGCAATCTCAACACCCTCAGCCAGGGCGGGCTTTCGGCGGCACTTTCGAGCGGCATCTACCAGTTCATCGATTTCTACCGCTACCGCAAAATCGGTTTCCTCTGCTCCCTGGAAAACGACGTTTTCTACCTGGAGGGAACCGCCAGGAGCGATTCCGATCAGTATCTGGTTGACGGCGGCTGGCTGCCGCCGAAGATCGATGTCATCATCTCCTCGCCGACCATCTCCTTCAAGGAAATGGTCAAGCGCCTGAAGCGCATCGAACGCACCGAAAATTGATTTTGCCGGCAGGTCGGTTATAGTCGAGGAACACTCAAGCCATCCCCGGGCGTGAATCGGAGGTCCTCTTTATGAAGAAATTTTTGCAGAGTCTGACTCTTCTGGCCGTGGCCGCAGTGGTCTCCTGTGTCACCATCAATATCTATTTTCCGGCCGAGGAAATCCGCGGCGCGGCCGACCGGATCGTGGACGAAGTCTACGGCGAAAAAGAAGCGTCCGAAAAGCAGGCGCCAGCCAATCCGGGCAGCAGCTTCCTGCCGCAATGGTGGGGGCCGCAAGTCGCTTATGCCGAACAGGATATCAACGTCAGCACACCTGAGATTCGAGCCATCCGTGCTGACATGAGAAGCCGCTTCGAGCAGCTGAAACCCTACCTGGATGCCGGCAATCTCGGCATCGCCCGCAACGGCCTGCTGGAGGTTCGTACCACGGACGGGCTCAGTCTCAAGCAGCGGGCCGAAATCAAGCGGCTGGCCGATGCCGAAAACCAGGCGCGCCGCCGGCTCTATCAGGAAATCGCCAAGGCCAACGGCTTTCCGGAAAAGACCGACGAAGTTCAGGCCATTTTCGCCGAGTCCTGGCGCGGCAAAGCCGAAGCCGGCTGGTATCTCGAAAGCGATAACGGGCAGTGGCAGAAGAAATAGCCGCCCGCCTTCACCCATGGAAACAGAGACCGCCGCGGCGGTCTTTGTGCGTTTCGGGGTTGGCGATGGTCGGGAAAAGTCTGCGCGGAACCGATTCACTTGGCCAGGGCGGCCTCCAGGTCCTGCCAGAGGTCGTCCGGATCTTCCAAGCCCACCGACAAACGGAGCAGATTCGGGCCGATGCCGAGTTCCTGTTTGACAGAGGCCGGAATCGCGGCATGGGACATGCTCCAGCAATGGGTCAGGATGGTTTCCACGCCGCCCAGGCTGGGGGCGATAATCGGCAGTTCGATCTTCTGCAAAAGCTGGTTGACCCGGTCGCGGTCGTCGAGTTCGAAAGAGAGTACGGCGCCCGGACCGCTGGCCTGGGAAAAATGCAGATCGGCTTGCGGAAAGTCGGCAAGGCCCGGAAAGACGACCCGTTTCACCGCGGGATGAGTCTGCAGTCTCTCGGCGAGTTGCCGGGCATTGTTTTCCGCCGCGTCGAGACGGACCTTGAGAGTCTTCAGGCCGCGGGCCAGCAGAAAGGAATCGAAGGGGCCGAGCACGGCGCCCTGGGCCGCCTGGTGGAGTTTCAGTCGGCGGGCGATTTCCTGATCGGCCGTGGTCGCCAGGCCGGCCAGCAGGTCGCTGTGGCCGCCCAGAAATTTGGTGGCACTGTGGACGACGATGTCAACCCCCAGGTCCAGCGGCCGCTGCCTCAAGGGGGTCATGAAGGTGTTGTCGAGCAGGGTCAGCAGGCCATGCTCTCGTGCCAGGTCCGCGGCCGCCCGGATGTCCGTGACATTGAATTGGGGGTTCGACGGGGTCTCCAGGAACAGGGCGCGCGTCTTTGCGGTTATGCCCGCCCGGATGGCCTCCTGGTCGCGCATGTCGACAAAGCTGGTGCTGATCTCTTGCTCAGGCAGAATTTTCTGCAGATATCGCCAGGTCCCCCCGTAGATGTCCCGGGGCGCGATCAGGTGATCGCCCGGCTTGAGGAGCGCCAGGCCGGCGGCGATGGCCGTCATGCCGCTGGCATAGGCAAACCCGGCGCAGCCGCCTTCCAGCAGGGCGATGGCTTCTTCCACCTGGGAGCGACTCGGATTGCTGCCCCGCGCATACTCGTAGTCGCCCTGTTGTCCGCCCGGATGGTGGTAGGTGGAAGCCTGGTAGATGGGCACCGTGGCCGCGCCGGTGTAGGGATCGCGGTCGGTTCCCTGGTGAACCACCAGGGTCGCTGGCTTGTAAGTTTTTTCAGGCATAAGAATTTTCTCCATGATCAGGAAATTTCCGGGGCGGTTGATCGGAAGCGGCCAGGGCCTGTTCCAGGTCCGCGATAATGTCCGCCACGTCCTCAATACCCACCGAGAGCCGCAGCAGGCTGTCGCAGACACCCAATCGTTCCCTTTCTGCCGCCGGAATGTCGGCGTGCGTCTGGACGGCCGGCAGGGTCATCAGGGTCTCGACCCCGCCGAGGCTTTCCGCGAAGGAAATCCGTTCCAGTCGCTCCAGGACCACGGTCGCCTGCTCTGCCGATGCCAGCCGGAAGGAGATCATGCCGCCGTGGCCGGTTGCCTGGATGGCATTCCGGCGGTGTCCGGGGTGATCCGGCAGGCCGGGGTAATAGACGGTTTCGACCTGCGGTTGGCGTTGCAGCCATTCAGCCACATGCCGGGCATTTTGGCAATGGCGTTCCATGCGCAGGCCCAGGGTTTTCAAGCTGCGCAGCAGCAGCCAGCAGTCCTGGGGCGGCAGAATGGCCCCGGTCGAATTCTGCAGGAAATACAATTCCTCGCCAAGGTCAGGATCCCGGGCGACCAAGGCTCCGGCGCAGAGATCATTGTGTCCGCCGAGGTACTTGGTGGCTGAATGGATAACGACATCGGCGCCAAGCTGCAACGGCTGCTGGAGCATCGGGGTCAGGAAGGTATTGTCGACCAGCAGCAGCAACCCTCGCTCCCGGCAGAGACGGACCAGGGCCGGCAGGTCGGCGATGCCAAGCAGCGGATTGCCCGGGGTTTCGATCAACAGGGCCCGGGTCTCTGCCCGGCAGGCGGCGGCCACCGCGGCGGTGTCGCTGGTGTCCACATAACTGGCGCTGAGTTCGAACTTGCCGAAAATCTGCTCCAGCACCCGGTAGGTCCCGCCGTACAGATCTTCGGAGACCACCAGGTGATCGCCCGCGGCAAAGTGCAGGAAGAGGGTCGTCAAGGCAGCCATGCCCGAGGCAAACGCCAGCCCCCGACTGCCGCCCTCCAGGTCGGCAAGAGCTTCTTCCAGAACCGCGCGGGTCGGATTGCCGGAGCGGGTGTAGTCAAACCCCGTGCTCTGGCCGAGGGCGGGATGACGATAAGTGGCACTCGGGTAGATGGGAAAGCTGATGGCCCCCGTGGCCCGGTCGCGGCCGACGCCGGCCAGCACGGTACGCGTGTGTCGAGAACAGTCGGTGGGTTTGTCCATGACGATCTTCTCCTTTTGCAGGTGGCGCTGCAGACAATAAAAAGCCCCTTCTCGACTGACGAGAAGGGGCTTTACAGGAAATGCCATTGCCTGTAGCGCCGCTCTCATCTTCCCCCCGTTCTTGGGAGTGGGATTTAGCACCTGGCATCCGCACGATGCGAACCGGTTGCTGTGGCGTCACAGGGCCCGTCCCTCAGCCACTCTTGATGAAAACGAGATCTGCCAGTCGGCAAATCTTATGTTGTTCCATTTAGTAGAAAAATGCTTAGCATCTGTCAACCCCAAAACCTTGATCCGGGATTTTTCGGGGCCTGACAATCTTCAGCGAACTCTTTCTCTGTTGTCAGTCAAGACCTTCGAACAGGATGCTGCTCAGATAGCGCTCGCCCGAGTCCGGCAGAATGACCACGATGGTTTGACCGGCAAACTCCGGGTCGGCGGCCAGCCGGGCTGCAGCGGCTGTCGCCGCGCCGCAGGAGATACCGGAGAGGAGCCCTTCTTCGCGAGCCAGGCGGCGGGCGAAATCGATGGCTTCGTCGTTGCTGACCTGTTCGACCCGATCGACCAGAGAGAGGTCGAGAGTCTCGGGGATAAAACCTGCGCCGATCCCCTGAATCTTGTGTGGGCCCGGCTTGATTTCCTGCCCCGCGCGGGTTTGCGTGATGACGGGACTGTCGACCGGCTCGACGGCCACTGAAAGAATCTGCCTGCCGCGGGTCTGCTTGAGATAACGGGAGACGCCGGTGAGCGTGCCGCCGGTGCCGACCCCTGAGACCAGCACGTCGATTTCGCCCTTCGTGTCATCCCAGATTTCCGGTCCGGTCGTCTGCGCATGGATCGCAGGATTCGCCGGGTTCTTGAACTGGTGCAGCAGAAGGTAGCGGTCCGGGTCTTCCCCAGCCAGCCGCTCAGCCTCGGCAATGGCGCCGGGCATGCCCTTGGCCCCCGGGGTCAGGACCAGTTCGGCACCAAAGGCCTTGAGTACCTTGCGGCGCTCCAGACTCATGGTCTCGGGCATGGTCAGGGTAATCGGTATGCCGCGAGCCGCGGCGACAAAAGCCAGGGCAATTCCGGTGTTGCCGCTGGTCGGTTCGATCAAGGCTTTGCCCGGACCCAGCAGGCCCTTTTGCTCCGCATCCCAGATCATCGAGGCGCCGATCCGGCATTTGACCGAATAGGCCGGGTTGCGGCCTTCAATTTTTGCCAGAACAGTGGCCTTGCCGGGAACAATGCGGTTCAGGCGTACCAGCGGGGTGCCGCCGATCGCCAGGGAATTGTCGGTGAAAATCCGTGACATGGTTGTTTTCCTCCAGAAAAACTGCCGGGGTGGTGAGATCTATCGGAGAAGCAGACCATACATTATTTTTTTAGTCAAGAAAAAACAAGACAATCTTTTTGAAACAACGGAAAACAACGTGACAATTGCGTGGCCTGAAATTGCCACGATGATTTTTTCAGGGTGGCAACTTTGATTGGGCGGTACTGCTCGGGATGAGGCAACGGCTCTGGCAAGGTCAGCCTGACGCCGAAATCGAGAAAGGGGATTCCGGTCGCCCAATGCAGGCATTTTTGCACGGCGCCGGAGCTTTTCAGGCGGCGGGCAATTTGATGCGGGGAATAGATCAGGATGATATGGACCAGGCCGGCGACCAGGGCGTTTGTCAAGCCATCATGACCCGTTGAAGGTTCAATGGGACTTTAACAGCTAGGAGCCTGTCGGGCTATACGAACTGAAGCGAAAATTCGAGGCTTCGAGAACAGATTTCAGCTCGTTTGCAGGCGCATAGCCGTAGCTATGGGGCAAAAAGGAGCTGAAATATGGGCCGAAGGATCGGATTTGCAGCCAGTTCATGGATAGACCGTCAGCCTCCTAGGCTGCCCTTACCGTAGAAACCGGGCACTGCGATTTTCCGGAACAATGATAAAATTAAAATCGCGTTTTATTCCGTTTGACAGTTCTCCCCCAGTTTCCTATATACTTGAAGTGGTCGTGATTCTTAATCGCACCGGAACGTTAGAAGTTGACGGCATTTGCAGGGTTTCGATCCGGGGCTGTTCCGCCCGGTCTTTTTATCGTAGCAGGATGTCCTTTCAGGGCATTCAACTCTAACAATGAGATGGAGGAAACGATGAAGTTTGCAAAAGCCCTGGTTCTCCTGATGTGCCTGACCCTGGTCATGGTCGGCTTCGCTCACGCCGGCAAAGATCTGGATGCCGTCAAGAAAAAAGGCTTCATCCAGGCCGGCGTCAATGGCGGCGTGTTCGGTTTCGGCATGCCAAACGAGAAAGGCGTGTGGAAGGGCCTGGATGTGGATACCGCCCGCGCTGTCGCCGCTGCCATTTTCGGCGATGCCGAAAAAGTCAAATTCACGCCGCTGACCGCCCAGCAGCGCTTCACCGCCCTGCAGTCGGGCGAGATTGATCTCCTCACCCGCAATGCGACCCGGACCCTCAGCCGCGAAACCCAACTCGGGCTGAACTTCGTCACCGTCAACTACTATGACGGACAGGCCTTCATGGTTCCCAAGCAACTCGGCCTCAAAAGCGCCAAGGAACTGGATGGCGCGACGGTCTGCGTTTTGCCGGGAACCACCACCGAGCAGAATGCCGCTGACTTTTTCCGTACCAATAACATGAAGATGAACCCCGTGGTCATCGAATCCACCTCCGAACTGGCCAAGACCTTTTTTGCCGGCCGCTGTGACGTGCTGACCTCGGATGCCTCCCAGCTGGCCGGGACCCGCGCCGTGGCCCCGAATCCCAAGGATTACGTCATCCTCCCGGAAATTATCTCCAAAGAGCCTCTGGCTCCTGCCGTTCGCCATGGCGACGATCAGTTCATGGACATCGTCGATTTCTCGGTATTGGCCATGATCAATGCCGAGGAGTTGGGGATTACCTCCAAGAACGTCGACCAAATGCTGAAAAGCAAGGACCCTGTCATCCAGCGTTTCCTCGGCGTCGTACCGGGTAACGGCGAAGCTCTCGGCCTGGATGAAAAATGGGCCTACAATATTATCAAACAGGTCGGCAATTATGGCGAAGTCTTCGAACGGAATGTCGGCGTCAATACGTCACTGGGCCTGGAACGGGGCCTGAATGCCCTCTGGACCAACGGCGGGCTGATGTATTCGCCTCCCTTCAAGTAGACAGACATCCGAACGACCGTGATGGCGGCCGCGAGCCATGGCTCGCGGCCGCTGTCCGAATGATCCCTTGCAATCCGGTCAATTCATTTGAAAGCAAAGCAGACTGCACACCCAAACAGTACAGCGCAGCCGACAGCTCCGCCCTTCTGGCGGGATGAAGGCAAGCGCTCCGTGGTATTTCAGGCGGTGGCCCTGCTTGCGGTTCTCGGCGTGGGTTATTACTTGTTCTCCAATACCCAGGCGAACCTGGAAAGACAGTCGATCGCCACCGGTTTCGGTTTTCTCGACAAAGAAGCTTCCTTTGAAATCGGCGAATCGCTGATCAGCTACTCAGCTTCCGACAGTTACCTGCGAGCTTTACTGGTCGGGGCTCTGAACACGATCAAAGTCTCTTTCATCGGCATTATCCTGACGACGGTTCTCGGTACCATTATCGGTGTCGCCCGCCTTTCGACCAACTGGCTGATTTCGAAGCTGGCTGCCGGCTACATCGAGGTGATGCAGAACATTCCGGTCCTGCTGCAGTTGTTTTTCTGGTATGCGATCTTTTACGAATCTTTTCCCTCTCCCCGACAGGCGCTGAATCCCTTCGAGGGATTGTTTTTATGCAACCGCGGCATCATTTTCGCTGTTCCGGAGGCTCATCCGGCTTACGGCGCGATGGGGTGGTCTCTGCTCGGGGTGTTCATTCTGGGTTGGTTCATGAACCGTTGGGGGAAACGGCGTCAGGCCCTGACCGGCCAGCCCTTTCCAGCCTTGCGCCTGACCACTGGCTTGGCTATCGGACTGCCGCTTCTGGTGTGGGCTTTTCATGGCGCGCCGACGGCCATGGATATACCGGAACTGCGTGGCTTCAATTTTACCGGTGGCGTCACTGTCAGTCCGGAATTCAGCGCCCTGCTGTTCGGTTTGGTGATCTATACTTCAGCGTTCGTCGCCGAAATCGTCCGCGCCGGCATCCAGTCGGTCGGCAGGGGCCAGGTGGAGGCTGCCATGGCGGTTGGCCTGCGGCCAGGCCAGATTCTGCATCTGGTGATCCTGCCGCAAGCCCTGCGGGTGATTATTCCGCCGCTGACCAGTCAGATGCTGAACCTGACCAAGAACAGTTCCCTGGCGATCGCTATCGGCTACGCCGATTTCGTCGCCGTGACCAATACCATGATCAACCAGACCGGGCAGGCGATCGAAGGCGTCGCCCTGATTATGGTGGTCTTCCTGATCTTCAGCCTGTCGACCTCGCTGTTCATGAACTGGTACAACAAGAAAATGGCCCTGGTGGAGAGGTGACGAGATGACCACGCCGCCGGTAACCACCAGAGAACACCTGAAGCCGCCATTGATCAAGATCGGGCCGCTCGCCTGGATGCGCGACAATCTTTTCAACACCTGGTACAACGTGCTGTTGACCATTGTCACCCTGCTGCTGCTCTGGGCGGTTGTCCCGCCGCTTTTCAAATGGGCTTTTATCGACAGTCTCTGGAACAGTTCCGCCGAAGCATGCCGCGACATCGAGGGTGCCTGCTGGTCAATTATCCCGCGCAACGTCAAATTCATTTTCCTCGGCTTTTTCCCGAGCGGACAGGAATGGCGGCCGATTCTGGCCATGCTGCTGATGCTGGGTCTGGCTTTCTATTCCAAGGACCGCGCACGCTGGAAGAAATCCCTGCTCTGGTACTGGTTGATCGGCCTGATTGTCATGGCCACCCTGATGTACGGCGGGGTGTTCGGCATGCCGGTCGTGGAAACCGGTCAGTGGAGCGGTCTGCCGCTGACCATGACCCTGTCCTTTTTCGGCATGGTGTGCGCCTATCCGATCGGTGTCCTGCTGGCCCTTGGCCGTCGCTCGCGGATGCCGGCCATCAAATCGCTGTGCGTGATTTATATTGAAATGATCCGCGGCGTCCCTTTGATCAGCCTGCTGTTCATGTCATCGGTCATGTTTCCCCTGTTCCTGCCGGACGGCATGACCGTCGACAAGGTGCTGCGTGCCCTGGCGGCAATCATCCTGTTCACCGCAGCCTATATCGCCGAGGTAGTGCGCGGCGGTCTGCAGGCCATTCCGCGCGGCCAGTACGAGGCTGCCGATTCCCTGGGCCTGAACTACGGCAAGTCCATGCGCCTGATCATCCTGCCGCAGGCATTGAAGATTGTCATCCCGCCTACGGTAGGAATCCTGCTCTCGGCCTTCAAGGACACGTCGCTGGTGGTGATTATCGCTCTGTATGATGTTCTGAAAACCACCAAGGTCACTCTCTCGAATCCAAAGTGGACGGGCTATTCGACCGAGGCCTATATTTTTCTGGCGATTCTCTACTTCGTTTTCTGCTACGCCATGTCGAGCTACAGCCGGAGATTGGAAAAGGAACTGGATACCGGCCATTAAACGGGAAGGCCATATGCCGCCGAATGGAAGAGTTATGAGTGATACCCAGCCGCAAAAATCGGAACAGCCTATTATCCAGATCATCGGCATGCACAAATGGTTCGGTGATTTCCACGTCCTGAGTGATATCAACCTGGAGGTCCAGCGCGGCGAACGGATCGTTGTCTGCGGACCGTCCGGATCCGGTAAGTCGACCATGATCCGCTGCATCAACCGGCTGGAAGAGCACCAGCAGGGCAGGATTATCGTCAACGGCACGGAATTGACCAATGACATCAAGAACATCGAGAGGGTGCGGGCCGAGGTCGGCATGGTGTTTCAGCATTTCAACCTTTTTCCTCATCTGTCAATTCTCGATAACCTCACTCTCGGGCCGATCTGGGTGCGCAAGACGCCCAAAAAGGAGGCCGAAGAAGCGGCGATGCTGTACCTGGAAAAGGTGCATATTGCGGAGCAGGCCAAGAAGTTCCCCGGCCAGCTTTCCGGGGGACAGCAGCAAAGGGTGGCCATCGCCCGCAGCCTGTGCATGAAGCCTGAAGTCATGCTGTTCGACGAGCCGACCTCCGCCCTCGATCCCGAAATGATCAAGGAAGTCCTCGATGTCATGATCGATCTGGCGGAAGAGGGCATGACCATGCTGGTGGTGACGCACGAAATGGGGTTTGCCAAGAGCGTCGCCGACCGGGTCATGTTCATGGACGACGGCCAGATTGTCGAGCAGAATGAGCCCCACGAATTTTTCGACAATCCGCAGCACGAGCGCACCAAGCTGTTCCTCAGCCAGATTCTCTAACGCCCCGCGGCAAGCGGCCGTGAAGCTCGGTCCGCAGGGCTTTGGCTTCCAGTAACCGGACAACGGGTTTCCTCCGCCAGCCGCGCGCCCCGGCCGGAC
>DATFJP010000224.1:0-3118 GCA_035269105.1 Desulfuromonadales bacterium
GCCATCGGCAGGATCACCGTCGATAGCGGCCGGATCTTCGAAGGCACGGGGGAAATCTATCTGCCGGACGGGCAGGTGGCGGTTTCCGCTGAAGGCCGATACCTGCGTCGGCGACTGGACCAGATCACGGACAGCGCGTTCATCGCCAACGAGTGGTGGCCGCCGCTGGAGGAATCCCCGGAGGAGATCTCCCTGCCTTCCTGAGTTGCGACGCCGGCAAGGGGGAGAAAGAGATGGACCATTCAGCCCGTTTTCAATTTCACGGCAGCCTGGCGAAACTGGCGGTCACCAGTTCGGCCGAGGAGACGGTCGACTATTCCTTCAACGGGCATCCGGCGGTCAAGGATGCGATCGAGGCGCTCGGCGTTCCCCATACCGAGGTCGATGTCATTACCGTCAATGGCCAAAGCGTCGGTCTCGACCACTCCCTGGAGGGCGGGGATGTGGTTGGGGTCTTTCCCTTTGCCTGGCGGCTAGACTGTGAACCCCTGGTGCGGCTGATCCCGTCGCCGCCGGAGCCCCTGAGCTTCATTCTCGATGTGCACCTGGGCAAGCTGGCCCGCCGCCTGCGCCTGCTCGGTTTCGATACGCTCTACCGGAATGATTTTTCTGATCCGGAAATTGCCCGTCGGGCGACCGCAGAGGAGCGCATCGTCCTGACCCGGGACCGTGGACTGCTGAAAAGAAAAACGGTCAGGCACGGCTGCCTGCTGACGTCCGGAGACCTGCAGCAGCAGCTTGAGGTTTTGCAGAATCGTTACGGCGTGCTCGATCGGATCAAGCCTCTGGTTCGCTGCCCGGTCTGCAACGGACCGCTCAGGGAAGTCGACAAGACCGAAATCGCCGATCAGCTGCAGCCGAAAACCATGCGCCACCAGCATGATTTCCGCCGCTGCGTGGATTGCGGCAAAATCTACTGGCGGGGGTCCCACGCCGAAAAAATTCTCGCCTGGCTCAGGCAGATCCGCGGCCGGCGGGGGTTGTAAAGGCCCGGCCTTGCCGACACTGCCGGCGGCTGCCTGCGCTGCGGTGCCCTTTGGTGGTTGCTGAGGGCTGCCGTTCCGTTTAGAATGGGCGAACTGGTTCGGCAATCAATCTTCCGGGTTTTTCTCCACCGGGCAGCACGCCATTTGTTGATCACAAGGAATTTCCCATGGAGTGGCAAACCGTCCTGTTCGCCTTCGGTCTGACTCTGTTTGCCGGCCTGGCGACCGGCATCGGCAGTGCTTTGGCGTTCTTCACCCGGACCACCAACACCCGTTTTCTGTCGGTCGCTCTCGGCTTCTCGGCGGGCGTGATGATCTACGTGTCCTTCGTCGAGATTTTCGGCAAGGCCAGGATCGAGCTGACGACGGCTCTCGGCGAGGTGACCGGGACCTGGGTCACCGTACTTGCTTTTTTCGGCGGCATCGCCCTGATTGCCATCATCGACAAGCTCGTCCCTAACTACGAAAATCCGCACGAACTGCATTCCATCGAAGAGATGGAGCAGGGGATGGAGAACCTGCCCGACAACGAAGCCCATGATTTCGCCAGGCTGAAACGCATGGGCATGTTCACCGCCCTGGCGATCGGCATCCATAACTTCCCGGAAGGTCTGGCCACTTTTACGGCCGCCCTGAGCGACCCGAATCTCGGCATAGCCATCGCCGTGGCCATCGCCATCCATAATGTCCCGGAGGGAATTGCGGTCTCCGTGCCGATCTATTATGCGACCGGCAGCCGCCGGCAGGCCTTCAAGCTCTCCTTCCTGTCGGGACTGTCGGAGCCGGCCGGCGCCCTGGTCGGCTACCTGCTGTTGATGCCGTTTTTGTCGCCGACGGTTTTCGGCATCCTGTTCGCCGGAGTGGCCGGCATCATGGTCTTCATCTCCCTGGACGAACTGCTGCCGGCTGCCGAAGAATTCGGCGAGCACCATCTTTCGATTTACGGCATGATCTGCGGCATGGGCGTGATGGCTCTGAGTCTGCTGCTGTTTCTTTGAGAAAACCCGACCGGCGACCAAAAACAGGTCTGCCTGTTGCAATCCCGCCGGTCCGCACCTATGCTTCTGTTATGAAGAACGAATCAGGGTCGAAAACCGCCGCGGCCGATGAAGCTGCCGATAAGCTGCAGGTATGCAGCCAGCTGCTGATCGAGGCCGGCCGGATTGCGCTGCGTTATTTCCGGACCGATCTCGCCGCGGACAACAAGCTGCGGGACGGCCGCTACGATCCGGTCACCCGGGCTGACCGCGAAGTGGAGGCTTTCCTGCGTCAGCGGCTCAGAGAGCATTACCCTGCGTTCGGCGTGATCGGCGAGGAGGAAGGGATAACGCCGGGAAATGGCGAGGACAACTGGATTATCGACCCGATCGACGGCACCAAGGCCTTTATCAGCGGTCTGCCCACCTGGGGCATGCTGCTGGGATGGCTGCATGGGCGCAGCGCGGTGGCCGGGCTGATGTATCAGCCGTTCACCGACGAGCTGTATGTCGGCAGCCGGGCGGGAACTTTTCTGCACAGCGCCGGCGGACGAAAACCTTTGCAGGCCCGGCAGGATGCTGCGCTGGAGGATGCCATTCTCTACTGCACCCACGAGAGCATGTTCGTCGATCCGAAGCATCTGGCGGCCTTCCGGGAGGTGGCCGGTCGGGTCCGGCTGCAGCGGTTCGGCGGCGACTGTTATGCCTATTGCATGCTGGCTCTCGGCCTGGTCGACCTGGTCATCGAAGACACTCTGCAGGCCTATGATATTGTCCCGCTGATTCCGATCATCGAGGGCGCGGGCGGGGTGGTCTCCGATGCCGCGGGCAACCCCGCCGTCGACGGCGGATTCGTGGTTGCGGCCGCTAATCCGCAACTGCATCGGCAGGCTCTGGTCATTATTCAGGGTTCCTGAAATCCGTGCATGTGAAACCGTCGGGTTTGTTTCTTCGCGTCTCGGGCGGTTCCCCTGCGAACTACAAAGAGGTTTTCACGTATGCAGAATTCCTTCGATGTCATTGTGATCGGCAGCGGACCGGGCGGCGAAGGTGCCTCGATCAAGCTGGCCAAAGCCGGCAAATCGGTCGCGGTCGTCGAACGCTACCGGCAGATCGGCGGCGGCTGCACCCACTGGGCGACCATTCCGAGCAAGG
>DATFJP010000225.1:0-14276 GCA_035269105.1 Desulfuromonadales bacterium
TTTCGTCGTCTACCACATCCTGCATTTTACGGTCCGGGTGCCGGGCATGGGGGTTTACGAAATGAACCCGGCCACCGATATGGTCAATGTCTACACCATGGTGGTCAGCGGCTTCCATCAGGCGTTTACCGTTCTGCTTTATGTTGTCGGCATGATCTTCCTGGCCCTGCATGTCAGCCACGGCTTTCAGAGCTTCTGGCAGTCCCTGGGGACCAATAATGACAGGACTCTGCCGGCTTTCGTTTCCATCAGCAAGGTTTTCGCAGTCATCGTGCTGCTCGGCTACAGCTCCATTCCTCTGCTGATTATCTTCGGGCTCGTACAATAGGGAGTTGGTTGGATGATACTCGACGGCAAATGTCCTTCCGGACCAATTGAAACTTCATGGGATCGTCACCGCTTTGACACGAAGCTGGTCAATCCCGCCAATAAACGCAAATTCAAGATCCTTTGCGTCGGTACCGGCCTGGCCGGTGGCGCCGCCGCGGCTTCCCTGGGCGAACTGGGCTACAATGTCCACGCCTTCTGCTACCAGGACAGCGCCCGCCGCGCTCACTCGATCGCCGCCCAGGGCGGCATCAATGCCGCCAAGAACTATCCCAATGACGGCGACAGCATCTACCGGCTGTTCTACGACACCGTCAAGGGCGGGGATTTCCGGGCCCGCGAAGCCGATGTCTGGCGGCTGGCCCAGGTCTCGAACAACATCATCGACCAGTGCGTCGCCCAGGGCATTCCTTTCGCCCGCGACTACGCAGGCTACCTGGACAACCGTTCCTTCGGCGGCGCCCAGGTCTCCCGGACCTTCTACGCCCGCGGTCAGACCGGGCAGCAGCTGCTGCTAGGCGCCTACTCGGCCCTGTCGCGGCAGGTCAAGGCCGGTTCGGTCAAGCTGTTCCCGCGCCGGGAAATGCTCGACCTGGTGGTGGTCGACGGCGAGGCCAAAGGCATCACCGTGCGCAATCTGTGCACCGGTGAAATCGAGTCCCACTGGGGCGACGCGGTGATTGTCGCCAGCGGCGGCTACGTCAATGTCTTCTACCTGTCCACCAACGCCATGGGCTGCAGTGTGACGGCCCAGTGGCGGGCAGCCAAAAAGGGCGCCTACTTCGCCAACCCCTGCTACACCCAGATTCACCCGACCTGCATCCCGCAGCACGGCGACCGGCAGTCCAAGCTGACCCTGATGTCCGAATCCCTGCGCAACGACGGGCGCTGCTGGGTGCCGAAGAGCAAAGAAGACACCGGCAAGAACCCGAACGATATTCCTGAAGATGACCGTGATTATTACCTGGAGCGCAAGTACCCCTCCTTCGGCAACCTGGCACCTCGGGATATTGCTTCGCGCGCTGCCAAGGAGCAGTGCGACGAAGGTCGCGGCGTCGGCCCCGGCGGCCGGGGGGTTTATCTGGACTTTGCCTCGTCCATCGAGCGCGTCGGCCAGAGCACCATCCAGGAGAAGTACGGCAACCTGTTTGAAATGTACGAAAAGATCACCGACGAGGACGGCTACGAGCGGCCGATGCGCATCTACCCGGCCCCACACTATGCGATGGGCGGACTGTGGGTCGACTACAACTGCATGAGCAACATCCCCGGGCTGTTCGTGCTCGGCGAAGCCAACTTCTCGGTACACGGCGCCAACCGCCTCGGCGCTTCGGCGCTGATGCAGGGTCTGGCCGATGGCTATTTCGTGATCCCCTACACCATCGGCGGCTACCTGGCCCAGACCAAGCCGGGCGCGGTCACTGACGAGAATCCAGAGTTCAAGAAATCCGCCGACGAAGTCCGTGGCGAACTCGACAAGCTGCTGTCCATCAATGGCAGCAAGACACCTTCGCAGCTGCACCGCAAGCTGGGCTCCCTGATGTGGGACAACGTCGGCATGGCACGGAGCGAAGAAAGCCTCAAGGAGACTCTCCAGAAGATTCCGGAAATCCGGGAGGAATTCTGGAACGACGTCAAGGTTGCGGGCTCCGGTGAGGATTTCAATCAGCAGCTGGAAATGGCCTGGCGCCTGGCGGACTTCCTGGAGTTTGCCGAAGTTCTCGTCCACGACGCTCTGGATCGTGAGGAATCCTGCGGCGGTCACTTCCGGGTAGAGCATCAGACGGAGGATGGCGAAGCGACGCGTGACGATGAGAACTACGCTTACGTCGCGGCCTGGGAATTCAAGGGAACTGGAGAAAAGCCTGAACTTCACAAGGAGCCCTTGAAATTTGAAAATGTTAAACTTGCCGTAAGGAGTTACAAATAATGAAACTCACATTACACGTATGGCGCCAGAACGGTCCCGATGCGGAAGGGAGGCTGGAGACTTACGACGCCCCTGACGTGAGTCCGGATCAGTCCTTTCTGGAAATGCTCGATGATGTCAACGAAGAACTGGTCAAAGAAGGCAAGGACCCGATTGCCTTCGACCATGACTGCCGCGAGGGGATCTGCGGCATGTGCTCCCAGGTCATCGACGGCGTGCCCCATGGCGGCATGGAGCGGACCACGGTCTGCCAGCTGCACATGCGGGTTTTCAACGACGGCGACGAGGTGTTCATCGAACCCTGGAAATCCAGGGCCTTTCCGGTGATCAAGGACCTGGTCGTCGACCGCGGCGCCCTGGACAAGATCATCCAGGCCGGTGGTTATGTGTCCTGCCACACCGGGGGGGTCCCGGACGGCAATGCCCATCCGATCGCCAAGCCTTCCGCCGACTACGCCATGGACGCTGCCGAGTGTATCGGCTGCGGGGCCTGTGTCGCCGCCTGTCCGAACGGCTCAGCGGTCCTGTTCACCGGCGCCAAAGTTTCCCAGCTGGCGGTCCTCCCCCAGGGCAAAATAGAAGCCAAGCGTCGCGTCAACCTGATGACGGAAACCTCCAAAGGGCTGGGTTTCGGCAACTGCACCAACCATTACGAGTGCCAGGCCTCCTGCCCGAAGGGGATCGACGTGAAATTTATCGCCAAGCTCAACCGGGAATACATCAAGGCTTTGTTCTGATTTCTTTGCCATATACTTTGACAGAAAGGGCGGACCATCGGTCCGCCTTTTTTTGCCGATGCGGTTATGGCCTGCACCGGGGGGGTACTGATTTTTATGGTGTCCGCCCAATCGGCAACGCGCGGGGCATGACATTTTTCAAAAAGAGATTGACAGAATGTGGAGATATGGTTTTATTAAAGAGACTTTCATTCTAAAGGAGGAAAACATTATGAATCGGGTTTATATGAAACTGACAATGGCCGCTGCCCTTTTGCTGTTTGCAGCCGGTTGTGCTACGACCCCGGGAGCGCTCTCCCAGGAAGATCAGGCCAAGCTGGATGCGGCACTGCAGGCCGCTGATTCAGCCGCCGCCTCCGCGCAGCAAGCTGATGCTTCCGCTAAGAAGGCGGCCAACTCGGCCGATCTCGCCGCGGCAGCCGCGGACCGGGCCGAGCGGGCAGCCAAAGATGCGGCCAGGTCTTCCGATGAAGCCGAAGCAGCCGCTTCTTCGGCAGAAAGCAGTGCCGCCAAGGCGGCCAAGGCTTTCGAAATGGGCCTCAAGAAATAGGCTTCGGCGAATTGCCCTTTCGGCCGGCTGCGTCCGGGCCAAGCTGAAAAAAATGGGAAGGACGGGCACCTGGTGGACAAGCGTTTGTCAGGTGCCTGTCTGTGCTTGCAGTCTCCCTATGCGAGCGGGGATGCCGCGTTGTTCCGATACCAGGGTGCGGACCCGGCTATAATCGATGTCCCCCGGCCAGGGCAGGGCGCTGATGCGGGACAGGGCTTCCTGGAACAGATTCGGGTAGCGCTGGTCAAAATCGGGATGGACTTCCAGGTAGAGGTCGCCGCCGGCAATGGTTGCCTTGACAGGCTGGTAGAGGATGCGGACCCGGGTTCCCGGCCGCACCTTGTCGAACAATTCCTTGATATCCTCATCGTAAAGCCGAATGCAGCCATGGCTGACCCGGCGGCCGACGCCGTAAGGCCGATTGGTCCCGTGCAGTCCGTAGCCCGGCACTGAAAGACCAAGCCAGTAGTTGCCCAGAGGGTTCTGCGGACCGGCCGGCATGAAATCGGGAAGTTCCGGGTTTTCCCGCTTGATGGCGGGCGGGACCCTCCAGACCGGGTTTTCGACTTTCTGGATCACCTGGAAAACCCCTTCCGGGGTCTCCCAGCCTTGACGGCCGATCCCCAGCGGATAAAATCCGACTGAACCCTTTCGCTCGGCAAAGAAATAAACACGCAATTCAGCAAGGTTAATGGTCAGGCCGGCAGTCGGCGGACCGGGGAAAATCGCCTGTGCCGGGACCAGGATGGGCCGGCCGGGGTCCGGCCGCCAGGGGTCGCTCGCGGGATTGGCATTCTGCAGCGCCTGGAAGCCGACTCCTTCCTGAACCGCCAGTTCCATGAGCGTCATTTCCGGGCCGATCTTCACCCGGCGAATTTCGCCGACCAAGGGCGGAGGAGTGCTCTTTGCTGTGACTGCCGATTCCGGGAACGAGAGAATAACCAGCAGTAAAATAGTTGCCGATGCGATAAGTCTTTTCACTGCAGTGCTCACGAAGATGGCTTTTCCAGCCAGACGGTACTGAATTCTTCCAGCATCCGGTTCTGCAAAAGCCGACAGCCCCGGTCAAGATAAGCCTGCCGAACATCGAAGTTGTCTTGCCAGGTGATGCCGGAAAGCAGCAGATTCCCGCCTTCCCCTGTTTTGCTCGTTAGAAGATGGGCAACGGTGAGCAAAATGTCGCCGTAGATATTGGCCAGCACCAGTTCGAAGCCGGTCTGCCTGACGTCTTCCAGGGTGCCGCAGAGATGTTCGACCCGGCCGGCGATTCCATTGAGGTGGCAGTTGATGCGCGCCGTTGCTACGGCGGCAGGCGCGAGATCGACGCAGAGGGCATGTGCCGCACCCATTTTCAGGGCTGCGATCGCCAGGATACCCGTCCCGCTGCCAAGGTCGAGTACCCTTCGGCCTTCCAGATCGGGCAGGGTTTCAAGAAGGGCGAGACAGCTTGCGGTTGTCTCGTGCTCCCCGGAACCGAAAGCGCCCCTCTGCATAATCAGGTCCAGGCGGCTGCTCGAAGACCCCGGGTGTTCGGGGGGAACGATCCGGAATTTTTCGCCTATGTCGATCGGTGGGTACATGAAGTCAGTTATCCGTGATCGGTGGTCCGTGATCCGTGATCCGTAATCCGTGATGAGTGATGTGTGATCCGTAATCCGTGATGCGTGTTGCTCAGATGAAGACCGGAAGAAATTTAATCACAACCATGCAGCAACAATCAACCGATCACCGATCACGGATCACGTCTCAAAGCCCCTGGCTGCGCAGGATCAGCAGAGCTATCGTATAAGTGAGCGCCGAGAGAATGGTCGACATCATGACAATGGACCCGGCCAGCTCTGCGTCACCACGCAGCTGGTGGGCCATGATATAAGTCGCTGTCGCCGCCGGTGTGCCGGCGATCAGAACCCCGATGCCCAGATCCATGCCCCTTACGCCGAGAAAAATCAGCAACAGAGCCGCCAGTAGCGGCATCCAGACGATCTTGATGCCCGTCGAAAGCCCGGCCCGCACCAGGTCACCCTGGAGCTTGGCCAGAGAGAATGACCCACCAATGGCTATCAGGGCAAGAGGCAGGGTCATGCCAGTAGCAATCTTCAGGCTGCGCTCCAGCAGGACGGGAATCGGCAAGGCAAGGAAACTCCAGACAATGCCTATGAAGCAGGCCAAAATCAGTGGATTAAGAATGATTTGCCGCGCCCAGAACCAGCCGCCTTTGCCATCATCAGACTGGCGGTGAGGCCAGAGCAGGGCGAAAATTGCAAACAGGTTCAGAAAGGGTACCAAAAAACCCATCAGGATGCCGCCCCTGGTCAGACCGGGTTCGCCATAGGCATTCAGGCAGAGTGCCAGCCCCATGTAGGCGATATTGCCGCGGAAGGCGCCCTGACTGAAAGCGCCGTGGGCGGCGGGCGGGTAGTTTCTGAGTCGGGCGTAGAGGTAGGAAGCGAAAAAGGTGATGATGACCGCTGCGACCGAGCCGATTACCAGTCGGCCATTGAAATTGGCAAAAAAATCGGCGGTCCCGATTTTGTAGAAAAGCAGCAGAGGCAAGCCGACGTAGTAAACCAGGCGGTTGGTCTGGAAAAGAAAGGTGTCATCAATCAGGTTGTATCGTTTGAGAAACCAGCCAAGCAGAATGACCGAGAAAACCGGTAGAACAATATTGAGAATTTCAAGAAAAAGAGTCATGTCAACACCCAGAAGCGCTAAACATACTGCACACGAAGGACCAGTTCAACTGTTTTCAGAGTATGGCAACCCGCGCAACGCCGAAAAAAAACTTCAGCAAATTGACAGGGACATTGAAAGCATTGCATTTAATTCCAAAATTCAATAGAGTATCCGATTGTTCCCTCTCGGATCTAGCAAAGGGCCGGGTGAATCGTTTCTAGCATTTGCTCACATGCCATCTATTTTTGAGCACTTCAGACACTGCAAAGGAGAAACTAATGACTGACAAAAATGAAACTGTCGTTGCTGCCGAACCGGAAAAGGAAAAGAAAACGCGGAAGGTGACCATCGACAACAAGGAATACGATTACGACAGCCTGAACGAAGCGGCCCGCAATCAGCTGGGCAACCTTCGGGTTGCCGATCAGCGGATCGCTCAGCTGCAGCAGGAGCTGGCTCTGGTGCAGACCGCCCGGGGCGCTTATGCCAAAGTGCTGGCTGATAATCTCCCCAAGGAAGAAAAGTAGGGTTTGACACGCCCTGCCGGTCTTTGCCGGCAGGGCGCGGTCAAAAAAAAGCCCATGACAAGTCTCAAACGTATCACCACGGAATTCATTCCGGTCGAAGACCGGATTCGCCTCAGTGGCGAACGCGAGGACAATGGTTCGCCACTGGTGCTCTGGCTGACCCAGCGACTGATCAGGCGTATGTTGCCGGTATTGCTGGATTGGCTGCAGAAGAACGAAACGGATCTGCTCGAAGCGGACAGTTTGCATGATCTGTCGCGGCCGGCAGACTCCGCGACATCGGACGGATTGAAAAAGCGCAAGTCGGGGCCTGCATCGGCCGGGCAAACGAAAGGCCTCGGAAAAGCAAAGGCAGCCACTCCGACAACTGCTGCCGACATGAAGACCCTGCAGGGTTTCGCCCAGGAAGCCGCGCGCACGCAAATCCCTCCGCAGCCACCGGTAAAGGTTGATGCCATTACCGAGGAATGGCTCATCCAAACCATTGATGTGGCCAGCAACAGTCAGTTAATTCGGTTGACTTTTAAAGCCGGTGCCGGGAAGTCCGTCAAACTCATCTTCAAGGCCAAGCAGCTGCGACAGTGGCTCAGCATTCTGCATGTGGGCTGGCTGAAGGGCGAGTGGCCTCTGGAGCCCTGGCCGGAATGGGTCGGCGAACATATCTCCTCTCAACGGCGGGCTGCTGTGCTGCACTGATCGGAGTCCGCCGTGACCAACTGGTACAAGACGACGGACTTCTGCCGAAACTGCCTGATCGGAGCGGATATCTGTGCTTTTCTGCTGGCCTACCTGCTTGGCGGAGGCCTCTTTTATCTGGTCAGGGCCGAGGTCCTGGACTCGCTGGGGCTGGCCTTCGGGTCGTTGCTGAGTGATTGGTCGATCTACTATCTGCCCTTGATCCCTTTTGCTCTGATGCGCTTCTGGTACGCTGGCCATTATACGCGCCGGCGTCCGTTCTGGGATGAACTGCGTGAGGTGCTGCAGGTTTTGTCGGTGCTGTTTATCGCCGAAGGCGCCCTGTTGTTCCTGGCCAAATCCTCTTTTTCCCGGCTCTGGATGACAAGCGCTTTCGGTTTTGCGCTGGTTCTGCTGCCGGCCTTGCGGATTCTGACAAAAAAAATTCTCCATGCTGCGGGGAAATGGCAACTGCCAACCGTGGTGATCGGCACCGGCGAAAACGCCGTGGATGCGATTTCCGCTCTGGAAAGCGAGCCCCTGCTGGGTTTTCAGGTGCAATGCGCCTTCAGTTTGGAACCGGATTCTTCCGCCGGCAACCAGCCATTGATCGTCAACCACCGCTCGATCCCGGTGCGCAGCCTCGGTGATGATCCGATGGCGGCGATCCGTGAATTCGGTATGCCGCGCATCCTGTTCGCCCCGGAAGCGGGGGGCATTCGTGGCTCAATGGCTCTGATAGAAGAGCTGCACCGTAATTTCAGTGACATTTATATTGCACCTGCGCTGGGGGGGCTTCCGCTTTACGGCACGGAGGTCAACACCTTTTTCCGCCACGAGGTGCTTCTGCTGCGGGTTCGCAATATTCTGTCGCGGCGCATGCCCAGGCTGTTGAAGCGTTCGTTTGATTTGATTGGTGCTGGGGTTCTCCTTCTTGTTCTGACACCCCTGTTGCTGTATCTGGGTTGGAAAGTTCGGCGTGACGGCAGCACGGCTCTTTACGCCCATCAACGCATAGGCCATCACGGTCGACCGTTCGCATGTCTGAAGTTTCGCTCCATGGTGGTCGATGCCGATCGGGTACTGAACCGCATGCTCGAAAACGATCCGGCCCTCCAGCAAGAGTGGCAGCAGGATTTCAAGCTGAAAGAGGATCCCCGGGTTACGCCGATCGGCGAATTTCTTCGGCGAACCAGCCTTGATGAACTGCCTCAGCTCTGGAATGTGGTGCGCGGCGAAATGAGTCTGGTTGGCCCGCGGCCGATTGTCGCGGAAGAAGTCGAGAAGTACGGCAAGAACATTCACTATTACTATTCGGTAAGGCCCGGCATGACCGGCCTCTGGCAGATCTCGGGAAGAAGTGATACCGATTACACCGACCGGGTTTACCTGGATACCTGGTATGTTAAGAACTGGACGCTCTGGACCGATATCGTTATTCTGCTCAAGACGGTGAAGGTGGTTTTCCAGCGGCAGGGAGCGTATTAGGAGGCCGTGATCGGTGATCGGTGATGGGTAATCAGTGATCCGTGATGGGTGATCGGTTGATATTGTGGTACGGTTGCGATTTCAACGTTTTCAGCCCTTGGCGACCAGAGAAAAAACCACCGCCATTCGGGAATATTCCGGCACAGAATTTACAGATCACGGATCACCGCTCACGAGCAAAGGAGTGCAAATGAAAAGCATGACCGGGTACGGCAAGGGTGAAGTCAGCCGGGAGGGTTTGTCGGTCACGGTGGAAATCCGGGCCGTCAATCACCGTTATGCGGACATCAACATCAAGTTGCCCCGCAGCCTGATGACGGTGGAAAATCTGCTGCGCAAGCAGATCGGCCAGGAGTTGCAGCGTGGCAAAATCGATGTCTTCGTCAATTATGAACTGGTTGACGGTGTGCAGGCTGTGCCGGTGCTGGATCGCGAACTGGCCCGGGCATACCGTGATCTCTTCGCTGATTTGCAGGAGACCTTGGGGCTCAGGGGGGAACTCACCGCCGAATTTGTGGCCGGGCAAAAAGATGTTGTCGAGATCAAGGAGGCGGAGATTGACCAGGATCTGCTGGCGGAGGTCCTACAGGAGGCCGCGGCACTGGCGTTGGCCCAGCATGTCGGCATGCGCCGAGCCGAGGGAGAGCAGACCCTTAAGGATGTTGAGCAGCGCTTCCTGCTCGCCGAACAACTGGTCACCCAAATTGAAGCCAGGGCGCCCCTGGTTCCCGATGAGTGGCGCAACCGGTTGCAGGAACGGCTCTCCCGCCTGCCGGTCGAACTGGGCCATGATCCCCAGCGGGTTGCCCAGGAAGTTGCCCTGTTTGCCGATCGTTGCGATATCAGCGAGGAAATCACCCGATTCCGCAGCCATCTCGGCCAGTTCAGGGAACTGTTCGACGACCCCGAGCCGGTTGGCCGCCGCATGGATTTCCTCGTTCAGGAGCTCAACCGCGAAGTCAACACCATGGGTTCCAAGGCCAACGACGCGGAATTGACCCGGCATGTGGTTGCTCTTAAGGCCGAGCTGGAGAAGGTTCGCGAGCAGGTGCAGAATATTGAGTGAGGCGGGGATCACCGATCACCGATAAAAACGGACATTGAACGTGGCACAGACAGCAAATCAGACAGCAAATAAATTTTCTGGCGAAGCCGACCGCCAAGGCATTCTGTACGTAGTCTCCGCCCCTTCCGGTGCCGGCAAAACCTCTCTGTGCAAAGAAATAAAAAAACAGACGCCCGGACTGTACCAGTCCGTCTCATTCACCACCCGGCCTGCAAGGGAAGGCGAACAGGACGGGGTCGATTATCATTTCGTCGAACGCCAGAAGTTCGATGCCATGATTGCTGACGAGATCTTTGCCGAATGGGCGGAAGTCCACGGCAATTGTTACGGAACGGCCAGGGCCCCTTTGCAGCGGGCGCTCGCCGATGGCCTGGATATCCTGTTGGATATCGATTTTCAGGGAGCTGCTCAACTCCGGGAGGCGGGGATGGATGCTGTGTACATCTTCATTCTTCCGCCGAGCATGGCCGAGCTCAGGGCCCGTCTTCAGGCACGCAACACCGAGTCCGTCGGTGTCATTGAAGCGCGTATGCGCAACGCTGTCGATGAAATTGCCCAGGCGGGAAGTTTCGATTATCTGGTCGTCAATGATCATTTCGAATTGGCCGTCGAAAAACTCAAAGCGATCATGCTTGCTGAGTCCGTCAAGGCAACCCGCCTCCTGCCGCAACTGCCGCACGAATTCAACTTGAAATAGTTGTCCCGGACCGCTATTCTTAAGCATCGACTGTTCTCCGAATTCCAACAAAATTCAATAAAGTGGGGAAATATGGCACGTATAACCGTTGAAGATTGTCTTGATGTTGTTCCCAACCGCTTCCTTTTGGCAATGGTCGCGGCAAAGCGAAGCAAGCAGCTTTTCAAAGGGGCGCAACCTCTGATCGAAAACAAATCAAACAACCGCAAAGTTGTTCTGGCTCTGCGGGAAATTGCGGCTGAGAAAATCGCTTTTGAAATTCCGGTCCGCCAGCAGGACTAAGGCCAGCCAACAACCGCGGGCTTTCTGATCAGGAAAGGTTACCGGATGCCGGCCCCCAAAGGCCGGCATCCTTTTGGTTCCCCGGGACCTCGGCGGTCATCTGCCATGATTCGTATCGACGACATTCTAGAAGCCGTCAGAAAGTACCATGGTGGGGGCGATCTGGAGGCCATCCGCAAGGCCTACGTTTACTCCGCAAAGGTGCATTCGGGTCAGACCCGACTCTCCGGCGATCCCTACATGACACACCTCCTCGAGGTGTCCCACATCCTGACCCGTCTGCACATGGACGTCCCGACCATTGTAACCGGGCTGCTGCATGACACTCTGGAAGACACCCTGACCACTGCCGAAGAACTGCGCGAGCTGTTCGGATCTGAAGTCGCCAGTCTGGTTGACGGGGTCACCAAAATCGGCAAGATCTCATTCAAAACCAGCGAAGAAAGACAGGCGGAAAATTTTCGCAAGATGCTGCTTGCCATGGCGCGCGACCTGCGGGTCATCATGGTCAAGTTGGCGGACCGTCTGCACAACATGCGAACTCTGGAGCACCAGCCACAGGATTCGCGCCAGCGGATTGCCCGGGAAACCCGGGAAATCTATGCACCTTTATCCAACCGGCTCGGGATCAGCTGGATAAAATGCGAACTGGAAGACCTGGCTTTCCGTTACCTGGAGCCCAATGATTACCGTCAGCTTGCTGACAAAGTTGCCCGTCATCGTGAAGAACGGGATGCCTACATTGTTCAGGTCAAAAGACATCTCGAAGAACTGCTTGACGAGCACGGCATTGATGGCCAGGTCCAATGGCGCCTCAAGCATCTTTACTCTATCTACAATAAAATGGTGCGGCGGCAACTCGAATACGAGCAGGTCCATGATGTGATTGCCTTTCGGATCATTGTCCAGTCCCTGCGCGATTGTTATGCCATGCTGGGTGCCATTCATGCGTCCTGGAAGCCGGTTGCCGGGCGGTTCAAGGACTACATTGCAATGCCGAAGGCCAATATGTATCAGTCGCTGCATACCACGGTCATGGGGCCGGGCGGGCAGCGAATGGAAGTCCAGATCCGTACGGAAGAAATGCATCGCATCGCCGAAGAAGGGATTGCTGCGCACTGGCATTACAAGGAAAAAGGGGCTGGGTCGGTTCAGAAAGGCGACATCTCCCGATTTGGCTGGCTGCGGGGACTTCTGGAGTGGCAGAAGGAGTTGAAAGACTCCGGCGAATTCATGAGCGCCGTCAAGGTGGAGCTGTTCCCGGAAGAAGTCTATGTCTTTACGCCGAACGGGGACGTCAAAGAGCTTCCCAGTGAAAGTACTCCGATCGATTTTGCCTACAGCGTCCATTCAGACGTCGGTCACCATTGCACCGGGGCCAAGGTCAACGGTCGCCTCGTACCGCTGAAAACCACGTTGAAAAACGGCGATGTCGTCGAAGTCATGACGTCTGCCGGGCAGACACCGAGCAAGGACTGGCTGCGCTTTGTCAAGTCATCGAAGGCACGCAACCGGATCCGTCATTGGGTGAAGGACCAGGAACGGCAAAGAAGCCTGGAGCTGGGACGGGATATTCTGGAGAAGGATCTCCGCAGGCACGGGTACAGTTTGAATCGTGCTTTTGCGCTTGAGAATATTCCGGAGGTGCTGGCTGAACTGGGGATGAAAAGCACGGAGGACCTGGTCGCTGCGGTCGGATATGGCAAGCTGACCAGCGGCCAGGTTCTCGGCCGCTTGCTGCCGGAACAATTCCGCAAAGAGGACGCAAAGACCGGCGCGCTAACGAAGGTTTTCGAAAAAATCAGAAAGAAGCCGACCAGCGCCGTCAAGGTACAGGGCATGGATGACATCATGGTCCGTTTCGCCAAGTGCTGCAATCCGTTGCCCGGCGACCCGGTCACCGGCTTCATTTCCCGCGGCCGCGGCGTGACCGTCCATGTCAGCAGCTGCCCCCAGGTCCTCGAGACCGACCCGGCCCGCAGGATTGAGGTGGAGTGGGATTCCGGGAAGGAAACGACTCGCCCAGCGACAATCAAGGTCCACAGTAACGATCAGAAGGGTATCCTGGCCAGTCTCAGCAGTGCCATTTCCCAACGCGAGGCCAACATCATCCGCGCCAATGCCTTTGCCACAGCACGTGGCCGCGGAGTCATCAATTTCGAGGTCGAAGTCCGCGATCTCGAACATCTCAAGCAGGTTATGGATGTCCTCCGGAAAGTCAAAGGAGTGCACAAGGTTGAACGCATTCTGTCCGGAACCGGCAGCTGAGAGGAGTACACCACATGGCAAAAACCATTATTTCTTCAGAGCAGGCACCTGCTGCCATTGGACCTTATTCACAAGGCGTTGCGGTGGGGCCATTGGTTTTTTTCTCCGGCCAGATCCCCGTTGATCCCAAAACCGGTCAATTGGTTTCGGGTGGCATCGTCGCCCAGACCGAGCAAGTCATAAAGAATATGGCTGCCATGCTCGAAGCCGCCGGATTCACATTCCAGAACGTGGTCAAGACCACGATTTTCCTCACTGACCTGGAAGACTTCGGGACCGTCAACGATATTTATGGTCGCTGTTTCGCTGCAAGTCCTCCGGCAAGGGCCTGTGTTCAGGTCGCCGCACTGCCGAAGGGGGCCGCCATAGAAATTGAATGGATCGCATCCGAACTGGCCTGACGTCCCATCTGCAAAGAAAATTTTCCCGCCCGCGCCTTTCTGCCATGCGTCGATTTGCAAACGCACTGCGAAGGAATAATCAGATTCGCGGCACCGGCTGTTATAGGCTCTCGAAGGACGGCGCCGGGGACTAATGCACCCTGGCAAGAATGCCCTGTATTTACGCTTTCAGGTGCATTGCCGAGACCAATCTTTCTGCCTCCCCCTGGCCGGATAACCCCACTTTTGACCGGTTACCGAATTTTCCGGTTCGAGTCCTTGCCATGCCGGCTCTACCCCATTAAAATAAAACAAGATTTTATAAATAAATTCAAAACCCTGTTATAGGAAATTTAAAAGAAGACTGTTTTGGGGTTAATTAGCGCACGCAGGGGGTCGGACCACCCTGAAAAAATACAATTTTATGAGAGTCCAAGTTGTTAGAATCTCAAGTAAAGAAACTTTTTTCAAAAGATTTTTAAATTATATGGTTGACAGAAATAAAACACTGCTTTACATTTTGATACACTTGACGCCCGGGGGAAGGGGTCAATGGAAAATAAAACAATTTTTTTATTTATAAATACCCCGAAGAGTTCGGCATCTGACGGAGCGCCCTTTGTCAATCAGGAAAAAAGACAGTTATTCCATTCAGTCTGTTGACAATGCCCTGGAC
>DATFJP010000226.1:0-29195 GCA_035269105.1 Desulfuromonadales bacterium
TTTTCGGCTTCTGTCTGGTTGCGCCGTAATTCCCGCCGGCGTTCCTTCAGTGCCGGATCGTTGTGCAAGTACCTTGGCATCATCCCTCCTTTTACAACTCTGCGATTCTAACTCCCCCCAGCCCCCTCTTAATCCAAGAGGGGGAGCACAATCCTAACTCCCCCCAGCCCCCTCTTAATCCAAGAGGGGGAGCACCATCTTCGCCCGAAGGGACTGAAACTCCTCCCCTTTGCTAAAGGGGAGGCCGGGAGGGGTTATTAGGCCGGCAGGTTATCGCTCGCGGCTTGACAGCGGACCAAAAAAGTTTCAAGTTTCCGGGTGTATGCATCACCCTATAGAACCTTAACGACAAAATATGTCACGTTGCAGGGAGCTCTTTTAGGGTGAGGTCTGGCAGACGCTTCCTTGGAAAAGAGTTCCTCCGAGCCCCGGACTTGCCCAAAGAAAATCCAGGGATTCAGATCTCTTTTTTGAGGAAGCCCGGCAAGCTGTGGCATAATCGGTACTTGTCCATTTTCGAGAGAGCGAAGCAGAACCATGGCCAAATTCGTCCTGCAAACCGAATATGAACCACGCGGCGACCAGCCGCAGGCGATCGAAGAATTGTCCGCCGGCCTGCGCCGAGGCGATGCGCACCAGGTGCTGCTCGGCGTCACCGGCTCCGGCAAGACCTTTACGGTCGCCAACGTGGTTGCCGAGCTGCAGCGGCCGACCTTGGTGCTGGCGCCGAACAAGACCCTGGCCGGCCAGCTCTACGGCGAGTTCAAGGAACTCTTCCCGGACAACGCGGTCGAGTATTTCGTCTCCTATTACGACTACTACCAGCCGGAAGCCTACGTTCCCACCACCGACACTTACATCGAGAAGGATTCCTCGATCAACGAGGAGATCGACAAGCTGCGCCACAGCGCCACCCGCAGCCTGCTGACCCGCCGGGACGTGCTGATCGTCGCTTCGGTCTCCTGCATCTACGGCCTCGGTTCGCCGGAAGCCTACCACGGCATGCTGATCCGCCTGGAGCGGGGCATGGAGCTGGACCGCAACCAGTTCCTGCGCCGGCTGGTGGAAATTCAGTACAGCCGCAACGACGTCGATTTCCATCGCGGCACCTTCCGGGTGCGCGGCGATTCGGTCGAGATCTTTCCCGCCTATGAAGAAGACCGGGCCCTGCGCATCGAGTTTTTCGGCGACGAGATCGAGACCATCCGCGAAATCGATCCGCTGCGCGGCAGGGTGATCGACACCCTGCCGGCCACCGCGATTTTCCCGGCCAGTCACTATGTGGCCACCAAGCCGACCCTGGATCGGGCCATCCGCGAGATTCAGGACGAATTGCGCGAGCGGATCCAGGAATTCCGCAGCCAGAACCAGCTGATCGAGGCCCAGCGCATCGAACAGCGGACTCTGTTCGATATCGAAATGATGGAGGAGATGGGCTTCTGCCAGGGCATCGAGAATTATTCCCGCTATCTGGACGGCCGCCAGCCCGGCCAGCCGCCGGCGACCCTGTTCGATTATTTTCCCGCCGACGCCCTGCTCTTCGTCGATGAGAGCCACGTCACCGTCTCCCAGCTGGGCGCCATGTACCGCGGCGACCGCAGCCGCAAGCAGACCCTGGTCGATTTCGGCTTCCGGCTGCCGTCGGCGCTCGACAACCGGCCGCTGACCTACGAGGAGTTTGCCGCCAAGCAGATCCAGACCGTTTACGTTTCGGCCACGCCGGCCGATTTCGAGCTGGAACTGGCCCAGGGGGTGGTGGTCGAGCAGATCGTCCGCCCGACCGGCCTGATCGACCCGCTGATCGAAGTGCGGCCGGCCACCAGCCAGGTGGACGACCTGCTAGATGAAATCCGCCTGACGGTGGCCGCCAGCTACCGGGTCCTGGTGACCACCCTGACCAAGCGCATGGCCGAGGACCTGACCGGCTACCTGGCCGATGTCGGCATCCGGGTGCAGTACCTGCACTCCGATATCGACACCCTCGAACGGATGCGTATCCTGCATGGCCTGCGGAAGGGCGATTTCGACGTGCTGGTCGGCATCAACCTGCTGCGCGAGGGGCTGGATCTGCCGGAGGTGGGGCTGGTGGCGATCCTCGATGCCGACAAAGAGGGGTTTTTACGCAGTGTCCGTTCCCTGATCCAGACCTGCGGCCGGGCCGCCCGCAACATAGACGGCCGGGTGCTGATGTACGGCGACCGGACCACCCGCTCGATGCAGGCCTGCATCGACGAAACCGAACGCCGCCGCCAGGTGCAGCTGGCCTATAACCGGGAGCACGGCATCACCCCGGCATCGGTGCGCCGGTCGATGCGTTCGATCCTCGAGGATCTGGCCGAACAGGATTATCCGGAACTGCCGGTCGCCGCCGAAGAGCTGGAGGAGTACCGCAGCAGCCAGGAAATACAGCGCGAAATCGAGAGGACCAGGGACGAGATGCTGCAGGCAGCGGGCGAACTCGATTTCGAGCGGGCCGCGGAACTGCGCGACCGGATGCACCAGCTCGAGAAGCGGGAACTGGATATGCGGGGCGGATAGGCAGGGTGCGGCCGGCAAAGGGTGGCTTCAAACCGGCAGGCGGCGTTTTTCGTAAAGGTAGACTCCGCCCTTGACGATGCGGTAGATCAGCCAGATGCCGGCGGCGGTCAGGATCAGCCAGCCGATGAGCAGCGGCAGGGTCAGCAGGCCGAGTGCGGTCCATAGCAGGGTGAACCAGAAGGAGCGGATCTGCCAGCGAAAATGGCTTTCCAGCCAGGTGCTCCGGACATCCTCGCGGCGCACGTAATTGATGATGATGCCGGCAAACAGGGCCAGACCGGTGGTCAGCAGGCTGAGGGCCTGCAGGCCGTAGACGATGGCCGCCAGCCGCGCCAGCGATTGCAGGCGCTCCGGCGATAGCTCGCTGTCTGGCGGGAAAGGGTGATTTGGGTCCATGCGATCTCACGGCGGCGGCAAGGGTTCTTACCGGAAATCTAGCAGCTCCCGGTGCATCAGGCAAGTTCCCGCAGCCGTTTCCGCCGAGGGCAAGAGTTGTCTTCCGCAGAGGTTATGCGGTATATAGGTATTTTTGCCAGCGACCAGGGATGATTGTTTCATGAGTTACAAAAATCTTGCCGAGGCGGTTGCCGACCTGGAGCGGACCGGACAATTGGTCCGGGTCCCGGAGGCGGTGGACCCTCACCTCGAAATCGGGGCCATCCAGCGGCGGGTCTATGCCAACGGCGGCCCGGCTCTGCTGTTCTCCCGGGTCAGGGGCTGCCGGTTTCCCATGCTCGGCAACCTGTTCGGCACCGTAGAGCGAGCCCGCTACCTGTTCCGGGAGACTCTGCCGCGAATCGAGCGCCTGGTCGCTCTCAAGCAGGACCCGGCGCTGGTGCTGCGGCAGCTGGGCGGAACCCTTGGCCTGGCGCCCAAGCTGCTGTCGCTGCTGCCGCGCCGGGTGGCCAAGGGCCCCGTGTTGGCGCGGACCGCAGCCCTGGCCGATCTGCCGCAACTGGTTTCCTGGCCGGATGATGGCGGGGCGTTCATTACTCTCCCCCAGGTCTACAGCGAGCATCCGAACCGGCCCGGCTGGCGGTCCTCGAATCTCGGCATGTACCGGGTGCAGATTTCCGGGGGGCAGTACGCCGGCCATGAGGCCGGTCTGCATTATCAGATCCATCGCGGCCTCGGCGTCCACCACGCCGCGGCGATCGCTGCCGGGCAGCCGCTGTCGGTCAATGTCTTCGTCGGCGGCCCGCCGGCCTTGACCCTCGCCGCCGTCATGCCCCTGCCCGAAGGTCTGCCCGAACTGGCTTTCGCCGGTTTGCTCGGCGGCCGGCGGTTGGCGATGGTGCCGACCGCCAACGGCCTGCTGGCCCCGGCCGAAGCGGATTTCTGTCTGGTCGGCAGCATCGATCCGCAGAAAACCCTGCCGGAGGGACCCTTCGGCGACCATCTTGGCTATTACAGCCTCGCCCATCCCTTCCCGGTGATGCGCGTTGACCGGGTCTACCATCGCCCTGATGCCATCTGGCCCTTCACCACCGTCGGCCGTCCGCCTCAGGAAGACACCACCTTCGGTGACCTGATCCATGCAATGACCGGCCCTCTGGTTCCCGACCTGGTGCCGGGCGTGCAGGCGGTGCAGGCGGTGGATGCGGCCGGGGTGCATCCGCTGCTGCTGGCTGTGGGCAGCGAGCGCTATGTCCCCTACGCGGAGCCGGGGCCGCCGCAGGAACTTCTGACCCAGGCCAACGCCCTGCTCGGTCAGGGGCAGCTGTCCCTGGCCAAGTATCTGCTGATCGCCTCCGGAAGCGACCGCCCGCAGCCGAACGTCCATGATCCGGCCGCCTTCTTCCACCACATGCTGGAACGGATCGACTGGCGCCGTGATCTGCACTTCCAGACAGCGACCACCATGGACACTCTCGATTACTCGGGGACCGGTCTGAACCAGGGCTCCAAGGTGGTGATGGCTGCCGCCGGTGCGGCCCGGCGGAGCCTCGCTCGGGAGCTCCCGGCCAATATCGACATCCCCGCCGGCTTCGACCGGCCTCGGCTTGCCCTGCCGGGGGTCATGGTGGTGGAAGGTCCGGCCTGGCAGGGTCAGGTCGGGCTGCCTGCCGAAGACTTGTCAGCTTTTTGCCAGCATCTTCGTCACGCACCAAGCCTTGCGGAACTGCCGCTGATCGTCGTTGTCGATGACAGTGAACTGACCGCCAGGACCCTCAACAATTTTCTCTGGGTGACCTTCACCCGGTCCGACCCGGCTGCGGATATCGAGGGCATCGATTCCTTTATCCATGCCAAGCACTGGGGCTGCCGCGGCAGCCTGGTCATCGATGCCCGCATCAAGCACCATCACGCCCCGCCGCTGATTGACGACCCCGCGGTTGAACGCCGCGTCGACGCCCTCGGCGCATCAGGAGGATCACTGCATGGCCTTGTATGAACTCGACCAGACACAGGAAATCCCCGAGGTCCCGGCTGATGAAGAGTTCAGCCTGCCGAGCGCCATCGGCAACACCCCTCTGGTGGCGCTGGGGCACCTCAACCCGAATCCGGCGGTCCGGCTGCTGGCCAAGCTGGAAGGCAACAATCCGGGCGGCTCGGTCAAGGACCGCACGGCCTGGTGGATGATCCGCACCGCCGAACGGGACGGTTTGCTGACGCCGGACAAGATCATCCTCGAACCGACCTCGGGGAACACCGGTATCGCTCTGGCCATGCTGGCCGCCGCCCGGGGTTACCGGATCAAGCTAGTGATGCCGGCCTGTGTCAGCATGGAGCGGCGGGCTATTCTCGAAGCCTACGGTGCCGAACTGGTGCTCTCCCCGCCCGATGAGGCCACGGACGGTGCCATCCGCCTGGCCCATCGTATCCTGGCAGAGTCGCCGGAGGTGTATTTCATGCCCAACCAGTACGCCAATCCGGCCAATCCACTGGTCCACTACCAGACCACCGGCCCGGAAATCTACCGGCAGACCGCCGGTGCCGTTGACGCCTTCGTTGCCGGGCTGGGGACCTCCGGGACCCTGATGGGGACCGGTCGCTACCTCCGGGAGCAGAAGCCAGCAGTGCAGATCATCGCGGTCGAACCGGTGTTGCGGCATGCCGTTCAGGGTCTGAAGAACATGCAGGAAGCGATCGTTCCGGAAATTTTCCAGGAGCAGGAAATCGACCGCAAAATCGTGGTCGGCGACGAAGAGGCTTTCGAGATGGCCCGGCAGCTGGCCTCACGCGAAGGCATCTTCGCCGGCATGTCCAGCGGTGCAGCGGTTGCCGGCGCCTGCCAGGTGGCCCGAGAAATGTCCGCAGGCACCTTGGTGGTGGTGCTGCCCGACCGCGGCGACCGCTACCTGAGTACCACCCTGTTCCGCTCGGTGTGCGCCAGATGTCGGCCCTAGCGCAGGTCCCGGCCTTGGTTCCGGAACTTCTCAGGCGACGGGTCGAAAGCCAGCTGGATGCTTTCTGCCTTCGCCAGCGACGTCGCCTGGCCTGCCCGCAGGTCCGTCTGCAGTACGCCTGGGAAAACAACGGCCTCCAGCTGATGTTCCGGGATGGCTGCAATCCACCCCAGCCGGTGGCGCGCTTTACCTACAGTCCCGAACTTCGGCAATGGAGTTTATTGGCGCCCGGCCTGCCGCAAGGGTGGCGCCTCTGTATGGAACTGCCGCCGACGCTGAATTTCGAGCGGCTGCTTGCTTATCTGGAAGAAGACCCTCTCAACCTGTTCTGGCCGGCGTCTTTTAGCTGTTTTTCCTGAAAAAAACCGCGGCATTCTCCTGGTCCAGAGAAAATGCCGCGGTCTGTCGTTCAAGTCCATGGGGCAGCCTCTGCCTGGCAGAACACCGGGCAAAGGCGGGTTCGTCCTTTATTCCACCTGCAGAACCTCCAGGATTTCCGGATCTTTCTCGCCCTCGGCCAGCAGGGTATGGCACAGGTTGCAGTCGCCCGAAATGACCTCCCCTGCTTCGGTTTCGTGCATGTCGTCGTGGCAGCGGAAGCAGCCGATATCGAAATTCTCGCCGTGGCCGAGGTGGTTGACGTAGGTGTCCCAACCGACCTTCATCTGCGGAAAGACGTTTTCGCTGAAGGCTTGCCGGGCACCCTCAATGGCCTGATTCAGAAGCTGCGGCTGAGCCGATACCAGATCAGGGTAATTCTCTTCATACCAGTCAGTCAGTTTATTCTCAATCGCTGTCATCGCTGCTTCGTCCGAAGCGTACTCTGGGCTGATGACTGCGAGAGCCTGCTGTTTGATATAAGGCAGCTCTCGGGGAATCACGCCTTCGACCATCTTTTTATCGATCGCCCGGTCTGCCGCCAGGTAAATATGGGAAGGCCGGTTGTGGCAGTCGATGCAGTCCATTTCGCGGGTTTCTGGCACCGTGCCGGCATTCAGCAGCTCATCGGCATCGTCCGTGCGAAAGACGACTTCCGAGCCGTCCGGTCGGACCAGGCGGACTTCGGGAATCACCATGCGGCTGCGGTCGGTCGCCTGGTAAATGATCTTGTTAGCGGGCGAGACGTGCCAGTGGATACCATGGGAATCCCGGGCCTGGTCGCCGGCGCTGCCGATTTTCATGAGCATGACATCCTTGACCAAGGTGTTGTCCTCATCCGGTTGGAAGCGCTGGATCACCTTCAGCTTGTCACCGTGAAAAAGCTCCGGACGGTGACATTGTTCACAGGTCTCCCGGGCCGGGCGCAGGCCGTGGACCGGCGTCTCGATCGGTGTAGGGTAGGTATCGGCGACCACCGCCACCAGCTGGCGGGCGCCGGAAATTTTCGATTTGACGAACCAGTCGGCGCCGGCGCCGATATGGCACTCGACGCAGCCGACCCGGGAATGGGGTGAGTTCTGAAAAGCCGTGTATTCCGGCTCCATGACCGTGTGGCAGAACTGACCGCAGAAGGCGGTGGATTCCATATAATGGTAGGCTCGATAAAGAAACATGCTGAAAACCACGAAATTGATCGAGGTCAGCAGGACGATCAGGAAGACATTCTTGCGCAGGCGGCCGAACATGCCGGGTTCGGTGAAGTATTTGCGCAGGTACTCGAGAGTGAACAGGTGGACTTCGCGTTCGCCGCGGAAAAAGAAGGCACCGATAAAGATCAGGGCCAAACCGATCAGGAACAAAGGACCGAGCGCCAGATAAACGAGACCACCGACGTAGGGATTCTTGACGTGCCAGATGGCGTCGGCCAGCATATAGCCGAACAGAAACGGAGTCGTCAGGGTGACGATCATTGCGCCGACCAGGGAGACCCTGCTGCGACTCATGCCAAGAAAGAAGTCCTTGACCATTTCAAATTGTGCCATGAGTTTGCTCCTGTCGGTAAAAATTCAGCGCTGCCGGCCACGGCCGGAAACCGCAAGTGAAGGCTTCGGTCGCTATGTTCTTAGCAAAAAGCCCTGCAAGAGACAAGCTGAAACATGGAATTAACAAGAAAACTTCAGTCGTCTCCGATCGTCCTCAGCCGGCCGGCAAAGATAATGGCTTCAGCCCCGGACCCATTCTTCCGGGGGCGAAACCGCTGTGACAAGTTTAGCAAATTCAGAAGGGACTGCTTGCCAGGAATCCGCGCGTGCCAGCGGACGGTCCAGGGTGCCTGGATTTTTGCGGGAACCAATGCAACGGCAAAAAGCGATTCGCCGAGGCCGGGCGGGGAAAGAAAAAAAGCATTAAAAATTATTCGAAAGGTATTTTCTTAAGAGAACGTCATGGGTTGCACTACTCATTACAACTTAAAAATATTTAATTTTATGCTTGACATGAAAAATATCTAATGTTAGGGTTGAGTCAACTTCAACCCAAAAAGCATCGCACATCGCGAAAAGGAGATCACCATGAAACTTCAAGCCACTATGATGGACACCATCAAGAGCAGCTACCTGGTTGTGATCCTTGCCATCCTCGGCGTTTTTGCCTTTGTGTCTGCGGTGCTGATCGCCTGGCCGGCGCTGGCTTACCTGGGCGCAAGGTTGTTCAATTAAACTTTTTGAATGGCAGAGATTCAAAAAAAAGGCCGCCCTCGACGGGGCGGCCTTTTTGCATTCGCACGGCGGGCTCAGTGGGCTTCTTCATCGGACATGAAGGCCGGAAAGATCATATTGAGAAAATAGAAGATGATGAAGGGGGTGACCATGACCAGGCTGGCGCCGGCCAGACCCTCCTTGAAGGTTTCCCAGTCATGGGGAATGATCGGCAGATGATAGTGCATGAAGCCGGCAAAGGTCAGCGAGAACGCCTGACCGCCGATGACCACGTTCCAACGCATCATGAACACGCCGAACAGCACCAGAATGCTTGCCAGGGCGGCACGCCGCGTGGTCAGGCCCGGTGCCAGCAGCATGAGGAACGGCAGAAGATTGCCGATGCCGTACTGGTAGATGAAGATCTTGGCGAAGTCATGTTCGTAGATCACCATGCGCAGGGCGTCCCAGGACTTGACCGCCGTGTAGCCGCGAAAAATCATGTCGAGCAGTTCCAGGGTAATCGCCAGGGTCATGAAGATCAACAGGTACTTCGAGGTCATTTTGACTTCATGCTCCTGGATGCTGCGCAGCTGTTCGACTTGCAGGCTGGCGTTGCCGTGGGCCAAGGCGTCCGGCAGCAGCCAGTTCTTGCCCCAGCGGGCGGCCCATTTGCGGATTTCCATGAAGATGTAGTAGCTGATGATGCACAGCGCGATGCCGGAAACGATGGCGGAGCAGATAAAGATGACCGGCATCAGCGGCGTCATCCACAAGGCATTGGCCTTGACCGAGCCGAAAATGAATCCGGCGTAGCCGTGCAGGAAGCAGGCGACCGGGATGCCCAGGCCGGCGAGAAACTTGACCGCCTTGTGATCCGAGGCCAGCGCCTCGGGCGAAGTATCCATGGCGCCGAGCGAGAGCACCCGATAAATCGCCAGCAAAAGCGTCTCAAAGGCGGTGCGCTGCCGTTTGGCGGACAGGCGATGAATCGAATCGACGATGAATTTGCGGTAGACGAACCAGATTTCAGCACCGACGATACAGGCATAGGTCATGAAGACAATGCCGAAAGCGGAAATCGCCGAGGTGAAATGCGGCGTCATCAGGACATGGAAACCCCGCAAAGGCTGCAGCAGGTGCAGCAGCAGCGGCATCATGGCCACCGGCAGCAGTGCAAAGGAGAACACCAGGGCATAGCGGGCGATTTCCTTCAGCTTCTGGACCCCGAAGACATGATAGAGCGAGGAAAGCACGAAGGCCCCGGCCACCAACCCGGTCATGTAGGGATACATGACAATCTGGATCGACCAGTAGACGTATTCGTTGGGCAGCACGAACAGGTCCTTGACGGTCCAGGCTTCGCCATGAACAATGAATTGGGAAACTTGTTCGACCATGTCAGCGGACCTCCTTGCTCAAGCCGAGATAGAAAACCTGGGGCTTGGTGCCGTACTCGTCGCGTAAAACCCCGACGCGATCAGTCATGACCGTTCTGGTCAACGGATCGTCCGGATCCCGTAGGTTGCCGATCATGCGGGCGCCGAACGGACAGGCCTGGGCACAGGCCGTATCCCCCCCCTTGCTGATACGGTGATAGCAGAAGGTGCACTTGTCGGCGACATGGGCGATCGGATGGAAAAACCGCACCCCGTAGGGACAGCCCATAATGCAGTAGCCGCAGCCGATACACCACTTGCGGTCGACCAGGACGGTGCCGTCGGCGGTCTGGTAGGTCGCGCCGACCGGACAGACCTGCACGCAGGCCGGCACTTCGCAGTGATTGCAGAGCTTGGGAACGAAAAAGGCCTGGGCCACGTCTCTTTCCGGAATCCGGACCGTTCCTGATGCGCCCTGGTCGGCAAGCTCGCTTTTGAAGCCGTGCAAGGCCCCCTTCGGGCTGTCGATGACCACATCGCCATCCTTTTTGATCACATAGCGTTCGACCCAGGTGCGCGTGACATTGGCCTCGAGGGGGATGTCGTTTTCGATTTTGCAGGCCTTGACGCAGAATCCGCAGCCCACGCATTTATGCGTACTGACCAGGAAAGCCCAGCGCAGGTCGGAGTTCGCCGCCAGCAGTTCGCGGGGATCGATAAATTCGAGAGCCGAGAGCGAGACCGAGGCGCCGGCCACGAAGACCGCCGTTTGTCTGAGAAAATCGCGTCTCTTCATATCACATCTCCTCGAGACTCGGGTTGTGCGGGTCGTGGCAGTCGCTGCACTCGAACCCCGGATTGTGGCCGGCCGGTCCAATGCCGGGGATGGCGCTGCGGCCACTGCCCGGCATGTAGAGGGCGGCATGGCAGCGCAGGCAGAGATCGCGACTGCGGTCGATGGTCAGACGGGCAGGTTCCTCCGGATGATCGAAGGCTGCGCCATGACAGTTTTCGCAGGGAATCATCGCATGGTGGGCGGCTTCGATCTGATTGGATTTGTCCGCATGGCAGCCGCTGCAATATTGGCTGTCTGCATATTTCGCAGGAAAATCGCGCCATGCCTGTTCATTACTCAGGCGATGATAGCCGAAGGTATAGCCCCGCTCATGGGCACCGAAATCGTCGGGGACGTAAACGGCCCGGAATAAAAGGATGATGACAACCAGCCCAATGACCACAAACAGTGGGCGCCAGACATGATTTTTCACGGTTCTCCCCTTGTCAAAAAGTTTCATTTGGTAAAACGGAGTTTGTTTCTATCATGCAAATCGGGATTCAGTCAATCCCTTTGTCAATTGATTCAGTAGTCAATACAGCGACCTTTTATGAATTCTCTCCCACAAAAGGGTATGCAAAGAGGCCTGACAGGTCGAATCCTCAGATAAAAACTCCGATAGGGAAAAGGACTTTTTTTGATCATCGATCAGTCTCGCCGGCACTCTTGACGGTGCCAACGGGATGTTCTCAGTGAGCCGGCAGAAAATTGGGGTTGACGGCACGCATTTAATAAAATAGTGTTTTATCAAGTACCCTACTATTTTCCTGAATTATTTGTTTCACCTTTCTTTAGTGGCTCCGGGGTGGAGGATTCGCGCAAACAAAAGGAGTTTTCCAGCACGAAGCAGGCCCGCTCCTTAGGATAGCAGCTTGTGCGAGCGTCTCAACCTTGCCAATTCGTGAGAGGTTGTCATGAGCAATGAAGGATCGTCCCTCGAAGAACGCGTCATTCGTCTGGAGCATGAAGTCCAGGAATTGACGGTTGCGGTCTTCAATCTTGAACGCTTGCTGACCGCCGACCAGAAGGTCAAAATCAAGAAAAAGGAAGCGGCCAGAGCGGCCGAAGGCCCCTCGGAAGTTTCCGAGGAGCTGCTCTCCTGGGTCGACAAATCGGCGATCCTGCCGCGCATCGCCACCACCAGTTTCATCCTGGTTGTGGCCGTCGCTCTGCGGACTGCAACGGAAAGCGCCATCATCGATCAGGAACTTGGCTCGATGCTCGGCATTCTTTATGCCTTCGGTCTGATCGTCTATGGCTGGTTTGCCTATCGGGAAAACAATATTCATGCACCGGTTTTCACCCTTTGGGGAACCATCGTCATGGCCGCGGTGGTGGTCGAGGCCCATCGGGTGTTCGCCTCGGTGCCGACTGAACTGGCCTATTTTATCCTGGCGCTGACCGGTCTGGTCACCGCCGTCATGAGCCGCATGAACCAGGTTGCGTTGCCGGTTTTTGTCGGCACCCTCGGCATGAGCCTCGGTGCTTTTGCCATCAACTATCCTTCGCCGATTTTCCCTTATCTGACAGTCATCCTGATCCTGGCCAATCTCTTCGCGGCCTATGCCACCAGCCTGTTGAGGGCGTCATGGCTGCGGTGGCTGCTGTTCGGCATGACTCTGCTCACGGTTCAGATCTGGGACCTCAAACTGGGGATTTATCTGAAGGACGTTCCGCCGGAGCAGTTGGATTTTGCGATCAGCGGTTTTCTGAAAGCGATTGCCGCCTTGGCGGTTGCCTTCGGCGTAATTTCGCTGTTGGGAGTATTGGGCAAGCTCCAGGAGAAAGTCTCGAAATTCGATCTGATTCTTCCGGTCCTGAATGTTCTCTGGGTGGCCGTGGTCGGCAGTTATGCCATCGACCACGGCCTGGCGTCGCCGCTGGTTTACGGTTGGGGTGGCTGCATGGGCGCCGTTTCCTACCTGTGGATTGCCTGGTGGCTGGCCCATTATCGGGAAGGGGGTGCGCTGGGCACCACCTCATTCGCTCTGGGCGGCGGTCTGTTGCTGGCATTTACCGCACCACAGGCCTTTGGCATCGATTTGATCGCCATTGCTCTGGTCGGCGCCCTGGCCGTTGCCCTGGCCCGCTTGTCGAAGCTCCGCAAGAACCCTGGCTTGCGCCTGGTCGGCTACGGTCTGCAGGTTTATGCCAGCGTCGGCCTGGCGTTGATTTTGCGCACGACGCAGGGCACCGCGCCGTCGCTGGTCGGCGCCCTGGCTTCGGGCCTGCTGGCCGTCCTGGCCTTTTACCATTACATCTGGTCAAGAAAACATCCCTTCGCCGCCGAGGAGCCGCTGCTGGTCCGACTCAACAAGAACGACCGGGGTGCGGCAGTGATGCTGATCGCGGCCCTTTGCAACGGTTTCTTCACCTTGCGGGTCGGCCTTTACCAGAGCCTGGACCTGCTCGGCATGGCCCGGCCCGATAATTATGCCGGTGCCCAGTCCCTCCTGATTATTGCTGCCGCGGCGGTCCTGCTCGTCATCAGCCTGCGCCGGAGAAACAAGGAACTGCGGAATGTGGCGGTCGTGGTCCTCATCATCGGCGGCTGCAAGGTGTTTCTGCTCGATATGGTCCAGGTTAAGGGCCTGCCCCTGGTCATCAGCGTGTTCGTTTTCGGACTGGTGGCGGCGCTGGCGTCGTTTGTTCTCGGCCGCTGGGGCAAGCTGGGAAAGGAAAAGCCTGGAAATTAAAAGGGCGTCCTGTTTTTGGGGCGCCCTTTCATTGATGCAATATGCAAAGATCGAATCTTACCAGATCTCGTCCAACAACTCCTCGGCCTGGGTGAAGTCGGCCTCGACCTGATTCAGGACGGCGTCGGCATAGTCAATGTTATGGACGCCGTGAGTGCCGTCGTTGCGGACGAACTTAAGGGCAAGGATAGCGTTCTGGTAGCTGACCCAGACCTGCTCGGTGTCCCGGCCGGCTTCATCCGCGGCGATGATATCTTCCTCAATTTCAACCCGGCGCAGCTTGAGCTCGTTGATGCGGCGCTCCGTTTCCGCCGACCATTCTTCGAAAACGGCCTTGTAGCTCGCGTCGTGACAGTTCGTACAACTCGTGGATGAGGGGCGGTAGACGCCTTTGGTGATGCCGGTATGGCAGTCGGTGCAGGTCATGCCGACATCGTCGCCGTACATCATGCTGGGGATCTCCTCGACGCCCGCGACACCGGTGCCCAGATTCATGTTGAGCTGTGCTTCATGGCAGACGTTGCAGTCGTTCATCTGGGGCGCGGAATCGGGCGCATCGGCGTGGCAGGTCAGGCAGAAGTTCATCCGGTCGGTCTTGCTCGAAGGATTATGAACAATGCCGAAGTGGCAGTCCCGACAGGTCAGGTCAAAGCCTTCGATATGCAACTCATGATCGAAGTAGGTGCCGCCGACAGTGGTGTCTGCCATGATGTCCGGCAGCCCCTTGTGCAAACGGAATTCGGGATTGACGACGTCGTCGAGCATCCGCATATCAACCAGTTTCATCGGTCCCCGGGTCGCTTCCCGAACCTGCTTGTTGCCTTCATCGGAATGGCAGTAGAGGCAGTGCCAGGCGGGAACCAGGTCCTCACGAGGGTTGGCGAGAATTTCGAGCTTTTCCTCCCGGGAAATGGTGAATTGCATGTAGGTGTCCCGCAACCCGAGAAATTTGGCTTTCATGTAGCCGAACACCCCCGGCCGGCCATGGCAGTCGAGGCAGGAGACCCCGGCGTCGGCATGGGCGGAGTGTTCCCAGGAATCGACTTCAGCCAGCGGGCCGACGCCCTGGGCCGGGTGGCATAGATGACAGAATTCCGGCTCGGAAGTCATGTGCAGAATCTGGATATTGATGAAACCGAACACGATGACGAAGACAACGGCGAACAGGGTGAAAAGGACGATGTGCCGTTTACACCAATCGAAAATTCTCTTCAGCATAAATTCCCTCGGTGGTCTTGCGCGGAAGTGTCTTAACTTCCGTATGTTGAAAGGATGGGTTTTCGAGTAAACCCCGGCATATTAACCCAGAGTGAAAGCTGACGCAATAAAAACTATATATATTGAATAGTTAAGCTACTTTAATCCTTTTTGCTCCCCAAGGCTTGTCGTGGAGGACCATCATAAAAAAAGAGGGCTGCCAAAAATTGGCAGCCCTCCGGTGAGACAGTTCTGTGCCGGTTGCTGTGTTAGTGTCCGCCCCCGGCCATAAAGGCGAAGATCATCAGGAACAGACAGCCGATGCCGGTAAACACGGCGAGATAGCCGAAGGTTTTGAAGCAGAAGTCGTACAGCGGACCGCTGGTCTTTTCGCAGACAAACTCGTCGGTTACTCCTTCCTCTTCGTAGCGGCGCCATTGGTCGCCACGCTCCTCGATGAATTCTTCCTTGCTCATCTGGCCGTTAAAGATGACGAAGTCCATGGGGAACTTCTCCGGCCGGCCGTGGGTATTGAAGAAATGCACGGTGAAGATGAAGCCGGTGGCCAGCAGGGCTTCGTCCGAGTGAACGATGGTGGCGACGTTGAACATCCAGCCCGGCAAAAAGTAGCCGAAGAACTCGGGGAACCAGAGCATCAGTCCGGAGCCGCCGATGGCGAACATACCCCAGAAGACGGCGAGGAAATCGAATTTCTCCCAATAGGTCCAGCGTTCAAAGGACGGTTTCGGTCCCATGAACAGGAACCAGCGGACCATGGCGGTGACGTCCCTGACGTCGCGCAGGTTCGGGCAGAGCGAATCGGGACCGAACAGGCGCTTCAGCCAGTTGCCCTTCGGCTTCTTGTTGATGAACAGGAAGTCGAAGCTCAGGATCAGCGCCGACAGGAAATAGTAGAAGGTCAAAATGGCACAGCCGCGATGGATCAGGCCGGCGAAATAGGTGCCGCCGAAGAATTCCATCATCACCTGAGCCCAGTGCTGATCGCTGAATTTCAGCGGCAGGCCGGTGAGGGTCAGGCCGAGGAAGCTGATGATGACCGTCAGGTGCAGAATGATATGGCGCATGGTGAAACGCCGGTACTGCTTATGCGGCTCGCTGACGTGATGCTCCGCTTCGCCGCGATGCAGGGCGGCGAGCTTCTGACGGTTCTCGATGAAGCCGCGAATCATCCAGAGCAGGGTGTGGACCCAGAAGACGGCAAAAGTGCCGAGCAGCAGACCGGTCATGCCCCACAGGGTATAGAACTGGATCGGATAGTTTTCGCGGTCGTGGGGGTCGCCGTGGGAATCAAATGCGGCGAACAGCGGCGTGGCGTTTTCATGGCATTGGGCGCAGGTGCCAACCAGGTTGTCTTCATGGACGCTGGAGCGCGGGTCCTGCTTCGGCAGCACCATGTGCGAAGTGTGGCAGTCGGCGCAGCCGGCGGCCTTTTCGGGATAGCCGAGGCGATAGTTCTTGCCATGGTAGCTGTCCATATAGGTTTCCACGGCCACCGCGAAAACACCGTTGCGCTCCATCATCTCCTTGTCGGCATGGCAGCTCAGGCAGACCCGGGTGTGGAATTCGCGGTTCTCGTGGCTGTCGGGGTCGCCCAATGCCGGGACGTTGTGCAGACCGTGACAGTCGTGGCAGGCTGCGGAATCCTGGTTGCCTTCCATGACCGCCTTGCCGTGCACGGAAATGAAATAGTCGTCGTGGTCGCCATGGCAGGTGGTGCAGGTCTCGATCGCCCGGACCTTGTTTTCCTTCCAGGATGTGGTGGAGTGAATATCGTAGTGGCAGTCGGTGCAGCCGACGTCGTTCAGCATGTGGACGCTGGTGAAGTGCTCGGCGGCGGCCTGCTTGTGACACTTGACGCAGCTCGGTTCCTCCGGCATCAGCTCCATTTCCATGTGGGCGTCGAGATCGCTGATCCCGGTATGGCAGCTGGTGCAGGCATTCTGACCGTGTACCGAAGCGCCGTAATTTACAGGAGAAACGACATCTTCGTGGCATTCCAGGCAGGTTTCGGCGGCATAGGCCATGCCGTTTTCAGCGAGTGCGGGCAAGCTCGAAGCCAGAAGAATGGACAGAGCGAGAAGCACCAGAGTAAGGCTTCTGCAGATCATTAGACAACCTCCTGTTGGTGGCCGGCGCACGGCTCCGCGCCGCCTTTTTTGCGACTTAACTCTTTTGCAGAGAGTTTAAAAGAGTTTTCCCGGGATATTGGCAGTTTTTAAGGTGTATAAAATAATTATACACTGCAAAGACTTAGAGGGTTTAGCATGGAACCACGCAAAAGTCAATTGTGAAAACCTTGAAAAAGTCACATTAAAACAAGGGTCTGGCCGGTCAGGAAAGGCTTGATGAAAACCGGGGAAGGGGTTAGGATGCCAGCGATTTCAAGAGATATTCCGGAAGGAGATAGGTATGGCCGCAAAAGGCTGGTATGGATGGGTCATGGCCGCGGTTGCATTGACGGCGTTCGTCATCGGCGGCATCGGAGTCATGGCCGGACTGATCATGGTCGGCTTCCTCGGCGCCCGCGATATCTGGGGGTGGGGTGAGGCCCGCTCGGTAGGCTACCTGTTTTTCCTGGTCGGCGTCTGCCTGAGCGTATTCGGGGTGCTGGTCATGCGCATCATGCGCAACCGGTTTTAAAGGATCGATCGAAAAAAAATTGGTAACGCAGTGGCGCAGAGGGCGCAAAGACAATCAAAAAGAATGGAATTCCTTTTTTAAATCATTACCGAGCTGTTTTTGAGCCTCTGTCTATCTGGTGGCCTTTGCGTTCTTCTTCTTTGTTTCTCTGCGGCTCAGCGTCTCTGCGTTAAATCTGTTCTGACAAAAAGAAAGAGGATACGGTCCAGGAACCGTATCCTCTTTTTCTTCTTGCAAGCAACCGGATTTAGCGGCCGAGCATTTCGACGACCGACGCGGTGAACGGGTTGGCGAACAGAATGATCATGGCCACGACGAAAACGTAGATGGCCAGGGACTCGATCATCGCCAGACCGATCAGCATGATCGTCATGATCTTGCCGCTGGCGCCGGGATTGCGGGCGACGCCTTCAACCGCTTTTGAAATCGCGATCCCCTGGCCGATACCGGTTCCGAAAGAACCAAGTCCCATGCCAATTCCAGCAGCCATCACACACCAAGCAAAAAACTCCATTTTTCAACTCCTTTTCTTTCTTCTTTTCGTTTTCCTATACGATATAGGACGCAAAAACCCGCTTGTCGGGTTTTTAGTGAGCTTCTTCCAGCGAACCGGCAATGTAGATCATGGCCAGCAGCATGAAGACGAACGTCTGAATGAAGGCGATCAACACCCCCATCAGCATCATCGGCAGCGGCACCAGAAAGGGAACCAGCGCGAAAAAGATCATCAGGACGACTTCATGGCCGTACATGTTGCCGAACAGACGCAGGGTCAGGGAGAGCGGTCGGGCCAGGTGACCGACGATCTCGATGGGGATAATCAGCGGAGCCAGCCAGATGACCGGGCCGCAGAAATGCTTGAAGTAGCCGATGCCGTGCTCCTTGATGCCGATGATATGCGTCATGGCGAACACCGTCAGAGCCATGGCCGCATTGGTATTGAGGTTGGCGGTCGGTGGATAGAACCCGGGAATCAGGGCGATCAGGTTCGAGGTGAGGATGAAAAAGGCAATGGTGGCGATCAGGGGGAAATAGGCTTTACCCTTCGGCCCCATGGTTTCTTCGATCATGCCCTCGATACCGGTAACCACCGGTTCCAGGATATTCTGCAGGCCTCGAGGCACGGTCTGGATACTGCGTTTGACCAGCAGCGCCACCAGAATCAGGAAAATCATCACCAGCCAGGTGTAGGTGACATGTTCACCAAGGTGCAGATGGAACTGTTTTTCGAGCCATTGCAGAAACAGAAACGGATGCGTCATAAGACCCTCTTCGCTTGCCTACTTGAGCAGGACCTGTTGAATCGTCGTCCAGAAAATATTGATAACCATCACCGACAGCCCGATAATCAGACCCACGGCATGCACCTTGACCTCGGCAACCAGCAGCGCGAGCACCAGGGCCAGTGTCGCCAGACGAACCAGATAGCCGAACTTGTAACGCGCTTTGCCGCCGGCGTCAGGATCCGCGAGCAGCTGCCGCAGCGAACGACGCAGCCAGATGAAGCCGCCGATCGCCACCAGCCCGCCGCAGAGAATCCCGAAACTCAGTTGGGCATTGCCGAAAGGCAGGCTGGCTAGCAGCATACCACCCAGGATCAGCCAGCTGCGCCGATGCATCTGAGCCGGCAGATCCTCAATCGGAGTCATGATTCTCCTGGTCCTGGTTTTGTTCGCGCAAAGCCCGTCGGGTCAGAATGAAGATGTTGCGGAAACCCGAAGCGATGCCGATGCCGAGCCAGACCAAGGTCATCCATGGCGATGTTCCCAGCCATTTGTCCAGGTAGTAACCGATGAACAGGCCGATAAAAGAGGCGGCCACCATCGAAATGCCGATGCTCGAAAGAAAAGTCAGCGAGCGCATCAGCTGGCGGCGTTCTTCGTTTATCGCATGCCGTTTCTTGTTCCTGGACATAAAAGCAACTTTAGATAGCACAAGGGTTTAGAGGCTGTCAACCCCCCAATTGGCGGGGTGCAGGTCGGCAGTCCAGGCCAGCGCGGCTGACTGCCGCGCAACGGCCCCCGGCGATGGCCACGGGAGCAAAAGGTTTACAGGGCGGCGAACAGCAGACGGTGAATGACTTCGGAGAGTTCCTTGTTGTCGGTGTGCTGCTGGAACATCTCCGTCAGGTTGGCGAATACGCCGCAATAGTGGTTGACCAGGCGTGGTTTGTCGGTCGCCAGATTAAATATCAGCTCCTGCTGACCCTCCAGGCGCAGACGACCGTATTCCTTGGCATGATCCAGTTCGATGACCCCGTTTTCATACCAGAGGCGCGTGGTCTTGTAGTTTTTGCCGAGAGTCCAATTGGTATCCACCAGACCGTAGCCAGGCCGGTCGCCGACAGTGAAGCGATAAAGGCCCAGCCCCTGAACCTGAGCACAGCTCAGACTCGGAATGGCGGTCATCCGGCCATCGATCAGTCGCATGCTTTCAAGATCGATCAACCGGGAGAGGATGCTCAGACTGCTGGCGCCGCTGTCGATCCAGGCACCTGCCTTGCCGACCGCACCCAGGGTCAATTTGCCGCCAATGCAGTAAGGATCGGAAAAACAGGATTCGAAACCGATCAGATGACCCATATCGAAATTTTGCTCGGCCCGCTGCTCGCGCCACCAATCGACCTCCCGGCCGTAAGAGGGATGAAAGGCGGTGAACAGGGGAAGCTTGCGGGTCCGGGCTGCCGTCATCAAGGCTTCGACCTGTTCCTGGTTGGTCGCCAGCGGCTTCTCGACGATGGCGATCCGGTTGCCTTCGATCACCTTCATGGCGACTTCGAAGTGGCTGTGAGTTGGCGTCGATACCAGAAAAGCGTCCGCCTGGGAACGCTGCAGCATCTTGTCCAGATCGTCAAAGAAGACCACGCTGCCGGGCAGCTCCTCTGCCCGCAGCGGATCCAGGTCATGGGCGTCGGTCAGCTGGATGCCCGGGGTGTGGGAAATTGCCTGCATCTGGTAGTTGGCGATCTTGCCGATGCCGATCAGTGCGATGCGCATGGGGCTCTCCTGGATGGTCGGATTGAATTGGTTTCCAATTGAGTTTCCAGCTCGAAAACTCCACTGTGTCCATCCGGAAGCTCCGGATGGACACAATTTAGCAGAAATAGCCGCAGAGTCCAGATCAAAGACGCGCCGCAAGGGAGGTGCCGGCACGGCAGGGAGGTCGATAACCACCCCATTCATGGCCAGAGGCCCGAGCTTTCCGAAGCAGGTTCGGCCCGCCGGCAGCCCCGCACGGGATTAAATGGTATGCTTAGAAGGGAAAAGTCTAAAATTTTTCCATGGGACAGAGGGGGTCATGTGCACGGTTTTCAACAGGCTGACGATGACCCCGCAACAAAAACCTCGGTCAAGGAGAAGTCAATGTCACTGCAAGCCAAGCTGGATGCTCAAAAAGAAGAATTCAAAAGCATGGTCGATGAGGAAACTGTCGCGCGCATGCAGCATGCGACAGAGGAGTTACGCGAGTCCGGTATTCTGGAGCGGACCCCGCAGGTCGGCGATCGCCTGCCGGATTTTATCCTGCCCGACAGCGAGGGCATCATGGTCCGCTCGCAAATCCTGCGGGCCAAGGGGCCGCTGCTGGTCAGCCTGTTCCGGGGCGGCTGGTGACCGTACTGCAACCTGGAGCTGGAAGCTCTGCAAGACGTCGCTCCCCGGATTGCCGCGCAGGGCGCTGCCCTGGTGGCGATTTCCCCGCAACGCGAAGAATTCAGCCGGCAGTTGATCAAGAAACACAACCTGACCTTCCCTCTGTTAAGAGATCAGGGCAATGCCTACGCTGAACGATTGAAGGTCGCGTTCCAGCTCTCGGACGACCTCCGTGAGCTGTATCAGGGTCTGGACATCGATCTCGAACGCTACAATGGCGACGATTCCTGGGTGCTGCCCCTGCCGGCCGGGTTCGTCGTCGACACGGAAGGCATCATTCGGGTCGCAGAGGTCAGTGCGGATTATACCGTCCGCCCCGAACCGGAAGACCTGTTGCAGACCTTGAGCCGTCTCTGAAATCAGGAACCTTGTCGAGCGGCCGGGAAACAGAAAGGGAGCAGCCGCTGTTCCGGCTGCTCCCCAAGTATTTGCCTGGCATCAGGCGGGGTTTCCCGCCGCTGAAATTTTTTGCGACGGTCTTCAGGTCAGGGAGACCTCCGGCAGGTCGTCCAGCCAGCCGCCGGTTTCATTGAGCTCCCGGATCAGCAGACGCGAAATTTCCTCTTCATGCCCGGGCCGCGCATGCAGCTGTTTGAGAATCAGCTTGCCGTCGATTTCGCCGCAAATCTCGAGCTTGCCGATATCGTGACCGATGATGAACTTGAAGCGTTTGGCATAGCCGTCCATTTGTTTACGGGCCTCATCGACGATCTTGACCCCACGCTTGAGGGGAACCTGGAAGTGATGCCTGACCCGCTCCACCGGCATGCACTGGTAGAGGTAGTAAGGGCTGACTCCGATCTCGAGCAGGCCGCTCATCAGGTCGACCAGCGTCTCGGCGTCGTCGTTGATGCCGCTCAGGAACACCGCCTGATTGTTGACGGTGATGCCGGCCCGGCGCAGCCTCAGAACCGCCTCGGTGGATTCGGCAGTGATCTCCTTGGGATGATTGAAGTGCGTGGGTACGAACAGCGTTTTCTGGGTGTTGAATTCGGCCAGCATCTCAAGGAGTTCGTCATCGAAGAAGCGGATCGGATAGACCACCGGCGCCCGCGAGCCGATGCGGACGAACTTGAGATGCGGGATATCGCGCAGCGCGTCGAGCATGCGGCGCAGGGTGTCGGTCGGCAGCATGAACGGGTCGCCGCCGGAGATAACGACATTGGAAATCTGCGGGTTGGCGGCGATGTATTCCGCGGCCCCTTCGAAGTTTCTGACCGTCTGCTCGGTGGGCAGGCCGACCATCCGTTTGCGGAAGCAGTGACGGCAGTACATGGCGCAGTATTCGGTGGCCACGACCAGTGCCGTGTAGGAATACTTGTGCAGGACGCCGTTTCCCTTGTCGTGCTTGTCGTCGCCGTAGGGGTCGGCCGTGGTATCGCCCATGGCACCGGCGATGATCAGTTCTTCGCTTTCCGGCACGCAGAGTTTGCGGATCGGATCCTGGGGGTCCGTCGGATCGACCAGGCTCAGGTAGTAGCGCGGGATATTCATCGGGTGGCAACCCACCACCTCGCGCAGGTCTTTTTCCTGCTGCGGCGTCAGGTCCAGGTAGGCGGTCAGCTGATCGATGCTGGTGATGTTGTTCTTAAGTTCCTGCCGCCAGTCGAGACTGGTCCAGTCGGTCGGAAAAGGTTGGGTTGTCCCGGTTGCTGCAACTTCTGATGCTTCAGACATGAGTCTCCTTCTTTGGCCGTTTAAAAAAGAAAAACCGGGCAGGACGTGCGACCCGGCTGAACTTAAAATCGTTAATATGTAAACATATCGACGGCCGATTGTCAAATGACGGCACTGCCGGCGGCGTTGTACCAGCGGTTTGCCGTCGGTTTGCGAAAAGATATCTGTTAACATCGAACCAGGGATTGTGGCCGGCAAGCCGTTCCGAATCGGCACGTTCCGGCCCGGGGCTTTGGCAGCAAACCGGATGGGAGAGGGATCTATGAATGAAGTCTATCTGAACGGTCGTTTCGTCGACGCGGACCGGGCGATGGTCTCGGTCTTCGACCAGGGCTTTTTGTATGGCGACGGCATTTATGAAACCTTTCGGGCCATCGGCGACCGTCTGTACCAGTTTCCCCAGCATTTCAATCGTCTGGTGCAGTCCGCCGCGGCATTGAGCTATCCTTTGGCCTTCACCCGCCAGGAACTGGAGCAGATCCTGTTGGAACTGCGGCGGAGGAACGGCCTGGCTGATGCCTATTACCGGATCATGATCACCCGCGGCAAAGGCCAGGTCGGCTTTCTGCGCAATCTGGACAACGACTTGACCTGCCTGGTGATCGGCCGCGAATTTCAGGGTTTCGACCCTGCCTGCTACCGGGAGGGCATTGCCCTCAAGGTGGCTGAAACCCGGCGCAATGCGCCCGAGGCAATCAATCCCAAGATCAAGTCGATCAGCAACCTGAACAGCCTGCTCGGCAAGTTGGAGGCCAAAGCCGCGAACGCTTTCGAAGTGATCATGCTCAACAACAAGGGAGATATCTGCGAAGGGTCCGCCTCCAACATTTTCTGGACCCGCAACCGCTGGGTCTTCACTCCCGACGCTTCGACCGGGCTGCTGGAGGGCGTCACCCGCTCGACCATCATGCGTCTGTGCGAAGAGAAGCTCAACCTGCGGGTGATTACCGGTGAGTTCCGGCTGCAGGATTTGAAGTTTTCCGACGAGGTCTTCATCAGCTCCACCTCGCTGGAGGTGATGCCGGTTGTCAAAGTGGATGATTTTACGATCAACCAGGGACAGGTGGGCCCGATTGCGCAGGAACTGAGGACTGAGCTGCATCGCGACATGGGCAAGCCGGAATAGGCCTTTGCCGTGGCTTTAGCAAGCGAGACGACTCGCTGCCCCGCCCGCATTGGTTGCCGCCCCGCCGACAAATCAAGGGTGAATCACGGTCGCACGGCGGGCGACCGACGGCGTCAAAAGCAGGATCAGGCCGCCGAAGACCAGCTCGATGCCGACAAACAGGCCGATCACCCAGGCACCGGTTTCCGGCCAGCCGGCGATGATCAGGATCGCCAATACCAGGTTCAGCAGGCCCCCCAGAATATACAGTCCGGAGGATCGGCCCTGCCGACCGATGCTGAAAGCGAAGGCCAGCCGCAGCAGGCCGCCGAACAGAAACAGCAGGGCGATCAGCAAGGTCAGGCCGATGGCGCCACCCACCGGATCGACGATCAGCAAAATGCCCGCCAAGCCATATAGCAAACTCGCCGCCAGCCGCCAGCCGAAATCCACATTCCGATCGGCAAAGGCCTGAGCCAACTGGGCGAGGCCTGCCAGCAACAGCAGGATGCCGAAGACGAGGACGGTGGCCAGGGTCGCGGCGAAAGCGGCGATAATCGCCAAGGTACCGAGAATGATCCAAAAGACGCCAAGCCCCCGCAGCCAGATTTTTCGGATTGTGTCGGATTCTTCAACCGCTGGAGTTTGATCGGCCATAACTGTTCTCCGGATGCAAAGTTGAAAGAGCAGACTCGCTGCCACGGACCGGAAGCACTGACTGGGGAAGGCTGTCGGTCAGGCCCTCCGGTCAGCAGCTGATCTCGGTGGCGGTTGTCAGTCGACCAGTTTGGTCACCGTGTCGGCTACGATTTCGTTCCGGGTAAACAGGTTGACGTCGATATTCCCGGTCACCCGGACAATATCCCCTGGCCGGATTTTCTGGTAGCCGACGTCGTCAAGAGGGTTGTACGGCATCTTCTCGACATTGACGCTCAGGCTCTTCAAGCCGGTATCGAGCTGGAATTCCTGGTCTTCGACGACAGTCACCATTCCCCTTACGGCACTTTCGGCGACGGTGACCGGCGGACCGAGGGCAAACAGCGGCTCTTCTTCATCGGCGGGGCTGGCGAAGAAAAAGGTGCCAATCTTTTCCACGTAAACGCTGCTGGCCTCCAGGGTGGTCTGCTCGAAGAAGTCGTCGTCAATCCGGCCGGTAACGGTCACTTTGTCGCCGGGCAGCAGTTGATAGGCATCGGCATCCCGGTCGCCGTCGTCCATTTCGACGATCAGGTCGCCGGCGCCATAGTCCAGCATGAAGGTGTCGGCTGTCACGCTCTGCACCTCGCCGCTGATGCTGATCCAGGCGTCATCCGGCTGGACTTTTGGGTCCTTGGCCATGGCGGTGGCCGCCAGCAACAGAACCAGGCCGATGGTGCTGACCAGATGGCGTGCATAATGGTTTTTTAAAAGAGTTTTCCGCATGATCTGCTTCTCCTTTGTAATGTGCTTCTCGCGATGAAGGGGTCATCACCCGGCAATTCAGAATTCTCTGCTTATTGAGTAAAGCTAGCAGAGGAAACACCTGTGGCAATGAGGGAAAATCTACTTTCGGCGGTAGAAATTATCGCAATTGGCAGAATGCGTCTTTGGCAGAGGAGAAGGCTGGGACCGCGCAGTAAGCGGGGACTTCGGGGGGAGGCATAAAGAAATGGCTGCCTGAATTTTTCGGACAGCCATTTCTGATCGTCGGAAGGTCTTGATTTATGCGCCGAGTATGGCCTTGAGATCTTCGTCGGCGGTGGTGATCGGCGCGATATTGTAGTTCTCGACCAGGAAGTTGAGCACGTTCGGCGTGACGAAGGCCGGCAGGCTCGGTCCCAGCTTGATGTTTTTGATGCCGAGATGGAGCAGGGTGAGCAGAATGGCCACCGCCTTCTGCTCGTACCAGGAGAGCACCATCGACAGCGGCAGGTCGTTGACCCCGCAGTCGAAGGCGTCCGCCAGGGCCAGGGCGATCTGCACCGCGCTGTAGGCGTCGTTGCACTGGCCGACGTCCAGCAGGCGCGGGATGCCGCCGATCTCGCCCAGGTCCATCTTGTTGAAGCGGTACTTGCCGCAGGCCAGGGTCAGAATCACCGTGTCTTCGGGGGCCTTCTCGGCGAATTCGGTGTAGTAGTTGCGGCCCGTTTTGGCGCCGTCGCAGCCGCCGACCAGGAAGAAATGCTTGATGTCGCCGGCCTTGACCGCCTCGATCACCTTGTCGGCGACGCCGAGCACGGCGTTGTGGCCGAAGCCGGTCAGGATCTCCTGCCCCGGGTTCTCCTCGAAGCCTTCACACTCTTTGGCTTTTTCGATCACCGCGGAAAAGTCCCAGCCGTCGATGTGCTTGACGTCCGGCCACTGCACCAGGCCCCAGGTGAACAGGCGGTCCTTGTAGACGTCCGCCGGGCGCTGGATGCAGTTGGTGTTGAAGACGATGGCGCCGGGGAAGTCCTGGAACTCCTGGTACTGATCCTGCCAGGCGCCGCCGAAGTTGCCGGCCAGGTGGGCGTACTTGTTCAAACCGGGGTAGCCGTGGGCCGGCAGCATCTCGCCGTGGGTGTAGACGTTGACGCCGGTGCCCTCGGTCTGCTTGAGCAGCTCTTCGAGGAACTTGAGGTCATGACCGGAGACCAGGATCGCCTTGCCGGCCTTGGTGCCGAGCTGGACCGGGGTCGGTTCGGGGTGGCCAAAGGCTTCGACATGGGCCTGGTTGAGCAACTCCATGGTCAGGTAGTTGATCCGTCCCGTCTCCAGGGCCAGTTCGACATAATCGTTCAGGCCGAGGCTGTCGTCGAGCTGGGCGGCCAGCGCCTTGTGGGTGAATGCGTAGATTTCGTCGCTTTCCTTGCCGAGGATGCGGGCATGGTCGGCGTAGGCGGAATAGCCCTTGATGCCGTAGGTGATCAGCTCGCGCACCGAGTGGATGTCGTCATCGACACTGTAGTCCTTGACGCCGTGCAGTTCGCCGAGCTTGACCTGCTCCTCAAGGGGTTCCGGCAGCTGCCAGTCGGCGGCGGGCTGGGGCACCTGGCCTGTGACGCCACCGACCAGTTGGCGGGCCTTGTCGCGCAGGCGCACGCCTTCCTTGACGAACTGGGCGACGGCTTCGGCGTCGAAGTCGACGTTGGTGACGGTGGTGAACATGCCGTCGATCATGAAACGGTCGATCTCCTGGTCCTTGACGCCCTTCTCGCGGGCCTGGTTGGCCCAGAAGGCGATGCCTTTCAGGGTGTAGACCAGCAGGTCCTGCAGGGCGGCGACGTCGGGCTTTTTGCCGCAGACGCCGACCACCGTGCAGCCGGTGCCTTTGGCGGCCTGTTCACATTGGTAGCAGAACATGGACATGGCATTTTCCTTTTTGTTGGGAGTTGACAGAAATTCAAGCTTTCTTCACAGATTGTTTCCTGAGGGTTTATGCCGCCTAAGCGGCAATGATGTCAGGCTGTTTTTTGCCACTTGATGGCATCGACCGGACAGACATCGTCACAGGCCCCGCAGTCGGTGCAGACCTGCTTGTCAATGACGTAAATATCCTCCTGTTCACTGATGGCATCTACCGGGCACACCTCGGCACAGGTCCCGCAGTTGATGCAGTCCTCTTCGATCCAGTGTGTCCCCATCGAGCATCTCCTTTCCCTTATGTTGTTCAACCATAGAACCATAGCAGAAATGCGTGCCTGTGCAATTTCTTATGATAAATCCCCCCTGCCGGGAAATTGCCGCTGCCTTCTTGAATTATGCAAATCGATTGCTATGGTTTCGATCAGGCAAATGACCTCATTTTATTTGAACGGAACACAGGAGGAAAATATGGAATTCACGGAAATTGGCCCTCTGCAAGCGGTTTCGCGGGTCGGGCTGGGGACCTGGGCGATCGGCGGCTGGATGTGGGGTGGAACCGACGAAAAGGAATCGATCAAGACGATTCATGCTGCCCTCGATCTCGGCATTAGTCTGGTCGATACGGCACCGGTTTATGGTTTCGGCCGCTCCGAGGAGATCGTCGGCAAGGCCCTGGCCCAAAGCAGCAGGCGGCAAAACGCGGTCCTGGCGACCAAGGTCTGTCTCAACTGGCAGGAGGGCAAGGTTTTTCGTGATTCCCGGCCCGAGCGCATCACACAGGAGATTGATGATTCCCTGCGTCGTCTGTGCACCGATGTCATTGATTTGTACCAGGTTCATTGGCCCGATCCGCTGGTCCCGTTTGAAGAGACCGCGGCGGCCTTGCAAAAACTTCAGGAGAGCGGCAAAATCCGCGCTATCGGCGTCAGCAACTACAGTCCCGACCAGATGAAGGCTTTTGCCTCGGCCGCGCCGCTGCATTCCTGCCAACCTCCCTATAACCTCTTCGAACGCGGCATCGAAGAGGATGTCAGCCCATGGTGCAACGAGCAGGGGATTGCCCTGATCACCTACGGCGCTCTCTGCCGGGGCCTGCTCAGCGGAAAAATGTCGCCGGAGCGGAAATTCGAGGGCGACGATCTGCGCCAGCATGACCCCAAGTTCAAGTCACCGCGCTTCTCACAGTACCTGGCTGCGGTCGACCGACTCGATCGGGTCGCCAAAGGCTATGGTCGAACGGTCCTGCAATTGGCGGTGCGCTGGATTCTGGACAGGGGCGTGAATGTCGCTTTGTGGGGCGCGCGCCGTCCGGGCCAGCTCGACCCGGTTGCAGGGATCAGCGGCTGGCAGCTGGATGAGGCGGCCATGGCGGAGATCGACGCCATTCTCGCCGAAGAAATCACCGATCCGGTGGGACCCGAATTCATGGCGCCGCCGGACCGGGAAAAAGCCGGCGTGGCCTGAAGGACTGCCCCTTGATTATTTCCGATCCAGGCTTTCCCGGATTTTTTCGGCCAGGTCCTGAATAGAGAAGGGCTTGGGCTGGAAATTGAGGCCTTCCTGCAGGACACCCCGGTCGGCAATGACATCGGCAGGGTAGCCGGACATGAAGACCGCTTTCAGCTCGGGATGGGTCTTGCGCAGTTCGGCGAACAGTTCGCGCCCGTTCATATTGGGCATGATCACGTCGGTCAGGAGCAGGTCAATCTGTCGAAGCTTTTTATCGCCGAGGGTCAGCGCCTCTTCGGGTTTGCCCAGGGCGAACACCTGATAGCCGAGAGCCTCGAGAATGTTTTTCCCCAGCTGCAGGATCGACGCTTCATCCTCGACGATCATCACGGTTTCGCCGCTGGCCGAGGGCAGTTCTGTTTGCGTTTTTTCTGCCTCCTCGGAGAATTCAGCCGAGGTCTTCGGCAGATAGATTTTGAGTGAGGTGCCTTCGCCGGGTTCGCTGTAGACATGGACGAAGCCTTCATTCTGCTTGACGATGCCATAGACGGTCGCCAGCCCGAGGCCTGTGCCTTTACCGGGACCTTTGGTCGTGAAGAAAGGCTCGAAAATCCTGTCCCTGACCGCCGGATCCATGCCTCGACCATTGTCGCTGACCGTCAGCATGACGTATTCGCCCGGCCTGGAATCCGCCTGTCTGGCCGTGTATGACTCTGCCACATGGATATTCCGGGTTTCAATGGTCAGAATGCCGCCGT
>DATFJP010000227.1:0-7544 GCA_035269105.1 Desulfuromonadales bacterium
CTGCGCAGTATCCGGACCAGGTTGGCGGTGATGCGCTGCGGCAGGACCACCGGCACACGGGTACCGATGCGGATGATCTCCAGGTGCGGGATGCTCCGCAGAGCGGTCAGAATCCGATCGAGCTGTTCGTCGGCGAGCAGCAGCGGGTCGCCGCCGGAAAGGATCACGTCGCGGATTTCAGAATGCCGCCGGATGTAGTCGATACCGGCCTCAACGGTGTCGCGGCTGACGACCATGTCGCTGCAGCCGACCTTGCGCTTGCGGGTGCAGAACCGGCAATACATGGCGCAGGCGGAGCTGACCAGGAACAGGACCCGGTCGGGGTAGCGGTGCACCAGGTTCGGCACCGGGCTCTGGTTTTCTTCATCGAGCGGATCGGCGCCGCAGATGCTGCTTGCCAGCTCCTGCGGATCGGGCACGGCCTGCTTCCAGATCGGATCGCCGACTTCCTTGATCAGGCTCAGGTAGTAGGGCGTGATCCGCATCGGGTAGCGCTCGGCGACCTCCTGCAGGGGATTCGGGTCGATGCCGAAGCGGGGCGTGACGGCGGCGGGGTCGGTGATGCTGGCCTGCAGGATCTTCTGCCAGGTTTCCATGTCAGGCCTCCCGCGGCGCAGCCAGCCGTTTGACGTAGGTGATGCGGTCGTCGCCCGGACGATAGAAGTCCTTGAGACAGGCCTCCTGAAAATAGCCGGAGCGGTCGTAGAACAGCCGGGTCCGCTGGTAGGTGTCCTGGGAGGAGGTTTCCAGGCAGATGAGACGGCCGCCGCGCCGGCGCATGTCGCGTTCGGCATGTTCGAGCAGCAGGCGGCCATAGCCGGCCCCGTGCACGGCCGGGGCGGTGGCGATCCAGTAGATGTCCCAGGTCCCGTCGGTGAGCGGCACCGGGCCGTACAGGATGTAGCCGACCGGGCCGGGCGCGTCGTCGATGACCGCCACCAGGTAGTCTGTCTGCTCCGGGTTGTCGAGAACCTGGTAAAGCAGTTCCAGGGCACAGTCGACTTCTTCCTGGGTGAATCGCTCCTGCCGGCAGAGCTCCATGAGGAGACGCTTGAGGTGCGGGATGTCAGTTTTGCGTAGCGGGCGCATGGCTTTTCTCCTTTCTGCCTGCGGCATAATTGAGGATGCGTTCGACCAGAACCGGATAATCCAGGCCGGCGACCCGGGCGGCATTGGCCAAACCGGCCTCCGGGGAAATATCCGGGTTGGCGTTGACTTCCAGGACCATCGGCGTGTTGGCGCGCAGCCGAATGTCGACCCGGGCATAGTCCCGGCAGCCGAGCAGCTTGAAGGCACGCAGGGCGACGTCGCGGACCAGCAGGTCCTGCTTGCTGGTCAGGCGGGCCGGGCAGACCGGCGTGGTGGTTCGGTAAGCCCTGCTGTCCAGCGCCCATTTGCCCTCAAAGCAGAGAATCGGCCGCCGCGGCTTTTTCTCGAAACGGATTTCGGCCACCGGCAGGACCATCAACTCGTCCTGGCCGAGGATGGCCACGTTCAGTTCCCGGCCGTCGATGTACTCCTCGACCAGGGCCGGCTGACGATAGACTTCGTGGATGTAGCGGACCTGGCGCAGGAGTGCGGATTCGTCCTCGATCACGCTGTTGGCGTCGATGCCGAAGGAAGCGTCCTCGAAGCGCGGCTTGACGAACAGCGGGAATTCCAGCCCGCGCAGAGGCGGGATACGCTCGCCGGGACCCATCGACAGATAGCGCGGGCTGGGCAGGCCATGGCGCAGCAGGATGTCCTTGGTCCGTGCCTTGTCCTGGGTCAACCCCAGGCAGAGGGATGGACAGCCGGTATATGGCAGGCGCAGCAGTTCCAGCAGCCCGGCAACGTTCATCTCCTGGCGGGCGTCGCCGCGGAAGCCCTCGCAGAGGTTGAAGACAGCTTCCGGCAAAAATTCCCGCAAGCGTTCTGCGAAGTCCAGGGGATCGTCGCCGAGCAGAAAGGTTTCGGCGTGGTGGCCGCTGCGCTGCAGGGCCTGCAGGACGGCAGCAGCTTCGGCGGCGGTGCCGTGGTCGGCAATCAGGTCGCGAAAAGCGCCGCGCAGGGGAGCGACCGGCGCCTGGTTATAACAGACCGCAACACGCATGGCTCGCCTCCTCTGCCAGACCGAGGCGATAGCATGCCGCGTCGACCACGGCCTGGATCATCTGCGGATAGGAGAGGCCGGCAGCCCGGACGGCTTTCGGAAAGCAGCTGTTCTGCTCGGGGCGCGGCAGCACGCCCGGCAGCGGGTTGACCTCGATGATGTTGGGCCGGCCGGCGCCGTCAAGACGCACGTCGATCCGGCACCAGTCACGACAGCCTAGGACGCGGAATGCTTTCAGGCAGACGCTTTCAATGGCGTGCTGCAGCAGGGGATCGAGCGGGGCAGGGCAGTGGAAGATCTGCAGGGGTGCTTCAGCCTGATCCCAGATCCACTTCGCTTCATAGGAATAAACAGGATTGGCGCCGGCCGGCAGGCTCGAAAAGTCGATTTCGACGATCGGCAGAACCCGCAGGTCGTCGCCGTTGCCGATCATGGCCACGGTGAACTCGCGGCCGGCCAGAAACTCTTCGACCAGGGCCGGCTGGCGGTAGGTGTCCAAAACCCTGGCGAGCTGATGCTGCAGTTCAGCTGGAGTGCGCACCAGGGAACGGTCGGTGATGCCCTTGCCGGAGCCTTCCCCCACCGGTTTGACCATCAGCGGGAAGGCCATGGTCGCCGGCAGTTCCTCGGCGCAGGACATCAACCGGAAGCGCGGAGTCGGCACGTCATGATAGGCGAGGATTTCCTTGGTGCGGGCCTTGTCCAGGCAGAGGCCGAGAACTACCGGATCGCTGCCCGTATAAGGGATCTGCAGCATGTCGAGCAGGGACGGCAGCTGGCCTTCGCGACCGGGACCGTACAGGCCTTCGGCGATATTGAAAACCAGGTCCGGGCGCAGCTTGCGGAAAGCGTCGAACGCCTCGAGGTCAGCCGGCACCAGGCTGACCCGATGCTGTTCGGCCAGGGCCGCGGCGACGGCCTGGATGGTCTCCAGGTCATCCCATTCGGCATAAAGATCGTCGGGTTCGTCGGGAGGCTCGGACGGCTGTTCGCCGGCCACAGCCGGCACCTGCGCGCGCAGGTTGTAGGCGAGAGCGATATGCATTTTCAACCCCTTTTTGTTCAGTGTCGTGCTTGCCTGTTGCAGCGTATCCCGCACAGTGCGGGTTTGCATTGTTCTTATCCGGGCGCCTGGCGGCAGTCGGCTCAAAAAGGGGTCGCTTTTCTATCGCTATGTCGTTGCGCGGCCCGGAAGCGAATGCAATATTTTCTGCATATACTCCCAGTTTCACCGGCTGTCAAATAAAAAAAACGGGCTTCGGAATTGTTTTAAAAAAACCAAAACATTCCAGAGGCTTGGACAGAGACAGTCCGGCGCGGTCAAGACGGTTTTGCGAGGAGAGACGACTAAAATGGAGAAGCAGGGAGTTTGTCGGCAGAGATGCCCTGATTTTCAGGTCATGAGGTCTGTGCAAAGGCCAAGATTGCGGTATGCTGGAAGCAAACCAGGAAAGGAGGTCTTCATGAAACGCATCCTGCTTGGCTGGGTCCTGCTGACCCTGCTGCTGCCGGTCGGGCCGGCGGCCGCTCTGCGGATCGGCGACCCGGCTCCCGATTTCACCGCGCCTTCGACCATGGGGGAGATCACGCTCAGCCGGCAACTGGAAAAAGGGCCGGTGGTGCTGGCCTTTTACTTTGCCGATTTCACCTCCGGCTGAACCACGGAAATGCTCGCTTTTCAAAACCACCTCGAACGTTTTGAAAAGTACAACGTCCAGGTTCTGGGCGTCAGTTCCGACTCGCTGGAAAGTCACGAGAAATTCGCCGCGCGGCTCAAACTGGAATTCCCGCTGGTGGTCGACGAGGACGGCGATATTCAGGATGAATATGATACCGGCCGGGTGACCTACCTGATCGACCGCGACGGCGTGATCCGCTACAAGTACGTGGGGATGCCGATCATTGATCAGTTGATCAGGGAGATCGAGGGGTTGGAGGGGAGTTAGCTTGGGAACTTGTTTCTCCCCCTGAGCGAAGTTGCTGGTTGCCTCTGCTCTGCCGTCAAACCGGGGACTCGCCCCCGGACGGCGACCAGGGGGACCGCTCACCCTGGTCCCCCTGGACCCCCAAGGTGCCCGATGCCAATGCCCGCCATAGCCCGCCGTCGCGCAAAGCGCTATGGCGGGCGACGGCGGGTCCCCTTCGCCAGCCGCACCCCGGCCGGACCGCTCAAAACTCGCTGACGCTCAGACAGTTGAGCGGTCTTTTTCGGCCGGCGCCCGTCTGGCTCCGGCATCGGCAAACGGGATCAAAACCGCAAATCATTAAAGCGCGGTCTGACGACCTTGCCTTGTTTTTTTGTTTAGGTTGGTTTGGGACTTCCCGTGCAGAGCCACCGGAACGGAGTGGAGGTTTCGGGATAAAGCCGGGCAAACTGTCTGAGCCGCAGGCGAGTTTTTGACCGGCCCCGAAACATCTGCGCAGTGGAGGGGGACCCGTCGTCGCGCGAAGCGCTATGACGTGGTGGCGCTGCAGGGCGCGTTTTGGTCCTACCTTTGCCGCGCAGCAAAGGTAGGGCGCCGTCCGGGGGCGCGTCCCCGGTTCGAAGCTTGATCAGTTGCAGAGAGGAATTGCTGGTGTGGTGAGGAAAACTGTAAAAGTTAACGAGAAGGAGTGTCCTCCTCGATCCGCATCTATGCGGTGCGGGCGCAAGGTCTCAACCAAGCGCCAGCGCAGCGTAGATGCGCGCCGCCGCTTCAACTTCGCCCAGCGTTGTTTTCTCCTCGGCGGTATGGGCCGTCTCCAGCGAGCCGGGGCCGAGGATCATCGGCCGGGTGCCGGCCTGGTAGAAGAGGTTGCCGTCGGAATGGGAACGGAAGGGAACCAATTCGAGGGGCAGGTTGAGCAGCGGGTAGATGTCTTCCAGGATCGCCGAGAGGCGGTTGTCCGCAGCCAGCTGGTAGCCTTCGGCCTCGAAGTCGAAAACCGCTTCGAGGGCGAGGCCCTTGATGTTCTGGCGGGCTTTGGCGAGGGTGTCCTCGATCTGGCGGCGGACTTCGCCCGGATTGGCTTCCGGGGCCAGGTGCAGGTCGATCAGGGTTTCGCAGCGGTCCGGCACCACGAACCCGGCCCGCGATGAACTCATCTCGCGGATCGAGTAGACCAGCTGCGAAGGCTCCTGGGCGAACAGGGGCGAGCGCTCGATCTGCAGCAGGACCCGCAGCATCGATTCGATGGCGTTGTGGCCCAGTTCCGGCAGCGAGGAGTGGATGCGTCGGCCCTGAGTGACCAGGGCCACTTCCATGTAGCCGAAATGGCTGAATGCCGGCGCCAGGGAGGTGGGTTCGCCGATCACCGCCCATTGCGGGCGCTGCTCCTGCAGGAAGCGCACGCTGCCGTCGCCGTTTTCCTCTTCGCCGACCACCAGCAGCAGGCCGAGGGACGGACGCTGGGCCTCGGGCAGACCGGCGAGGGCCAGCCAGGCCTCGACCATGGCGGCGCAGCCACCTTTCATGTCGGCGCTGCCCAGGCCGCGCACGACGCCCCACTCCTCGACGGCCCCGTATTCCTCGATGTCCCAGGCGGCCACGGTGTCGACGTGACCGACCAGGTAGAGATCCGGTTCGCCGCGGCCCATGGTCGCCACCAGATTGTAGCGCTCTTCCTCCACCTCCTGGCGCAGGACCGGGATATCGGCTGCCGCCAGGAGGTCCTCCAGGTAGAGCTGGATGTCCTCCTCCTTGCCGGAGGGCGAGTAGATGTCGATCATTTCCATCAGGGTGCGGCGCAGACGCTGGGCGTCGATGGCGCCCCAGACCTGTTCGAGGTGCTGGTTCATCGGCGGACCTTTTTCGGTTTCTTCCGGCGGCGCGAAAGGTTGAGCGTCATGTACACGTGTTTGCGGATGTTGCCGAAACCCTGCTTCTCGAAAAAGCGGATGCCCGCATGGTTGTCGGCGTCGGTGTCGACCAGGATCATGCGCACGCCCTGGTCTTTCATGCGCTGCCGGAGTTCTTCGAACAGCAGGTGGCCGGTGCCGCCCTGCTGCTGGCCGGGCCGCACGCCGATCCAGACCAGGTAGCCGTATTTCCAGGAAGAATGCGCTTTCTCCACCGTGGTGCCGAGGGCGAAGCCGAGCAGCTGGCCGCTGCGCTCGGCGACCAGACAGAGTTCATTGTCGGAGTTGAACAGGGTGGTGATCTCGTATTCGTCCCAGGTGCGGTACATGCTGGGGGAAAAGTCGGACGTGAACAGTTGTTCGCCGAGATGGAAGACTGCCGCCAGGTCATCGATGGTCATTTCGCGGATGATCAGCGGCTCGGTCGGGACCGGTTCAAGCATGGATTTTTCTCCGTGACAAGGAAGAGACTGGTCTGCGGTCTCTGAGCATAACAGATTAACGGCGGGGGTAAATCATTTTTGCCTGGTCGGGCGCGGGCGATTTTCCTCAATCAGGCCTTCTTTCCCGACGCGAAGGCACCGGTCCAGACGCCGGTCAGGAAATGCCGGGCGTTGACGCCGAGGCTGCGGGTGCGATAGCCGCCTTCCTGAACCAGTAAGGTGGGCAACTGCAGGCCGCCGAGCGCTCTGCCGACCTGGCTTAAATCGTCGGCCGAGAGGGACCAGGTCCCGGTGGGGTCGCCCTTGGCAGTGTCCAGGCCGACGCAGACCACCAGGTAGTCGGGCCGGTAGCGGCGGACCTTTTTCAGTGCTCGTTCCAGTACTTCGAGGTATTGGCTGCCGGTCAGCTGCTCCGGCAGGGGCAGGTTGAGATTGCAGCCGCGACCTTCACCTTCGCCGGCCTCGTTGTCGAAGCCGCTGAAATAGGGATAGGCGAACCGCGGGTGACCATGGATGGAAACGGTCAGCACATCGCTGCGGTCGTAGAAGATGACCTGCTGGCCATTGCCGTGATGGTAGTCGATGTCGAGGATCGCCACACGGCCATTCTCGGCCAGCATCTGGGCAGCGACCGCGGCGTTGTTGAAATAGCAGAAACCGCCAAAGGCACGCCGTTCGGCGTGGTGACCCGGCGGGCGGACCAGGGCGTAGGCCAGACGTGTGCCCTGCAGGAGCTGGTCGGCGGCGGTCAATGCGCAGTCGACGGCCCCGCGGGCCGCCTGCCAGGCATTGGCATTGAGCGGTGTAAAGGTGTCGATGCAGAAGTAGCCGGCGCGCACCGCCAGTTCTTTGGGGGGCCGGGCGCTGTTGCGGATCGGAAAGACGTACGGGTAGAGAGATTTGCCGGGCGGCAGACTGCGGCAGACCCGACGCAGGTAGTTGATGAAATCCCGGTCATGGACGGCGGCGATATAGCGTTCCGCGTAGCGACGGGGCGCGATCCGGTGGAATAAGTCGGTCTTCTCCAGTTCCTTGAGAATGCTGCGGACCCGCACCGGCGCCTCGACGTAGCCCCGCTCGCGGACATGATGAATCTCATGTTTTTCATTCACCACCAGGGCGATACGCTGCCGGCGGGTCATATCGGGCGGCACCGCTGCGGCGGTTTTGC
>DATFJP010000228.1:0-11417 GCA_035269105.1 Desulfuromonadales bacterium
TTGCCTGCAGAAAAAGCAAGGGCCAACTTTACCTTTGCTCTGGCTGAAATCCGGCAAGCCGATCGACAGAGCCGGCTGGAAGGCTCTTGTCAGATTGTGATTGTTCCGGTGGTTAAATATTCGAATTTTTGGTGTAGGGGCGGCCCCCCGTGGCCGCCCAGGGCAGGCACAGGGGCCCGCCCCTACTGAGAATTGAGCTGGAACTGTGCGGGTCGGATAAAGTCGAAACTCCGGAAAGTTTTTTGCCGGCATCATCTCCCGACCGGACTGCGGAGTTGACCAGGACGATCCTGATCGAGTTCGGCCGCTTTAAAGCAGTACCCGGGTCCAAAACGTTCCACACAGGTGTGATGCTGCTCCGGACCCTTAATGCAGGACTGGAACCAGATGTTTGCCAAGTGCCCGGTCTTCAGGCCATTTTAAGCTCATGCGAGCATCCGACTGGGCCATGATCACGATTCGGCCGTTGTCGGTGACTGTGTACATGTTGCCGACATGCAGAATATGATCATTGTTGTCACCCTCGCAGGTGAGCCAGAGATTGCCGTTCAGGCATTGAATAACGACACCTTTCGGCAGTTTGCCGAGACCCGCAACTTCTTTGTCATGCAGCATGATGACCATGGAAATCCTCCTTGGCCGCAACCAGCCCGTTAGCATGAGTTGCTGTTAATTGACTTATACCGCAACCTTAGGTATAAGTAAAATTAATCAGTTTAACGTTAAGAGAAAGTATGGCTAATGCTTCCGGACCTCAATCGACTCAAGGTTTTTGCCTGCATTTACGCCAAGGCCAGCATTGTCGATGCAGCACGGCAAATGAATATCACCCAGTCTGCCGTCAGCCAGCAATTGAAGAAACTGGAGCGAGAACTGAAAACGCCGCTTTTTACGCGACTCCCCAGGCGCCTGGTGCCAACCGCCGCCGCAGACGAATTATATGGGGTGCTTCAGCCGTTTTTTCAGAACCTGGAGGATGAGGTCCGTACCCTGCGCGAGGGACGTGAACATCCTGCCGGCAATCTGCGCGTGGGAGCGCCGGTTGAATTCGGCAAAACTTACTTTCCGGGGATCATTGCTTCTTTCCGCCGGGAGTACCCGGACGTCAGTGTCAGCCTCTCATTGGGTGACCCTTCGATTCTGATCCCGGCGCTGAGCCGCGGCGAACTGGATTTTGCGATGGTTGATGTTTTCCTGACGCAAAGCCCCGCACTCGGGGACTTGAGCCTATTCAGCATCCGCAGAATCGTCAATGAAGAGGTCATCCTCGCCGGATCGCAACAGTATTGCCGGGAGAAGCTGAACGCGGATTTCTCGTTGGAAAGTTTACTGGCGGGTGAATTTATTACTTACAGGAATGATGCACTGGCTTTGCGCAACTGGTTTCGGCATCATTTCAAGCTGCTTTCCCCAAAAATCAACATCGTCTTTACCGTCGACAGCCTGCAGGCGGTCATCTCGGGCATCGAGCATCACATCGGCCTCGGCATCGTGGCCTCCCATCTGGTATACGACAAAATCCAGGCGGGGAACCTGGTGCCGGTCGCAACCGGCAAACCGGAGATTGTCAACCGGATTTCACTGGTGCAGCTGCAGGACAAGGTACCGAACCTCACAGAGAAAACCTTCCTGCGTCACATGATGCGGGAAATCAAACGGGTCGGAGTCCTGATGGATTATTCCAAGGTCGCCGAGCGGATACGGGCGTCATGATCCGGCCGCAGTCAAGGTCAGGTTGGCGGGCAAGGTCCGCCGGCAACCTCCTCAGCGAGTCCGGCATGCTTCAGCGCAACTCCGTGCCGCACGATTGATCGCAGAAGGGTTGGCTGCGGGTCTGACCGCAGGTGCAGAGATAAACCTGCTGCCGCTCCTTTATTTCAAAGCGAATCGGCGGTGCGGCGCTGCTGCTGTGGCTGCCGTCACAGAAAGGCAGATTGGCGGATTGCCCGCAGGTACAGCGGAAATAGACGCCGGGCTCCAGGGTGATGCGGATTGGCATGCCGGTAGTGGGGCGGGGTGGGTTCATCGGACGGTTCTCCTGAATCAGCCGAGCAAGGTCGCTGCGATTTTTTCACTTTTCCATCGAATCGAATCGAGAAACTATAATAACATGTTACAAAAGGTTCCGGGACAGTTTACCGAATATTATGGCAAAGGATGAATTATGCGTGTTGAAAGAGATATCAAGCTGGGCTTCAAGGATGTTCTGATCCGACCGAAGCGATCGACCTTGAAAAGTCGGGCAATGGTCCAGCTGGAACGTGAATTCACATTTCTGCACAGTAAGCGGCAATGGCGCGGGGTCCCTGTGATTGCCGCCAATATGGATACCATCGGCACATTCGAGACAGCTGAGGTCCTGGCGGCCCACAAGCTGCTATGCGCCGTTCACAAGCATTACACACTTGAACAGTGGGATGCCTTTCTCGAAGGCAGGGATCAGGACATCTACCAGCGGATCATGGTCAGTTCGGGCGCCACGGATGAAGACATGCACAAGCTGGAATGTATCCTGGACAGACATCCTGCGCTTTCATTCATCTGTATCGATGTGGCCAACGGCTACGCCGAATCATTCGTCGAATTCGTCGCGGATGTCCGGAAAAGATTTCCGGACAAAACCATCGTCGCCGGCAATGTGGTGACCGGCGAGATGGTCGAACAGTTGCTGCTTTCAGGTGCGGATATCGTCAAAGTCGGCATCGGCCCCGGTTCGGTCTGCACGACGCGCCTGAAAACCGGCATCGGCTATCCGCAGCTGTCGGCTGTTATTGAATCCGCGGATGCCGCCCATGGTCTGGGTGGGCGGATCATCTCCGATGGCGGCTGCAAAAGCCCCGGCGACGTTGCCAAAGCGTTCGGCGCCGGAGCCGATTTCGTCATGCTTGGCGGCATGCTCGCCGGTCATGACGAAAGCGGGGGCCAGCTGGTCGAGCGTGACGGTCAGCAGTTCAAGCTCTATTACGGCATGAGCTCCGACACGGCCATGTATAAACATGCCGGAGGGGTCGCTGAGTATCGCGCCTCCGAGGGCAAGACGGTCGAAGTGCCGTACCGGGGTCCGATCGAGCCCACCCTCCGGGACATCCTGGGCGGACTGCGGTCGACCTGTACCTATGTCGGGGCCTCGGCGCTCAAGGAACTGACCAAGCGAACCACCTTCATCTGCGTGCGGGAGCAGGAGAATACGGTCTTTGATTGACCGTCTGCCCAGGAGACCGGTTTCAGGCGGAAAAATGACGGCATCCAGTCTATGCGCAAATCATCTCGCCAGCCGGGGAAACCGGCAAAAAAATACAGTCAGGCGGCACGTCTGCATGATGTCATCCGAATCCTCGAGGCCCGCCACGGAGTAACGGCGGAAGAGCTGGCCGAGGAATGCGAGGTGAGCCGGCGCACGGTTTACCGCGACCTCAAGGCGATCGAAGAAGCCGGCTACCCCCTGGTTGGCGAACGCGCCGAAGACGGCAGGGTGGTCTACCGCTTCCTGACCGGCTTCAAACAAATCCCGCCGCTGACCTTTTCCCTGCCGGAGCTGATGACGCTCTACTTATGTCGCGGACAACTCGGTTTTTTACGGGGGACGCCTTTTCAGGACGACCTGGACCAGATTTTCGCCCGGATCAGATCCAGTCTGCCGCCGCGCAGCGTCGCTCACCTGGAAAGGATCACCGAAGCCGCGGTCCCTCGCTTCCAGGGCGTGCGCGACTACCGGAACCTGCGCGGCATTCTCGAAACGCTCCGCCAGGCGCTGCTGTTCCAATATCGGATCGACATGCGCTACACTCCGGCCCGACGGGAGACTGAAAACTATCTGTTCGACCCCTACACGCTGCTTTTCTATGATGGCGCCCTTTATCTCGGCGGTTATGCCCACAACCGGACCGCTCTCCGTCTGTTTCTGGTCGACCGGATCGAAGCTGTCGAACTGAGCCGGGAACGCTTCGAGGTTCCCGAAAATTTTTCAGTTGACGATCTGACCGGCAGTGCCTTTGGATTGATCGACGAAGAGCCTATGTCCGTCGCCGTGCGTTTCGCTCCGGCAATTGCCCATCTCATTCTCGAGCGGATCTGGCATCCGAGCCAGCGAACCCGCATCGACCATGAGGGGTGGGTTTGCCTGATGTTCGAAGCCGGGGGGAGCAAGGAAATTCTCGCCTGGCTCTACGGTTTCCTGCCCCATGTCGAGGTTCTCGCTCCCGAGTCCCTCAGGAACGCCTTTATCTCAGGTCTGCACGCCGGCCTGAATGCTCACCAATCCTGAAAACACCTGCCTGCCGATGGCCTGATTTCCGTCTTCGCCGCCGGTATCAGCATGCAGCACCTTACTGTGTGACATATTCTGACTCATTCGGGGTTGATCCTGGCATTGTCAAAGCAATTCCAACCAGGAGGTCGATATGCTTTACCTTGATATCATGACTCAGGACGGTGGCCAGATGTACCTCGATATCCGCTCGGTGGAAATGACCCACCGGTCCGGCGCCGCCGGTATTTCCATGCAGGGTGTCCTGGGTGATGGTTACCAGGAAGCCCAGGCGCTGGTCGAATATAGAGACGGGGAAGTCACTCTGACCTGTATCGACTGTTCCGCAGCCGACTTTGCGGTCGCCGGTCCGGACTGCGGCGATGATTTATCCGAGCGGCTGCAAAGAGCCCTGAAGGAGGAAATCTGTCATGCCGGCGATGCTGGAGTGTGGCCGGTAAGGGGCAATGAAAATCGCCCCCTGCTGCCTGCTCGCCGGTGATTGCTGGCGAAGAACTGGATTTAAACGGGAATCCGGTTTGCCAATGCCGACGACAACGGGGTTTGACGAACAGAGGTTCGAGATTTGCCCCGGAGTCGATTGCATTTTAATGATGCCTGCGGTAAAACATGTCCAGACCCGGACATGGAGCCCGCATGCGCACACTTGTTCTTGCCTCGACCAGTCCTTACCGAATGCAGCTCATGCGCCAGCTCGAGCTGAGCTTTCAGGTCGCGGCCCCCAGGTACCAGGAAGTCCTGGATCAGGAAATCGCCCCTGAGCTGTTCGTCAAACACCAGGCCCTGCAAAAAGCTCTCAGTTTGCGGGAGCACTATCCGGATGCCCTGATTATCGGGTCCGACCAGGTCTTCGTGGACGCCCGGCAGAGGATGCTCGGCAAGCCGGGCAGTGTCGAGGCCGCCATCGCTCAGCTCATGGAAATGCGCGGCCGCAAGCATACCTTCTACACCGGTATCGCGGTGGTCGACAGTCGTTCGGGTGAACAACTCTGCGAATTCGAAACCTATGCGGTCTTTCTGCGCAAACTCGAACAGAACCAGATACGCCGTTACGTCGAACGCGAAAACCCGATCGATTGCGCCGGTTCCTTTCGAGTCGAAGGTCTGGGGATCGCTCTCATGGAGAAGATGGACGGCAGCGATTACACGGCCCTGATCGGCCTGCCACTGATCCGGCTGGTCGACATGCTCGGCCATTTCGGCGTCGATATCCTTTAAAGCCCGCACTTTTTCCCTTCGTCTCCCCGGTCCGGTCCGCCGATCCGGGGCCAGTCGAATTTCATCGAGAAAACGTCTATGCATCACGCTGATTTCGTCCATTTGCACGTTCATTCCCAGTACAGTCTGCTCGATGGTGCCATCCGCATCAGCGACCTGGTGGAACGGGCCAGGGAGTACCGGATGCCGGCCCTGGCCATTACCGATCACGGCAACATGTTCGGTGCGGTTGAATTCTACGCCAAGGCGCATGCGGCGGGGATCAAACCGATCATCGGCTGCGAAGTGTATGTCGCCCCCGGCTCGCGGCACGAAAAGGCCGGAGCCACCAGTTCGGGAGATGCTTCCGGCCACCTGATTCTGCTCTGCAAGAACAAGACAGGCTATCGCAACCTCTGTCGTCTGGTTTCCAGGGCCTACCAGGAAGGCTTTTATTACAAGCCCCGCATCGACTGGGAAATACTCGAGGCGAACAACGAGGGGCTGATCGCCCTGACTTCCTGCCTTGGCGGTGAGATTCCCACGCTGATCAGCCGCGGCCGGCATGATCAGGCGCGCCTCAGGCTGCAGGAGATGTCGCGGGTTTTCGACCGGGAACGGCTCTTTTTGGAACTGCAGGAGAATTTTCTTGCCGAGCAGGAGGTGGTCAACCAGGGCCTCAAGGCGTTCGGCAAGGAACTCGGCCTGCCTTTGGTGGCCACCAACGACTGCCACTACCTGAGCCGGCAGGACGCCTACGCCCATGAGGTTCTGCTCTGCATCCAGACCGGCAAGACCATGGACGATCCGAACCGCATGCGATTCGCCAATGAAGAGTTTTATGTCAAGACGCCCGAGGAGATGGCCGAGCTTTTCAAAGACACTCCGGAAGCCATCAGCAATACCCTGGCGATAGCCGAACGCTGCAATCTGGAACTGGAGGTCGATACCGACAGTTACCAGTTTCCGACCTATGCCGTCCCCGAGGGCCAGACCCTGGCGCAGATTCTCCGCCAGGATGCCGCCCGGGGGCTGGAGGAGCGCCTGCCGGAAATCCGCAAACATGATCCTGACTTCAGTGATGAAGACCTGGCCGTTTACCGGGCCCGTCTCGACGAAGAGCTGGAGATCATCATTCAAATGGGCTTTCCAGGGTATTTCCTGATCGTCGCCGATTTCATCAACTGGGCCAAGGACCATGATATCCCGGTCGGCCCGGGCCGCGGCAGCGCCGCCGGCAGTCTGGTCGCCTATGCCCTCAAGATCACCGATATCGACCCGCTTCCCTATAACCTTCTGTTTGAACGTTTTCTGAATCCCGAGCGGGTTTCCATGCCGGACATCGACGTCGATTTCTGCATTCGCGGTCGTGAAGAAGTCATCAATTACGTCCGCGAGAGGTACGGCAGGGATAATGTCGCCCAGATCATTACTTTCGGATCGATGCTGGCCCGGGCCGTGGTGCGTGACGTCGGCCGGGCCATGGGCATGGCTTACGGTGAAGTCGACAAGATCGCCAAGCTGATACCCAATCCGGTCGGCAAAAAAGTCAAACTCAAGGACGCTCTCAAACAGGAACCCCGGCTGCGTGAACTCCTGGAAAACGACGGCAGGGTCAAGAAGCTTTTCGAGGTCGCTCTCGCCCTGGAGGGCTTGACCCGACACGCCTCGACGCATGCCGCCGGAGTGGTGGTCACCCCGGGCCCCCTGACCGATTATCTGCCGCTCTACGTCGACCCCAAGTCACAGGGCCAGGTGACCCAGTTCGACATGGGCTACGTTGAAAAGATCGGCCTGGTCAAGTTCGATTTTCTCGGCTTGAAGACCCTGACCGTGATCGACAATGCCGTCCGCCTGATCCGTGAAGGGCGCAATGTCGATTTTGACCCGACCCTGATTCCCGATGACGACGAAAAGAGCTTTCAGCTGCTCAGCCGGGGGGAGACGACCGGGGTCTTCCAGCTGGAATCATCCGGGATGAAGGAATACCTGATCAAGTTGCAGCCCTCATGTTTCGAGGACCTGATCGCCATGGTCGCTCTCTACCGCCCCGGTCCGCTTGGTTCGGGCATGGTGGACTCATTTATCAAGCGCAAGCACGGCCAGGAAAAATTCGGCTACGCTTTCGATCAACTGGAGCCGATCCTCAAAGATACCTACGGTGTTATCGTCTACCAGGAACAGGTCATGCAGATATCCCAGGTCCTGGCCGGCTATACCCTGGGCGGTGCGGACCTGCTGCGGCGGGCGATGGGCAAAAAGAAGCCGGAGGAGATGGCCAAACAGAAGAAAATCTTCCTCGAAGGCGCCAAAAACAACAAGCTGGACCCGAAGAAGGCCGAAGGGGTCTTTGAGCAGATGGAAAAGTTCGCTGAATACGGCTTCAACAAGTCGCACTCGGCGGCCTATGCTTTCATCGCCTATCAGACGGCTTACCTGAAGGCTCATTATCCTGTGGAATTCATGACGGCCCTGCTGACCGAGGATATGGAAAATACCGACAAGGTCATTAAAAATATCAACGAAATCCGCAATATGGGAATCGCCATCCTGCCTCCCGACATCAACGGTTCCTGCCGCGATTTTACGGTGGACCAGGACAGCATCCGCTTCGGCCTGGGGGCGGTCAAAGGGGTCGGCGGCGGCGCCGTCGAAGCGATTGTCGAAGGACGGTCGGCAGGGGAGTTCAAGTCGCTTCAGGACTTCTGTGAAAAAGTCGACCTGCGGCGGGTCAACAAACGCGTGGTCGAGGCTCTGATCAAGTGCGGTGCCTTCGATTCCCTTGGCGGCAAGCGCGCCCAGTTCATGGCGGTTTACGAGGATGCCATGGATGCCGGACAAAAACTCCAGCGCGAACGGGAACTCGGCCAGGAATCGCTGTTCGGCAGCGAACAGATCGTCCGGCAGAAAAACGGCAACGGCTACGGGCGGCTGCCCGAGATCGACGAGTGGGCCGAAAATCTGCTTTTGACCAATGAAAAGGAAGCCCTCGGTTTTTATATTACCGGTCATCCGCTGGCCAGGCACAGCGCTGCCATCAAGCGCTTCGCCTCCTGCGATACGGCCGGTCTGAGTGAGCGCACGGACAAGGAAGAAGTGACCTTGTGCGGCATCATCAACAATCTGAAGATGCTGACCACAAAAAAGGGCGACCGCATGGCCTTCGCGACCCTTGAGGACCTGAACGGCTTTGCCGAACTGGTGGTTTTCCCGGAAGCTTATACCCAGGCAGCTGACCTGCTGGGCAGCGAAGAGGCCCTGCTGGTGAGGGGAACCGTGGACGTCGGCGAGGATAACAATAAAATCCTGGTCAACGAAATCCTTTCCCTGAAGGACGTCAAGGAAAGGTTGACGCGGATCGTCCACTTCAGGCTGACCACCCCCGGTCTCGATGACCGCCAGCTCCATTCGCTGAAGGAGATCATCTCGCGTTATCGAGGCGAATGCGAAGGTCAGATCCACCTGGTGATTCCCAATCGGAGCGAGACGGTGGTTCGCCTTCCGGAAAGCCTGAAAATCCAGGCCTGCGACGAAATGATGGATGACGTTGAAAAACTGTTCGGGTATAATGTGGTTACTTTCGAGTGATTCTGCTGCACTGCAGCGTCCCTGATACGGAAAAAGGGAGAATTTGATGCAAGTCCATCTTGATTTTGAAAAGCCGCTGGTTGAACTGGAACAAAAAATCAGAGAACTGCGCGATTATTCATCGGGAACCGTTGATTTTTCGTCAGAAATCAAAAAGCTTGAAAAAAAAGCCAGCAAACTGCGGGAAGAGATTTTTTCCAATCTGAACCGTTGGCAGCGGACCCAACTGGCCCGCCATCAGAATCGCCCCTACACTCTCGATTACATACAGAACATGTTCACCGACTGGTTCGAAGTGCATGGAGACCGCAATTTTCGCGATGATCCCGCCCTGGTGTGCGGTTTTGCCCGGCTCGAAGGGCAGCCCTGTGCCGTCATCGGTCATCAAAAAGGTCGGGATACCAAGGAGAAAGTCTATCGCAACTTCGGTATGCCCCATCCGGAAGGGTATCGCAAGGCGCTGCGCGTCATGAAGATGGCTGAACAATTCAAATTACCGATTTTCACCTTTGTTGATACTCCCGGCGCCTTTCCCGGCATCGGTGCCGAAGAACGGGGCCAGGCGGAAGCCATCGCGCGCAATCTGCGCGAAATGGCCGCCCTGACCGTCCCGCTGATTGTCACGATTACCGGCGAGGGGGGCTCCGGTGGTGCTTTGGCGATTGCCGTCGGCAACAGGGTTTTAATGCTGCAGTATTCGGTCTACGCTGTCATATCCCCGGAAGGCTGTGCCGCTATCCTCTGGGGCGACGGGACTTTGGGGCCCCAGGCTGCCGAGGCTCTCAAATTGACGGCCGCCGATATTGACGAGCTGGGGTGTGTGATTGACGGCGTCGTCCCGGAGCCGGAAGGCGGCGCCCACAGGGATCCGGCATTCGCAGCCGAAAACCTCAAGCAGCATCTGCTCGACCATTTGGCCGAGCTGAAAAAACTCTCCCCTGAAGAACTGGTTGAGCAGCGCTACCAGAAATTCCGTGCCATGACGGAGGTCAGCGAATAAATGGCCCCTGCCGGTTGTTCGGAACATGAATCCCTCTCCCATTGCCGGGGGAGGGTTTTTTCATAGGAGAAATATCAAGGTGGCCGGAAATGACAGGGGATAGCCGCCCGGTTGTCGGCCTTGGCCAATGTTCGCTGGATATTCTCGGCATCCTGCGGGACTATCCCGACCGGGACCAGAAGGCCGAACTGCAGGACATTCTGATGCAGGGCGGCGGGCCCGCAGCAACCGCCCTGGTTGCGCTCGCCCGGCTCGGTGTCGATACGGCCTTCGTCGGCCGCACTGGTGGCGATGACCACGGTACCAGAATTCGTAACGGACTGCTGGCAGAGGGCGTCGATTGCAGCGATCTGCTGGTGGATTCGGCAGGCAGCAGCCAGGTGGCGTTCATCGTCGTTGACATGGAGGCCCATCGCAACATCTTCTGGCACCGGGGTTCGGCTGCAGCTCTGACTGCCGCTGAAGTCGATCCTCGACGCATCGCCATGGCCGCGATTCTCCATCTCGACGGTTTGCAGCTTGAAGCCTCCCTGGCCGCTGCCGAGATCGCCAGAGGGCAGGGCATCCCGACGGTGCTCGACGGCGGTTCCTGGCGGGAGGGCACCGTTCGCCTGCTGCCCCTGATCGATCATCTGGTCGTCAGCGAAAAATTCGCCCGGCAGGCAGGCGGCGACAACCTGCCCGATGCACTCCGCAGGCTCAGCACTTACGGTGCCCGCGCTGTGACTGTCACCATGGGCAAGGAAGGCAGCTTGACCATGACCGGCGGCGCTGTTTACAAGATGCCGGCCTTTGTCGTCCGGGCTGTCGACACCACCGGCTGCGGCGATGTTTTTCACGGTGGATATATCTATGGTTTGCTCAGAGCCTGGGATATCCCGCAAGTCGTTCGGTTTGCCGCTGCCTGCGCCGCATTGAAAACCCGGGCTCTGGGCGGACGTACCGCCATTCCATTTCTCTCTGAAGTTCTGGATCTGCTGGATTCGCAGAACCAGGTACAGCCTGAACTCCTTGAAGACGGAATGATCAGGGATCTGACTTTTCAGAATTCAGGCCAAGGGTTATAATGGCCGCATTGGGTTTCCGAGGATTAAGGCCATGAGAAGCTTTATCTATTCGCTGCTGTTGTGCCTGGTTGTGCTTGCCGCCTGCAGCAAGCCGGCCTATAAGGTCGAAGTGATCAAAACTCCCGGCCTGAAGGGGACCCAGCAGCCCTACAAGGTCAACGGGGAGCGTTACGACCCCCTGTTCTCCGCCGACGGCTTTACCGAGAAGGGCATCGCCAGTTGGTACGGCAGGGATTTCCACGGTCGCAAGACCAGCAACGGCGAAATTTACAACATGCATGCCATGACCGCAGCTCAC
>DATFJP010000229.1:0-4134 GCA_035269105.1 Desulfuromonadales bacterium
AAAGAAGAGAAAAAGGAGCCAAAGGCAGAGAGAGAAGAGGAGAAAAGGAAAAAGGAAAAGAGAGAAGAAACCAAGGAAGAGGCAGAAGCGGCCCGTGAGGACGAGCGGCTCACCGCCCCCGAATCAATCACCCTGGCGGAAGGCGCCCGGGTCCCCGCTTCTCCTTCGGTTCGCCGCTTCGCGCGCGAAATCGGCGTCGAGATCAACCAGGTTTCCGGCTCGGGCGACCAGGGGCGGGTCAGCCAGGAGGATGTGAAAGCCTATGCCCGTCAGGGGAATACCGGTCAAAAAGCCGCTCCGGCCGCCGGCGGGCCGGAAGAACTCCCCGACTTCAGCAAATGGGGCGCAATCGATCGTCGGAAGATCAGCACCATCCGCAAGCTGACGGCGCAGCGGACAGCTCACAGCTGGTCGACGGTGCCGCATGTCTTCATCCATGAAAAGGCCGATATCACGGAACTGGAAGCCCTGCGCAAAAAATTTGCCGACCGTGCCGAAAAGGTCGACGGCAAGCTGACCATGGCCGTGATGGTCTGCAAGGTGGTGGCCCACGCACTCAAGCATTTTCCGCAATTCAACGCCAGCATCGATCTGGCCCAAAAAGAGATCATCTATAAGCAGTACATCAATCTCGGCATTGCGGTGAACACCGACCGGGGCCTGATGGTCCCCGTCGTCCGCGACGCCGATCGCAAGAACATGGTGGACTTGTCGGCGGAAATTCTGCAGTTGGCGCAGAAGGTCCGGACCGGCAAGATCAGCCGTGAGGAGATGGAGGGCGGCACCTTCACCGTGACCAATCTCGGCCGGCTCGGCGGCGGCCACTTTACGCCGATCATCAATTACCCGGAAGCGGCGATCCTCGGCATGGGCCGCGCCCGCAAGCAGCCGGCGATCGTCGACGGTGAGGTGCGGGAACGGGTCATGCTGCCGCTGTCATTGGCTTTCGACCACCGCATTATCGATGGCGCCGACGGGGCGGAATTCCTGCAGTGGATCGTGGATGCCATCCATGATCCGATTATGCTCTCCCTGGAGGGCTGACCGCCAGGGCCGGGAGCGTAACCGGATGACAAGGGTGTCGACCCATGCAGTATCCTGACTATCTCGTTGAAGATTATCCTTTTCCCGAATTCCTGCGGGTGCGGATGAACTGGCCGGACGACGGCCTGGAAGACCCGGCGGCAGAAGTCGCCGCCAGCCTTGATGCCGTCCTGCCCGCCAGCGGCATCGCCGCCGGTGACAGCGTTGCGGTTGCGGTCGGCAGCCGCGGTATCAGCAGGCTGACCGAGATGACCCGGGCCGTCTGCCGCAAACTGCAGGACCTCGGCGCCCGGCCTTTCCTGGTACCGGCCATGGGCAGCCATGGCGGTGCCACGCCGGAAGGGCAGCGGGCAGTGTTGGAGAGTCTGGGTGTGACGGAAGCTTATATCGGCGTGCCGATCCGCTCTTCCCTGGAGGTGACCCGGATCGGTACCGTGCACGACGAAGTCCCCGTCTGGTTCAGCCGCGACGCCCTCGAGGCGGACCACGCTATCTGCCTGAACCGCATCAAGCCGCACACCAAGTTCAAGGGTCCGCTGGAAAGCGGCTTGGCCAAAATGCTCTGCCTCGGACTGGGCAAGCATGCCGGGGCCCTGGCCTGGCACAACTGGGCCCTGAAGTACGGTTTTTCGCCTCTTCTGCAGACCATGGCCGCCGAGGTGGTCGCCGGGAGCAATGTCCGTTTCGGCATCGGTATCGTCGAAAACGCCCGGGAGCAGGTCATGCATGTCGAAGCTGTGCCGGCCGGGCAAATTCTGGAGCGCGAACCGGGCCTGCTCGACAAGGCCAGGACAGCCTTCCCCCGCCTGCCCGTCAAGGACCTGGATGTGCTGGTCGTCCGGCAGGTCGGTAAGGAAATCAGCGGCGCAGGCATGGATCCCAATGTCACGGGGCGGGCCGCCGACCTGATGGAGGATGATTTCTCAACCAGCCTGCGTGCTACCCGAATCGCCGTGCTGCGCCTTTCCGAACAGACCGCCGGCAACGCCATCGGTGTCGGCCTGGCCGATTTCATCACGGAGCAGGTCTACCAGGAACTGGACTACGACAAGACCCTGACCAATGCGCTGACCAGCGTCTCGATCCGCAAGGCCTTCATACCAGTGCGCCTGGCCGATGAGCGGATGGCGATCCAGGCCTGCTTCACGACGCTCGGCCCGATTTCTCCGGAGAAAGTCCGGGCGGTCATTATTCGCGACACCCGACAGGTTGGCGAGTTCTGGGCGAGCAAGACTCTGCTGGCAGAACTGCAGGCCTGTCCTGCAGCTGAGGTCCTATCGCGATATCCTCTACAATTCGATCAACTCGGACGCCTGGAACTGGAAAATGAGTGAAGACCGTCCGGTTGGCCGGTGGACTATCCTGTTGTGGCCCGTGGAAATTCAGGGCAAACCGGGAAAAACTGAACAAGCAGAGACGAAGGTCCGACCGTTTGTCTCTCACGGGTCGCCATGCCGGGCTTCCGATGCAGCGGCGCCCTTGTGAACTCTATTGTCATTTGAAAAACGATTGATATAATACTGTTCTGCAGGTTATAGTATTTACTGGTGTTTCGGGATGTCAGAGCAAAGAGCTTCACAAAGGATAGACTGCCGGCCCGTCTCGCCGGAGGCCGCTGGAATGCACCGACGGCATTCCGCTTCTGATGGCAGTATGGGCCATCAACCACGCTGGTCGAAGCATACCGGCAATTCAAGGAGGAGACTTATGAAGAAAGTTGCAGCAGTTCTGTTGGCAGCGGTATTCGTGTGCATCGGCGTCGCGGAGACCCTCGCCACCGAGTACGTGACGATCGGCACAGGCGGCGTCACGGGCGTCTACTATCCGACCGGCGGGGCGATCTGCCGCCTGGTGAACCAGGATCGCAAGGAACACGGTATCCGCTGTTCCGTGGAGAGCACCGGCGGCTCCGTTTACAATCTGAACGCTATTGCCTCCGGCGAACTGGACATGGGCGTGGCCCAGTCAGACTGGCAGTATCATGCCTACCATGGTACCAGCAAGTTCGAAGAGCAGGGCCCCAACAAGGATCTGCGGGCGGTCTTTTCTGTGCATCCCGAGCCCTTTACCGTAGTGGCACGTGCCGATTCGGGAATCAAAAACTTCCAGGACCTGAAAGGCAAGCGCGTCAACGTCGGTAATCCCGGTTCCGGTCAGCGTGGCACCATGGAAGTGGTCATGGAGGCCATGGGCTGGACCATGGACGATCTCAAGCTGGCTTCCGAGCTGAAGGCGGCGGAACAGTCCCAGGCCCTGTGCGACAACAAGGTCGACGCCATTGTCTACGTCGTCGGTCACCCCAATGGATCCATCCAGGAATCGACCACCTCCTGTGATTCGGTTGTGGTTAACGTCGAAGGCCCCGCCATCGACAAGCTGATCAAGGAAAACCCCTATTACCGTACGGCGACCATCCCCGGCGGCATGTACCGTGGCAACCCCGAAGACACCAAAACTTTCGGTGTCGGCGCGACTTTCGTCAGTTCCGCCAAGGTGCCGGAAAACGTCATTTATAATGTCGTCAAGGCCGTTTTCGAGAACTTCCAGGACTTCAAAAAACTGCATCCGGCTTTTGTCGTCCTGAAAAAGGAAGAGATGATCAAGGATGGTCTGTCGGCGCCGCTCCACGATGGTGCGGCCAAGTACTACAAAGAAGCTGGCCTGATGTAAACATGATGGCTTGCGGCTGAAGAACAAAAAATGCACCGCAGCCGCGGTGCATTTTTTGTTCGCGCCTTGCGACAAAGTTGTGCAGGTCCCGGGTATATCCCGTTCTGAGAAGACCCATTTTATTGACCCTGCCAGGCTGAAGGATGGACTGCTATGACCCCATCGAGCGCTAAGAAGACCTCCGCAGCAAAGACCAACTCCAAGCCCGATCCGCATGCCCTGGTCGCCGAAACGGAATCGGGAGCGCGCAATCCGACCGGATCCTTTCCTCGCAAGGTTCTGTTCTTTGTACCGTTGATCTGGTCCCTGTTCCAGCTTTGGTATGCTTCGCCGCTGCCCTTCATTTTCAACATCCTGGTCTTTAACAGCACCGAGGCGCGGGCCATTCACCTGGCGTTCGCCATCTTCCTGGCTTTCACG
>DATFJP010000230.1:0-15384 GCA_035269105.1 Desulfuromonadales bacterium
TGCCGAGCTGACACGTTCCATGCAGCGATGATCGATGGGACATTGACGCAGCATGCAGGGGGCGCATTCGACCGGCTGGCGTACGATCCGGAAGTTTTCACCGGCCGGTGAGGTCGTCGTGTGATCGGTGGGACCGAAGATCGCCACGTTCAGCGTACCCAGGGCCGCGGCAACAAGCATCGGACCTGAATCATTGGTGATCATCATTTCGCAACGGTCCAGAATCGCCATCATCTCCCGCACCGACGTTCGGCCGATCAGGTTATGCGGGTTGGTGGCCATGGCCGCTTCGATGTCGCGGCCGATCTCCTGCTCGCCGGGTCCGCCAATCAAAACAATGCTGGCCCCACGGGAGGCTGCCAGGCCGTCGGCCACCTCGGCAAAGCGTTCGGGAATCCAGCGTTTCGCCGCGCCATAGGAGGCCCCCGGGTTGATTGCCATCCAGCGTCCCGGGCCCAGAACCTCGCGCGCCTGCTGCCGCTCGGCGGCGGTGACCGTCAGGCAGAGGTCCTGATTGCCACCGCTGAGACCCACTTGTTCGAGGCAGTGGCGATAGTAAGCGACATGGTGCATGCCATGCTTCCTGTCGACCGAGGGAACGCCGTGGGTCAGCAAGAGACCGCGACGATCGGTGCGGTAACCGACCCGGGTCGGTACGCCGGCTAAAAAAGCCATCAGGCCGGCCTCGAAGGCATTCTGCAGCAGGATTGCCAGGTCGAAACGCTCACGACGCAGCAGCCTGCAGAACCTGAGGAAGCCGGCCGCACCTGCATGCTCTCGCCGCTTGTTAAAGACCAGCACCCGGTCACAGTAAGGATGGTGCCGGAACAGTTCGGCAACCAGCGGGTTGCCGACCACGGTGATCTCGGCCGCGGGAAAAGACGCACGCACCATCCCCATCGCCGGGGTACTCATCACCGCGTCGCCGATCCAGTTCACCGTACGGATCATGACCCGCTGAATATTTTCCCGATTCTGTACGGGGAGCGCCGCATTCGGGGAGCATTTTGCCATAGGCATCGTCACCTTGCCGGGATCTGACCGTGGCAAGCGTTGGCTGACAAATACCAGGTCGCAGAGATTGAAGGGTTCGGCTCAGCCTTCACATCTCGCCTTCAAGTGGCTGAGCTTCATCGAGCAGCATGACCGGGATACCATCACGCACCGGATAAGCCACCCTGCAGAACCGGCAGATGAGATTCTCATGCCTTTCATCGGGTTTCACCGGCTGCTTGCAGCGGGGGCAGGCTAATATTTCAATCAGCTCACTCGGCAGCGACATCCTGTTTTCTCCCATTCAGTTGATCCAGTGCGACGTCCAGGGGCGTGGTATCGAAGAACTCGAGTTCAAGTCCGACATGGCAGCAGGGAACCGGCAAATCAGCGGCGTGCAGCTTGACGGCGTCCTTCTCGGTGGTAATCATTAACTCGCAATTATTGCATGCCTGATGCAGCCGTTTCAATGCTTCCAAGCCGTATTCCTGGTGGTCCGAGAAAAAAACTTCGCCCCGCAGATCAACTCCGCGGCGGCGCAAAGCCGCAAAAAAATCCTCCGGCCGGGCGATGCCGGCGAAGGCCAGACAGGCCTTGCCGCGCAGCTCTTCCCAGCCGAGGATATGCCCGTCAAGGGTTTGCAGCTGCTCGGACAGAACATGCCGGCAACGCAGCAGGGGCCGTGCAACAGGAAGATCAATATGACTCTCCGCCTCCGCCCGGGTGAGGATCACCAAGTCACAGCGCTGCAGAGCCGTGCGCGGCTCACGCAGACTCCCCGCCGGCAACACGCGGTGATTACCGAATGGCCGGACCGCATCAAGGAGAAGAATATCAAGATCTCGTTCAAGGGCAAGATGCTGAAAGCCGTCATCCAGGATGGCCAACTCCGCTCCGAGCTTTTCGGCAAGCTCCACCCCTTGCCGGCGCCGGCGGGCCACGACAACCACAGCTTGCGGATTGCGCCGGGCCAGCAGCACCGGTTCGTCACCATACAGATCAGGTTGGTCATCCACTTCCCCGCGGCCGTCTGCAACCACTGCCGTATCGGCTTTGCGTCGCCCGCCGTAGCCGCGGCTGACCACCGCGACGCGCTTCCCGGCGGCCAGGCTGCGGCGGATCAGTTCATCGACCACCGGGGTCTTGCCAGTACCGCCCACCGTAAGATTGCCGACCGAGATGACCGGGATGCCGGCCTTATGGCGATGGAGGATCCGGTTGCCGTAAGCCCATGCTCTGAGCAACATCAGCAGGCCATAGAGCCTGCTGACAATGCTCAAAACCAGAAACAGGGCTTTTTCGAGAAGGCTGCTCGGTCCTTCAAAAATCAAGCGCCGATAGAACTGAGCAAGAGCGGTCACTCTTTACGGCCCCAATGGTCGGCGATGACCTCGAGAGTTTTGTGCGTGGCACCGGCATGATCCGACAGGAGATCGAAGCCATGCTCCCCCATCTGTTTGCGTCGAACCTTGTCATTCAGCAGTTCGGCCACCTTTTCCTCGAGTTCCTGGCTGTCATCAACCTGCAGGCCTGCCCCGGATTCCAGCACCAGACCGGCAATCTCCTTGAAGTTCTGCATGTGGGGGCCGAACAGAACGGGTTTACTGAGCAGTGAAGCTTCGAGGAGGTTGTGGCCCCCTACCGGGACCAGACTGCCGCCGACAAAAACCAGTTCCGCGATGGAATAGAATTTCAGCATCTCCCCCATAGTGTCCACCAGCAGAACACCACCTTTGCGAATTTTACCACCTGTCTCTATTTCGCTCCGCAAAACCCAGCGAATGCCTCTGGCCGTCAACTGTTCGCCGATACTGCGCACCCGCTCGGGATGCCTGGGAACCATGATCAGAATTTGCTCGAGACCTTTCTTCTTCAGTTGCCGGGCGACATCGGCAACCATAACTTCCTCGCCGGCATGGGTGCTGCCAGCCGCCCAGACGGCAACATCCGGGGGCAGGTCGAGTTCAGTACGCACAGCTTCGGGAGCTGGCAGAGCCCGCCGGGACGAAATGATGTCGAATTTGAGATTGCCGGTCACTAACACCCTCTCCGGTGGTGCACCGATGCGTCGCGCCCGCCGACCATCCTGGGCGGTCTGCATGCAGAAAAAAGAGATCATTCTCAAAAGAGGCTTCAAGAGCCGCCGGATACGGAAATAGCGCGGGAAAGAGCGGTCCGAAAACCGGCCGTTGACCAGCAGAACAGGAATTTTACGTTCATGCGCGATACGCACGAAATTGGGCCAGATTTCGGTTTCGACAATCAGAATCAGCGCCGGATCCACCAGCCGCAGCGAGCGCCTGACCGCCCAGCGCAGGTCGAAAGGGAGGAACACGCAAAGGTCGATTTCGGGAATATCGCGGGCTATGGCGCGTCCGGTTTCGGTGACATTGGACAAAACCAGGCAGGCATCGGGGTACTGTCTGCGCAGACCTTTGATGAGGGGAATGGCAGCCCGGGTTTCACCGACGGACACAGCATGGATCCAGATGGTTTCGCATCCCTGCAGACTGGCCATCTGCTCGGGACGCAGATAACCAAGCCGCTCACGGATACCATGCCGTGACTTGCCGTAACGCACCCCCCGGATCAGATAATAGGGAACCAGGCCCAGACTGGACAGCAACAGGACCAGGTCATACAGCAGATAAACCATATTCCTCCAGGCGGGTGGCGGCCGAACACTGCACATTATCCATAGCCGTCTGCAGGCGGATGGTGAATGCTTCAAAACTCTCCGCCGGCTGATTGTACACGGGCTCACCAAAAGAGTAAACGCCCCTGGAGAACGGCAAGGGCAGCAGAAACCGGTCCCAGGAGGAAAACCGGTAGCCGCGGCTGCAGACAAAAGCGATCGGCACCACCGGTCGGCCGCTGCGCAGCGCCAGTTGCACAACACCCGGCTTCAGGCGATGCCGTGGACCCTTCGGCCCATCCGGAGTAATCACCAGACTGCTTCCGGCCCTGACCAGCCGGAGCATTTCCTTGAGCGCTTCGCCGCCACGGCGGCTGGAGGAGCCACGGACGGCCTGAAAACCGAAACGACCAATGGTCCTGGCAATCAGTTCTCCATCCTTGGAGGCGCTGATCAGAGTGCGCAGGTCACGATTGCCGCGATACCCCATGGCCATCATCAGCAGTTGGTCATGCCAGAAAGCATAGATGACCGACTGCTCTCTCTCAATGGACTCTTGAAGTGGCTCCCAGCCGAGAGTATCAACCTTCATCGACCGATAAAGCAGACGGATGGCGATTTCAGCAGTCGGCGGGACCAGAGTCAGCAAGAGGCTGGCGGTGAATCGATTCATTCCGTGTCATCCCGGAACTGCATCTGGTAGAGTCGGCGGTAAAGACCATCCGCCTGCAGCAACTCTTCGTGGCGGCCGATCTCCCGGATTTGACCATCCTCGAGCACCACGATCCGGTCGGCGTTCATGACCGTTGTCAGCCGGTGCGCGATGACGAAAGTCGTGCGATTCTGCATCAGATTGGCCAAGGCTCGCTGAACAATGATTTCGCTTTCCGTATCAAGGGCACTGGTCGCCTCGTCGAGAATCAGGATTGGAGCATCGCGCAGAATGGCACGGGCGATACAGATACGCTGACGTTGCCCGCCGGAAAGCCGCACGCCGCGGTCGCCGATATTCGTCTCGTAGCCTTCTTCAAGCTGTTCGATAAAACCATCGGCATAAGCCTTGACTGCCGCCTCGCGCACTTGAGCATCGGTCGCCTTCGGGCTGCCGTAGCGGATATTGTCGCTGATGGTGGTGTTGAACAGGACCGTTTCCTGGTCAACAAAGGCGAGGTTGTCCTTGAGGCTTTTCAGGGTCAGATTCCGGATGTCCTGATCATCGACAGAAATGCTGCCGCTCAACGGGTCGTAAAATCTGGCGAGTAAACCCACCACGGTTGATTTGCCGGCGCCGCTCGGACCGACCAGGGCAACGACTTCACCGGCCCGGGCATCAATGGTGAAATCGATCAGCACGGGTTGATTCAGGTAGGCGAAGTTGACGTTCCGAAAGGAAACCTCGCCTCGGGAGCGACCGAGGTCGACAGCGTCCGGCGCCTCTTCGACATCATAAGGCTCGTCCATCAACTCGAACACCCGGTCTGCGGCACCGAAACTGCGCTGGAGGTTGGCGTAGACCTTGGTCAGCCGTTTGACCGGTCCGTACATCATGAACATGGCCGCCAGGAAGGTGGAGAACTCCCCTGGCGACAGATGGCCGTCCACCACCCGCAAAATGCCGAACCACAACACTGCGGCCGCACCAAGGGACGCCACCAGTTCAACCACCGGCTTGGCGGCTGCATCATATTTGAGCACCTTGCACAGCTGGCGGAGGTAGGAGCGATTCTCGGCATGAAACCTCTGCCGTTCATAGTCTTCCGTGCCGAACGCCTTGACGACCTTGATACCGGCCAGGGTTTCCTGAAGAACCCCGGTCACCCGGGCGATCGATTGCATCCCCCGCTTGGTGTATTCCTTGATTTTCTTGCCGATCATGGCAGCAGGAAGGACCGAGACCGGCAGGACCAGGAAAGCCACCAGCGCCAGTCTGACATCGGTATAGAAGACCAGGGCGGTCAGGCCGACCAGAGTCAGGCTCTCGCGAACCAGCTCGATGATGTCGTCGGTTGCCGAACGCTGCAAAAGGCTGATATTATTAAGAAATCTTGACAAAACATCGTTGGATGAATGGCCCGAGAAATAGCGCATCGACAGGCCGATGGAGTGATCGTAGAGTTCGTTGCGCAGATCCTGGACGACAAATTGACCGGCGGTCTGGATGCAGTAGCCCTGTACGTAGCGGGACACCCCCTTGACCAGCGCCAGACCGATCACCACCATCGGCAGCAGATTGATCAAAGCGGGGTCGGGCTCGATCAGCAGATTGTCGACAAAGGGTTGAATCAGCTTGGCGGTTGCGACCTCGGTACCGGCCACGCCGAGAGACGCAACCCCCGCGATCAGAATTCTTCGCAGATAGCGGCGCGAATAGCCGAGGAGGCGCTTCATCAGGGTCCAATTGGTGTTTTTGACCAAAACCTGCTCTCCCTGCACTGCTCAATGCTTCCGGCTGACCATATCGAGCAGCATGTCCGCTACCCGGTCGGAACAGCCGGGCTTGCCAAGCTTTTGCCGCAAAGCGGCTAATTCTTGACGCATTTGTCGTGCGCGTTGCTGATCGTCAATAATTGCCAGGGCTGCAGCGGCGAGATTCTGCGGGGTTGCTTCCCCCTGGATAAATTCGGGGACCACCCGTTTGCCGGCGACAATGTTGGCCAGGCCAATATGATCAACCCGGATGAGTTTGCGGCCGATCGCAAAGGAGACCGGCGCCAGTTTATAAAATATCACCATCGGCGTGCCGGCCAAAGCAATCTGCAGAGTCACCGTCCCGGACACGGTAATCACGGCATCACAGGCCCTGGCGGTTTCGTAGATCGTCATTTCGTCCGGCTGAAGAAGATGAACATCCATATCTTTCGAAAAACAATGAGCGATGTCGGCAGTCGATAACCCGGCGGCGACCGGAACCAGAAACCGGGTCCCCGGACGCTGGTCACGGATCAACTTGCCGGCGTCCGCCAGGGTCTGCAGCATGAATTTTAATTCGCTGCGCCGACTCCCCGGAAAGAGACCGATGACCGACGTGTCTTCGCTGATCTGCAGCCGTTCGAGAATCTCCCCCCGGTTCGGAGTCCCCGAAAACTCGTCAAGCAGAGGGTGACCTACGTATTCAACCTGGATATCCAGCCCCCGATAGAGGTCCGGCTCAAAAGGGAAAATGGCGGCCAGCCGGTCAACGATGCGAGCAATTTTCTTAACCCGCCCCCGCCGCCAGGCCCAGACTTGCGGACTGACATAGTAGAGGACCGGCACACCCGCTTTCTGGGCCTGCCTGGCCAGCCGCAGGTTGAATTCCGGGAAATCGATCAAGACCAGGGCATCGGGGCGGCCAGAATCATGCAGCAACCCCTTGAGGGTCTGGAAGGCCTGCCAGATTTTCGGAAAATGACCAAGAACCTCCACCAGGCCCACAACCGCCAGATCCTCGGCGCGCATCAGCAGCTCGCAACCGGCGTCAGCCATACGCTGGCCGCCAACCCCCATAAAACGAACCTGCGGGTTCTTCGCCAGGGTCGAACGGATCAGCTTTGCACCATGCAGGTCACCGGAATCTTCGCCGGTCACGATCAGAACCTTCGGCGCATGCGAGTGCCCGCCATCGGGCCCGGCCTCGACGAGTGAACCGCTGATTTCAACCATGTCCCAGCCTCAATCCATCATAAAATTGCTTATTGAGCCGCATTCCCTAAAGTGCTGCGCGGATCACTCCGGTCACCCGCTGAATCTGTTCTTCTGAAAGTTCCGGGAAGATCGGCAGGGAAAGAACCCGTCGCGCCGTTTGTTCACTGACCGGCATGGCGAGATTGCCGCAGATATCCAGGAACACATCCTGACGGTGAAGGGGGATGGGATAATAGACGGCCGAGGCGACGCCCGCCTCGAACAGGGCCTTTTGCAGCCGTTCCCGCTGGTCCGAGAGAATCGTGAATTGATGATAGACATGGGTTCCCTTGCCGTCTTCATAGGGGACTTCAATGCCGAGTTCGCCAAGCAGTTCGGAATAACGATGGGCATTTTCCCTGCGCCGGGCGTTGAACTGGTCCAGATGCTGCAGTTTGACCCGCAGGATTGCGGCCTGCAGATCATCCAGCCGGCTGTTGTAACCGATCAGCGAATGGTGATAGCGCTCGCGGCTGCCATGGCTGCGCAAAACCCGGATTTCCGCGGCCAAATCGTCGCGGTTGGTGACCACCAGCCCGCCATCGCCGAAACCGCCGAGATTCTTGCTGGGGAAAAAGGAAAAACACCCCTGGTCTCCGTGAGAGCCGGTCATTTTTTCACCATAACGAGCGCCACAGGACTGTGCACAGTCCTCGATCAACAGCAGATCATGTTCCCGGCAGATTTGGGCAAGGGGTTGGAGGTCCGCGGGTTGACCGAACAGATGGACCGGCAGAATGGCGCGCGTCGCCGGAGTGATCGCCGCAGCGACCCGATCAACGTCGATATTGAAGGTGTCCGGCTCGATATCGACGAAAACCGGTTTGGCTCCGACATAGGCGATCGCTTCTGCGGTGGCGATAAAAGTAAAGGGACTGGTAATCACCTCGTCGCCGGGCCCAAGTCCCGCAGCTCGCAGCGCGAGATGCAGGGCATCGGTTCCGGATGCGACCCCCACGGCATGTTTGACGCCCAGATAAACGGCGATTTCCTGTTCGAAGGCCGTGCCTTCAGGACCCAGTACAAAATGGGCGGAATCCAGAACCTTGCTGATCGCTGCATCGATTTCAGATTTTAGCTGACGGTACTGAATTTTCAGATCAACCATCGGGATCTGCATCATGGAATCCTTTGCAGGGAAGATGAAGGGCGACCTGGTGAGTCGCCCTGGCAGAGAAGGCAATGTTCGCTGAACAGTCCTTCCGAACGAAAAAGAGTTTGAGGGTGACAATATTGTCCAAAAGCCCTGTTCGTCCTTCGATTTATTCTGATAATACTAACCGGTCACCTCATGCCAGAGTTTGCGGGTGATCTGCATGGCGACTTCCAGGGCGCGCTTGCCGTCATGACCGGAAACAACCGGTGGCCTGCCGGCCCGCACCGAGGCCACGAAGGCATGGATTTCGTCGCGCAGGGGATCGCCTTGTTCAAAGTCCAGTTCATCAAATGAGATATTCGGCAGTTCCGGAACCTGGGTCACCCCGGGGGTCTTGCGGTAGACCGAGATTCTGCGCTCATGAAAATCGATGGAAATATAGGCATCCTGCTGAAAAATCCGCATTTTCCGCATCGGTTCGCGACTGACCCGACTGGCGGTCACATTGGCCACGCAGCCGTTTTCAAACTGAAGCCGGGCATTGGCGATATCAACCTCCTCGGAGAGGACCGGTACACCGACCGAGTTGATGGTTTTCAGCTGATAAGGAACCATGCTCAGCAGAATATCGATATCATGGATCATCAGATCGAGTACGACATTGACATCGGTTCCCCGCAACTTGAAAGACGCCAGGCGATGAGATTCAATGAACTGCGGATTTTTCAGGACGTCCTTGAGAGCCTTCACCGCCGGATTGAAACGTTCCAGATGTCCGACCTGAAAAACCAGTCCCATTTGTTCGGCCAATTCGATGAGGTCTTCAGCTTCCTCGACGGTCTGGGTGACCGGTTTTTCAAGGAGGATGTGCTTTCCTGCCTCAAGGCAGGAGCGGGCCGTTTCAAAATGAAACTGGGTCGGGACCACAATCGACACCAGATCAGCACCTGCAATCGCCTCTGCCATCGTGGGGAAGGCCCGGGTGGAACATTCCCTGGCCACCTCCGCGCAACGGCGAGCATCACAATCGAAGACACCGGCCAGGTCAACAGCGGCGTGTTCATGATATTTTTGAGCATGGAATCTGCCGAGATAGCCGACTCCGATAACGGCTGCGCGTAATTTCTGCATGGCCCTGGCTTCCTCAGCGAGCGATGCCACGCTGGCTGCTCCGGACAAATTCAACAAAGTGCTGCAGTTCCGGAGTCCGTTCCAACTCTTCCTCGATTTGCCTTAACGCCTCCTCCATACGCAATCCCGATCTCAGGAGAAGCCGGTAAGCCTGCTTGATACCGCGAATCGTTTCGGCTGCAAACCCCCTGCGTTTCAATCCCACCAGGTTCAGGCCCATCATCTTGGCCCGGTCACCCTGGGCGACCGTATATGGCAGGATATCCTGGGTAATCATGGCGCCGCCGCTGGTCATGGTATGGCAGCCGATACGGCAGAACTGGTGCACGGCCGAAAGCCCACCGAGAATCGCATAGTCCTCGACTTCGACGTGTCCGGCCAGGGTCGCACCGTTAGCGAGAATCACCTGCTGTCCGACCCGGCAGTCGTGGGCAACGTGAGAATAAGACATAAACAGGTTTTCATTGCCGATCCGGGTGAGTCCGCCGCCGCCCGGTGTGCCGCGATTCAGGGTCACGAACTCCCGTATCCGGTTGCGGTCGCCAATTCTGAGAATGGTTTTCTCCCCCTGGTACTTAATATCCTGAGGTGCAGCACCGATCGAGGCAAACTGGAAAATTTGATTATCACGACCGATTTCCGTCCAGCGGTCGATCACAACATGTGACCCGACGACGGTTCCTGAACCAATCTTGACGTCTTCATCAATGATGCTGAAAGGACCGATGGAGACGTCTTCAGCAATGTCGGCCGAAGGATGAATAATGGCGCTGGGATGAATCATGACAGTCCTCTACTTGGGGGCGAAGGTCGCCTTCAACTCGGATTCGGCAACAAGTTTGTCACCGACGAATGCCCGGCCGGTGAAGGAATAAATGCCGCGACGCACTTTCAAGAGTTCCAATTCGAGTCGCAGAACGTCTCCCGGTAAAACGGGCTTGCGGAACCGTGCCTTGTCAATCCCGACAAAATAGGGGACCTCATCTTTGTCGGCTTGCCGACTGAGTTGGGCGAACACACCGCCGACCTGGGCCATGGCTTCAAGGATGAGAACGCCGGGCATGATAGGGTGCCCAGGGAAGTGCCCCTGAAAAAACGGCTCGTTGATGGTGACGTTCTTGATGCCGACGATCCGCCGACCCTCTTCGAATTCCGTAATCTTGTCGACCAGCAGAAAGGGGTAACGATGGGGAAGGTATTCCATCAATTCCAGGGAATTAGCAATCATGATTCGTCATCCTGCCCCTTGGCAAGGGCCTCGAGTTCTGAAAGTTGTTGTCTCAACCTGGACACCTCGCGCCGCAGTTCGGGGAGATGGGCCAGGCTGGCCGTGACCCTGAGCCATTCGCGGTGCGGCATCGGCGGCATGCCGGCCAGGGCGGTGGCGTCCGGCACATCGTTTATCACCCCGCCGCGCCCGGCGATGGTGACATGGTCGCCGATTGTCACATGGCCGGTGACTCCGGCCTGGCCGCCGAATGTGCAGTGTTTGCCGATTTGAGTGCTGCCGGCGATCCCGACCTGGGAGACTAAAATACAGTTTTCACCGATCCGAACATTGTGTCCGACTTGAACCAGATTATCGATCTTGGTCCCCCGTCCGATCCGCGTGTCGCCCAGCGTACCGCGATCAATCGTCGCCGAAGCACCAATTTCGACGTCATCCTCGACAATGACCCGTCCGACCTGGGGAATTTTGACATAAGCCTCGCCATCGGCAGCGAAACCGAAACCATCAGCGCCGACCACGGCCCCCGGCTGCAGAATAACCCGGTCTCCAAGCCGGCACCCTTCCCGGACGATTGATCCGGAGTGCAGAATGCAATCCGCACCAATCACCGCGTCCTTATAAATGACGACGTTGGGATGTAAAGTACTCCTGGGCCCGATCCGGGCCCCGGCTTCGATGACACAGCCCGGAGAGACAGTGACTTCGGCGGCAACGGTTGCCTCCGGATGGACACTTGCCTGCTCCGAAACACCTTCGGCTTTAAAAGGGGGAACCCGAAAGAAGGTCAGCAGATGGGCAAAGGCCAGGTAGGGATTTTCGACCAGCAGCAAGGGCTTGTCGATCTGTCCCTCCAGTTCAGAGGTCGCCACTATGGCGGCCGCCCGGGACTCAGGCAGCAGGGTTTTCAGCTTGGCGTTGGCCAGAAAGGTGATCTCTTCCGGTCCGGCCGTGTCAAGGGAGGCGACACCGGAGATGCTGATCGCAGGATCACCGCGCAGGCGACCACCGATCATCTCCGCCAACTCGTCCAGACGAACGCTCTGTTCTTTCTTCTCTTCGGTCATCTGCCGCAAACGATTATTGCTGATTGAACGCTTTGATGAGGTCATCAGTCAGATCAACGGACTCATCACCGTACAGCATGGCGCTTTCCGTTCTTTCCAGGATCACGGTGTAACCCTGCTGCTTGCCAAGTTCCTGTACAACTTTCAACAGATCTTCGATAATTGCCCGGGTGAAATCAGCATCCTCCTGCTGCAGTTCTTCCTGAATGTCCTTGGTAAATCTTTGGTAATCCTTAAGTTTCTGCTGATATTCACGTTCTTTCGCGCTACGGGCGTCTTCGGACAGCAAAACGGCCTGTTTTTCCAGGTCAGCCTTGAGTTTTTTCAGTTGTTCCTGCTTCGCCTTGACTTCTGCGTCATAACTCTCGACTTTTGCTTTGATTTCTTCCTTGGCGGCTTTGCCTGCCTCCGACATATTGAGGGCTTTTTGCAGATCGACATAACCGATTTTCCCCTCCTGGGCCACAACCGGGGCCACTGCCAGTCCAAAACAAATCAAAGCGGTTAACATCAGTTTTTTCATACGTTCATCTCCTTTTGATGCTCGTAAACAGCAGGGCTCCAATTCGATGCAGGTTTCTCGTCAAAACACTGCTTTGTGGAAGCCCGTCGTCTTAAAAGAAACGGCCGATCATGAATTCGAAGCGCGAAGTGTCCTCGAATTCCTTCGGATCGAGATTATAGCCCCATTCCAGCCGGAGTGGACCAAGGGGACTCATCCAGCGGATTCCTGCACCTGTACTGTAGCGCCATTCTTCAAACCAGTCTTCGTCTTCTCCCCAGGCATTGCCGACATCGATGAAGGTAACCCCTTTGATGCCAAGATCCCTGGCCAGCGGAAAAATAAATTCGAAGTTGAAATACGTCTGCTTGTCGCCGCCGACATAATCCCCGGTTGCAGGGTCCCGCGGCCCGACTTCCCGGGATTCAAACCCCCGCAGGCTGTTGATCCCGCCAAGGAAGAACCGCTCATCGAGAGGCACCTCCTCACCGCCGTAAGCATGCACATAGCCGACCCGGCCATGAGCCGAGAAGGTCGTGTCCCAGAAAGCCGGCCAGAAATGCCGATAATCGAACAGGTATTTACTGAATTTTTCGGTTCCGCCGAGCCCGGCAAATTCCCAGGAGGCATCAAGCACCCCACCACGGGAGGGGTCTGGCCGATAGTCCGTGGTGTTCCGGCTGAATGTACTGGTTATCGAGGAAATCGTCGAAATTCCTTCCTCCGCGCGAATTTCAAAGGAGGCGTCGGCATCGACGTCGTAGATTTCTTTTTCTTCGTAGCGATAGACAAACAGGACCCTGGAATATTCACCGACCGCCCGCCCGACTTTAACCGCCCCGCCGGTAGCCCGACGGCTGAAGTCGGTCCATTCACGATCAGTCTGGTAAAGCTCAAAGCCCAGCGTCAGGTTCATATCGAGGAAATACGGGTCGGTCAGCCCCACCTGATAAGTCGTGCTTTCGCCGCCGATCGAGGCGGCGAGGCTCATTTTCCACCCCCGTCCCAAAAAGTTCTCCTGGGTGATCGACCCCTGACCGACAAAGCCGTCCACCGAAGAGTAGCCGGCGCCGATGCTGAAGGTCCCGGTCGGTCGCTCCTTGACGTTGATGTCGATCTGGATATGTTCATCATCCGACCCCGGATTGGTTGTCACGTCGACGGCCTCGAAATAACCAAGATTATTGATTCGTGCCCGACTCCTCTTCAAGGCCGTGGCGTTGTACAATTCGCCCTCGGCAAGTTTCATCTCGCGCCGGATGACTTTATCGCGGGTTGAAGTGTTGCCGGAAATTTCAATCCGTTCGACAGTCACCTGATTGCCCTGCTCGATCTCCAGGTTGACATCGACGGTGAGGTTGTCGTCATCGACTCGCGTCAAGGGCGTGACATTGGCGTAGGCGTAACCCTGGTCGGCGTAAAGATCGGTGACGTTTTCCACGCCTTGCCGAAGCTGTCCCCGGGAAAATACCTCACCTGGACGAAGCGGCAGGAGATTGAGAATTTCCCCTTCCTTCTGAATCAGGTCACCTCGAGCGTCGATTGAGCCGACCCGGTACTGGTCTCCTTCGTCGATGGTGATCAGCACCAGCATATGCCGGCTGTCGTCAACCAGCGAAAGGACCGGCTCGCGAACATTGACCCTGACGTACCCCCGGTCCATGTAGCCATCCGCGATGCGCTCGAGGTCCTGAGCCAGAATCATCTCGTTATATTTGCCGCGCCCTGTCAACCAGGACAGAAACCATTGCTCCCGGGTATCCATGAAATTCATCAGCTCGTCACGCTCGAAAACCGTGTTGCCGATGAATTCAATCTGTTTGATGCGAACCAGCTGGCCTTCGTCGATCTGGAACGTGACCAGAGCTTCATTATTGGGAACCACATGCTTGTCGGCCGTCACTTCGGCGGCGTAATAGCCCTCCTTGATATACTCAAGCTTGATGGCATCGATGCTCTTGCTGATTTCCCGCGGGTCATAAAGTCCCGGGACCCGCAGAGTGACGGCCTGGCGCAGTTTGTCGGTCTTGAGCTCATCGTTGCCCTCGAAACGGATTCTGCGCACCAGGGGCCTTTCTTGCAATTTGAAATTCAGGACTTTGATGCCGTTGCGCTCGATGATTTCGGCAATGACATCGGAAAAACGGTCAAGGCCGTATATCGACTGCATGGCTGCGTCGATCTGCGCCGGGGTGACGACTTGCCCGGCTTCCAGGTTAATCGCATCCAGGACAGTCTGCGTCTTGACCCGCTGATTGCCTTCAATGGCCACCTCGCCAATCGCATATTCCTCTCTGCCATGACCGGGAACCGTCAAAAACAGACAGATCAGCAAAAGGATTGCCCTCTTGATCATATCAGCGTCACTCCAAACAAAGAAACCGGCTCAAAGCTGATTATTATATGTGATGAAGAACAAAGGTTAAAGGAAAAACGCGATTTCTCGCCAGGCGATCCGCCAGCTGATTCATTGTCGGTTCAGGCGGCCGTCTTCCATGTGAAAAACACGGTCCATGCTGCCGGCGATTTTTTGACTATGGGTGACCAGAACCATGGTCAGGTTATGTTCCGCATGCAGATCATCGAGCAGCTGTACGATTTCTTCGGAGGTGCCGCTATCCAAATTGCCGGTCGGCTCGTCGGCAAGCAGCAGCCGCGGTCCCATGACCAGGGCGCGGGCAATGGCGACACGCTGCTGCTCCCCACCGGAAAGCTGTCCCGGCTTATGCTCGAGACGCTGCGCCAGACCGACCGCCTGCAACAGGTTTTCCGCGCGCTGGCGCGCTTGCGGAAGAGGCATACGGCCGATACGAGCCGGCATCATGACATTTTCAAGAGCCGAAAACTCTGGCAGCAGCTGATGAAACTGGAAAACGAAGCCGATGGACAGGTTGCGAAAGGCATCCAGTTCGCCGACGGAATAGCAAAAGATGTCTTTTCCCTCGAATTTGACTGACCCGGAGGAGGGGCGGTCCAGGCCGCCAAGGAGGTGCATCAGAGTGGTCTTGCCGGCCCCGGAGGCACCGGCTACGGCAATCCGTTCGCCAGCGGCGATCGACAGGTTGACAC
>DATFJP010000231.1:0-46601 GCA_035269105.1 Desulfuromonadales bacterium
CCAGGGGCCGGTCGACCTTCGCGTCCTGAATCACGGGATCGCTGAACGGCCCGGCCGCAGCCGCCTCGATCTCGGCATCGCTCAAGGGGACATCCACCGTGTAGACATCGATGGTCCGCACGCTCTCCAACGCAATCCCCAGATGCTCACGGATCTCCCGGCGCACGCGTTCACCACGCGCATCGCGGATATCATCTTTCAGACCGACCAGGATACGTCTCGCCATGCTTGCTCCTGTTAACTCTTCATTCGCATCCAGCCTTTTAACGCCGAGGCGCAGAGGCGCAAAGACTGACCCGGAGGAAAACTTCTTTTTGTTGAAAAAACACCAAAATTTGAAGCTTTAACCGTTAAAGGTTAACGCAGAAACTGAGGTTAAAAACAGTTTTAATTCAGCCTATATTTTCCCTCTGCGCACTTCGCGTCTCAGCGTTAAAACCGATTTACGTTTTTTAAAAAATCCATTTGCAAAGCGTATCTACATGCTTGAGGTGATGTCTTCAACTCGGGGATGACCGGAGTCGCCCGGTTCGGCCTGCAGGCCCGAGACTCACGGCAGGCGCCACCCTACCGGCTCCCCCTGCCTGCCGACCAGCAGCTGCGGACTGCAGAGGTTTTGCCCGGCCAGCACCTCGCCGGCGGCCGCACGAGCCAGGTCGGGGCAATTGTTGGTTTCGCTCAGATGAGCCAGCAGCACGGCATCCAGCCCGTCCCACAGGAGCTGTTCCAGCAACGCGCCGCTGGCCCGGTTGGACAAGTGTCCGTGTGTGCTGCGGACCCGCTGCTTGAGGGGCCAGGGATAAGGCCCGTCCCTGAGCATGATTTCATCGTGATTCGACTCGAGAACCAGAATCCGGCAATCCTGAAGATGCCTCACGACCAGGCGGGTGGCGATGCCGAGGTCGGTGGCGATGCCGATTTTGCCGGCGGGGCTGTCGATGACGAAACCGACCGGCGCATGGGCATCGTGAGTAATCGGAAACGGACGCAGCGACAGGTTGCCGACGGCCAGATCGCACCCTTCGTCGAACTCCCGCACCTGGCTGGGAACTCCGGTGTCGGTCAGATGGCCGACCACTGCGGTATGGATATACACCGGCAGCTTGAGGCGTCTCGCCAACGGGCCGAGGCCGCGCACGTGGTCGCCATGCTCATGGGTAATCAGCAGTGCGTCGAGGCTCTCCGGGGCAACCCCGAGCGTGTCCAGGCGGCGGCAAAGCTGCCTGGCGGACAGGCCGGCATCGATCAGGATTCGCGTGCCGGCGGTTTCCACCAGCAAGGCATTGCCGCGGCTGCCGCTCGCCAGGAGATGGACATTCACGATTTCACCCTCTCTTCGCTGACCGAAACCGCTGGATAAGTAACGCAAAACGGGCCTGCTTGCAAGGAGAAAAAAAACCGGCCGGCACAACCTCTCAAGGGCTTTCCTCCCCACCGGCGGCCGGCGACTCAACCGCTGGCAGCAGGATGTAAAAGACGCTGCCGGGCATGGTTTCGGGATCGTGACCGGGACTCTCCGCCCAGACGGCGCCCCCGTGAATAGCGACGACACCCTTGACGATGGTCAGCCCCAGGCCGGCCCCGCGGCTGCGAAAAGCAACCTTGCCCGAAGAATGCCCTTCGATTTCACCGATCTCGTAAAATTTTTCGAAAATGGTTTCCTGATCATCACGGGCGATGCCGATCCCCTGGTCGGCGACGGAGATCTCCAGATAAGGATAAAGGTCGCCCGCCAGGCGACATCGATCGCCGTTGCTGTCACGGGAGAACTTTTCAGGCATTCGAGCCCGCTGCACCGGCCGGGCGCGGATGGTAATTTCTCCGCCGTCCGGGGTGAACTTGATGGCATTGCCAAGCACGTTGCCGAGCGCCTGGACCATGCGGTCCAGGTCGCAGCGGATGATGGGCAGGGCATCCGCCAGTTCGACCGTCAGGGTCTGTCGCCGCTGCAGAACGTGGGGGCGGGCCTGGTCGGCGACCTGGCGGACCAGTGATGCGGCATCCACCTCCTGACTGACCAGGTCGATGGTCCGGCTGTCCAGGCTTGACACATCGAGCATATCGCGAACAATCACGGTCAGCCGTTCGGCCGCCTTGTTGATCTGCTGGAGCAGATCTTCAACATTTTCGTCCATCTGGCCGGCAAATTCCGTCTCCAGCAACTCCAGATAGCCCATGATGATCGTCAGCGGCGTCTTGAGTTCATGCGAAGCCAGCCCCAGGAAGGTGTTCTTCATCTGATTCAGACGGTCCAGTTCCCTGGTCGCCTGCTCCAGACCTTGTCGGACCTCCTCTTCCCGGGTAGCATCACGGACCACGATCTGCACCAGGCGCCGGCGATCGCGGCCGATAACCGCCGACATGACCGCCCAGCCGACCAGGGCCTTGTCATCGGTGGGACGGAGGAAGCGGATCTCACTTTCGGCAGAGGAACCCGGCCGGACCCGGCGAAAACGGTCCATCTGACAATCGATACTGTCGCAGGAAAGAGTCTTCAGGAATAGAAAATAATTGCTTCCCTCGACCTGTTTTTTTGCTTGTCCGAAGAACTCTTCCGCCGCCTTGTTGACCAGGATGATGGTGTCATCTTCATTGCAGACCAGAATAGCATCCGAAGCATCGTCCATCAGGGAACGGTACATCTCCCGGCTGCGTCCAAGCTCGGAACTGAGAGTTTCCAGGTGTTGATAAGAGGTTTGCAACTCCAGATTGGCCTGCTCGACCTCCCGGCAGTTTCTGCGGATCTCTTCATCCCTCTCCCGCAGTGAGCAGGCCATCTCGTCCAATGCTTCAGCCAGGGCGGCGAGTTCCCTGGTGCGCATCAGCGGCGGCTCCGGCCGGAAATTACCGGCGGATATTTCCCCGGCCATGCCGGACAGCTTACGGATCGGCCCGATCAGATCGCGCCGGGCAAAGAAAACGATCAGAAAAAACATGGCGGCGAACCCGCCGCCCAGAACGATCAATGCGCGGTAGAGATGATTGCGGACCAGGCGGTCCAGAACCTCGTTGCCGAAACCGACCCGGACGCGGCCGACCAGGCGTTCGTCGAAATCATAAAGCGGGATGGCGAGGTCGTACACCTGGCCCAGGGACTCGCTTTCGAGCAGGTTGATGCCCGGGGAGAAATTTTTGAGAAATTGCGCCCCGGTGGTCCGGGGAAACGGCGGTGCACTGTTAAACAGCACCCGGCCGGTCTCGTCTTCAACCACGCAATAACCGATCTCAGGATCTTTTTCCACAAGCTCCCGACAGCGTTCGGAAAGTCCGTTGATCTCCTGCAGGGTGAGTCCCAGGTCGAGAACTCCCTTGACCTGCGTCGCCAGACCATCGGCCAGGGCTTCACCGCGACGCAATATTGCCTCCCGGTAGGTTTTCCGGAAACTTTCCACGGCGAACCAGGTATTCCCGGCGATGGTCAGAGTCAGGACCACCAGGGTGAATAAAAGGATTCGGGTCTGCAGCGAGAGCTTCATGAAATGAAGGAACCCCTGAGGGAGGTGGCCAGGTGCAAGCGCAAGCGACAGGCCAAAGGGAAATCATCATCCCCGGGAATGGATTTAATACCATACGGGGAGAACCGGGGCAACCGGGATTATTGCCTGTTTATCCGGAAAGGCATTGACCTTCTCCTGCAGACTCCGCTATTATCCAGGGCTTGAAACACAGGCACCCGGTCCGGTCAACCCGCCGGGACTTTTTTACTGTTCCCTACGGGAGGAGGATATTCATGGCAGCAAAAATCGCAATCAACGGTTTCGGGCGCATCGGTCGCAACGTGTTCCGCGCCCTCAAAGGCAACACCGATCTCGAAGTCGTTGCGATCAACGACCTGACAGATGCCAAGACCCTGGCTCACCTGCTCAAATACGATTCCATCCACGGGACTTTTGACAGTGAGGTCACAGCCGAACAGGATGCCATCGTCGTCGACGGCAAAAAAATCCGCATCTGCAGCGAAAAGGATCCGGCCGCCCTGCCCTGGAAGGAACTGGAGGTCGAAATCGTCATTGAATCAACCGGCATTTTCACCGACGGCAATGATGCGAAAAAACACATTCAGGCCGGAGCGGCCAAGGTCGCCATCAGCGCCCCCGGCAAGAACGTCGACCTGACGGTCTGTTGCGGAGTCAACGACGACGCCTATGATGCCGACCAGCATCATATCGTCTCCAACGCCTCCTGCACCACCAATTGCCTGGCCCCGGTTGCCAAGGTCCTGATGGAGAAATTCGGCATTGTCAAGGGCCTGATGACCACAATCCATGCTTATACCAACGATCAGCGGATTCTCGATTTCCCGCACAAGGACCTGCGCCGCGCCCGAGCTGCCGCCCTGTCGATGATCCCGACGACCACCGGCGCCGCCAAGGCGGTCTCCCTGGTTCTGCCGGAGCTCGAAGGCAAGCTCGACGGTCTCGCCGTGCGGGTCCCGACGCCCAACGTCTCTCTGGTGGACCTGGTCGTCGAAACCGAGAAAAATACTTCGGTCGAGGAAGTCAACGCAGCCTTCAAGGCAGCAGCCGAAGGTCCCCTGGAGGGCATCCTTGATGTCTGCGAACTGCCGCTGGTCTCAAGCGATTTCAACGGCACGTCCTTCTCCTCGTCGGTGGATGCCGCCAACACCAGCGTTATCGGCGGCAACATGGTCAAGGTACTGAGCTGGTATGATAATGAGTGGGGCTATTCCAGCCGGATTATCGATCTTGCGGTGCTGATGGCGAAAAAATAAACCGCCGCCGGAATCAGAATAAAGGGGGCAGGTTTTCAGTCTGCCCCCTTCGTCCGTCCAGCTTCTGCCTATCCGGGCCTGCATTCCTGATTTTTTGATTTATACTTAAAGTCAATCTCCGGACTGCAGTCCGGTCTGTAACAAACCAGCCATTTTCCAGAGGGCAATATGCTTGAGAAGCTTTCCATCAGGGACATCGATTTTAAGGGCAAGCGGGTTTTCTGCCGGGTCGATTTCAATGTGCCGCTCGACGACCAGGGACAAATCACGGACGATACACGCATCAAAGCCACCCTGCCGACGGTCCGCCACATCGTCAACAACGGCGGCAAGCTGATACTCGCCTCCCACCTTGGCCGGCCCAAACAGGGGCCGGAACCGAGGTTCAGCCTGAAACCGGTCGCCCCTTGTCTCGAACAGCATATCGGTCGACCGGTGAAGATGGCCCCCGACTGCATCGGCGACAAGGTCGCCGCCATGGTTGAGGACCTGGCCGAAGGTGAAATTCTCCTGCTGGAAAACGTTCGCTTCCATGCCGGCGAAACCAAAAACGATCCCGAGTTCGCCAAGGCTCTGGCGGCGAACGCCGACCTCTACGTCAATAACGCTTTCGGCACCGCGCATCGGGCCCACGCCTCGACCGAGGGCGTCACCAGATTTCTGCAGCCGGCCGTGGCCGGCTTCCTGCTTGAGAAAGAACTCAAGTACCTTGGCCAGGCCCTCGCCTATCCGGATCATCCCTTTGTCGCCATCCTGGGCGGCGCCAAGGTCAGTGACAAAATTGCCGTGATCGAAAACCTGCTGGACAAGGTCGACACCCTCCTGGTCGGCGGCGGCATGGCCTATACCTTTCTCAAGGCCCAGGGGCGGCCGGTCGGCAAGTCGATCGTCGAAGAGGAGCGCCTCGACCTGGCGAAGGAACTCCTCGACCAAGCCGACCAGAAAGGTGTTTCCCTGCTGCTGCCCGAGGATCATGTGGTGGCCCCGGAATTCAAGGCTGACGCCGACCATAAGATCTGCAGGGACGACGACTTTCCGGCGGACTGGATGGCACTGGATATCGGTCCGCAAACCATAGACAATTACACCAAGGCTCTGGCCGGGGCGCGCATGGTGATCTGGAACGGGCCCATGGGGGTATTCGAATTCGACGCCTTCGCGGCAGGGACCATGGCCATCGCCAGAACGCTCGCCGACTCGGCCGCGCGTTCGATCATCGGCGGTGGCGACTCGGTCGCCGCGGTCAAAAAGGCCGGTGTGGAATCGAAAATGACGCACATCTCAACGGGCGGCGGCGCCTCGCTGGAGTTTCTGGAAGGCAAGACTCTTCCCGGCGTTGCGGCCTTGACGGATAAATAACAGGGACAAGGCCCGCGGTACGTGGCACGCGGACTTCAAGAAATTTCACATCAACCCATAGATTTTCTTAACACCAAAACACCGGTGTGGGACACCGGGCGATCCAGATGCATTGCGCATTGCGCGTCCCGCGTTCCCCGTTCCGCCTACCGGTCCCGAGAGGGAGGACTTATCTCATGCGAACACCCATGATCGCCGGCAACTGGAAGCTGAACAAAACCTGCGGAGAAGCCGTCGAACTTATCAATGCCCTGAAGCCCGCGGTCGCCGATGTGACCGGCGTAGAGATCGTGGTGGCTCCGGTCTTTACGGCCCTCGCCGCCGTCTCCGAAGCAATCGCCGGCAGCAATATCCTGCTGGCCGGTCAGAACTGCTACCCGGAGGCAAACGGCGCCTTCACCGGCGAAGTCTCACCGGCCCTGCTCAAAGACGTCGGCTGCAGCTATGTCATCATCGGTCATTCGGAACGCCGGCAGCTTTTGAAGGAAAGCGATGAATTCATCAACCGTAAAATCAAGGCGGCGACTGCGGCCGGAATGGGTGCCATTCTCTGCATCGGTGAGACCCTGGAAGAGCGTGAAGCCGATCAGATGTTCGATATCCTGCGCCGCCAGGTCCGGCTCGGCCTGAAGAAGCTGGCCGCGGACGCCATGGACACAGTGGTCATCGCCTATGAGCCGGTCTGGGCGATCGGTACCGGCAAAACCGCCACCGATGAACAGGCTCAGGAAGCCCACGCCTTCATTCGGGCCCTGGTCAAGGAGACCTACACCGAGGAAATTGCCGACGCGACCCGCATCCTGTACGGCGGCAGCGTCAAGCCGGCCAATGTCGATCAGCTAATGGCCCAACCGGACGTCGACGGCGCCCTGGTGGGAGGTGCCAGCCTGCAGGCCGAGGATTTCGCCGGCATCGTCGACTTCCGGAAGCCATAACCCTTCAATTTAGGGCTTTTCATTTCTGCCGAAATATGCTAGTTTGCGCCGTTGTAATTTCGAACACGGCAAGGACTTCTCATGACAACTTTTCTGTTGATACTGCATATCCTGGTCTGCCTTTCTCTGATCGGCATCGTTCTGCTGCAGGGCGGCAAAGGAGCCGAAATCGGCGCCACCTTCGGCGCGGGCGCCAGCCAAACTATCTTCGGCGCCTCCGGCGGTCAGTCGTTCGTCGCCAAGATGACCACCGGCGCTGCGGTCATTTTCATGCTGACCAGCCTGTCCCTGGCGATGTTCTGGGGTCAACCCGGTTCCGAAAGCGTCATGCCCAGTCAGGTGGTGCCGCCCCAGGCCCAGCAGCAGGCTGCTCCGACCGCCCCTCCAATGGATGCTGATCCTGCGGCGCCGGCCGGCGATCAACCGGCCCCTGCTGAAAAGCCGGAAGGCAACTAGGAGCCTGTCGGACTATCCATGAACTGGCTGCAAATCCGATCCTTAAGCCCATATTTCAACTCCTTTTTGGCCCATAGCTACGGCTATGCGCCTGCAAACGAGCTGAAATCTGTTCACGAAGCCTCGAATTTTCGCTTCAGTCCGTATAGTCCGACAGACTCCTAGCCGAAAAGCTGTTGACAGACGCATAACCGCACAGTATAAAGATGCTCTTTTTGCCGAAGTGGTGGAACTGGTAGACACGCCGTCTTGAGGGGGCGGTGGCTTAACGGCCGTGCGAGTTCGAGTCTCGCCTTCGGCACCATTAAAAGTTTATAAAAACGGCCACTTAGTTATCTAGGTGGCCGTTTTTATTTTGGACAGATGTTGTTCGATAAATTCCATGAATGCCTGAAGAGTGAACCGGCTGAAACACAGTGAAAGAGGCAGTATGAACCATGGACACCGATGATTTCTCCGATAGGGCCTATGCCATCATCGTCCAGGCCGCCCGGGTTTCGGACACTCTGAAAGCGGAACTCGCCGCGATGAGCAGCCGATACAGCAACGAAGACGACTGGCTGCGCGGTGCGGAGAAACATCTGCGCAGCATCCAGGCCCATCCGCAGGACTACGTGGACCTCTGGAGCCTCGATGAATTCGAAGGCGTCACCTCATCAAAGATTCGGAAACTGGCAACCCTCCTGCTCAACCAGATTCCGGAGATCCTGGCAACACCGCTTGAAAAGCGGGGTCATCGGGAATGGTGACAGAGGAAATAGCCCTTTGACCCAAAATCAGTATTGACCGAATATGATTAAAGGTATATTTGAGTGCCGCCAACCTGGAAAAGCATGGTATCGATTTCGATGAGGCGCAAAGGCTCTGGAGCGACCCCGATCTGCTGGAGGTTCCGGCGAAAACCGTTGATGAACCGAGATGGCTTGTCGTCGGGAAGATTGATGGCAAACACTGGTCGGCGGTGATCACTCATCGCCAGGGGACCATCTGCCTCATCTCGGTCCGGCGTTCGCGACAAGAGGAGATTGAACTTTATGAAAGCTGAAGATTTCGACAAAAATTTTGATCAAGGCGAAAGCGTCATTGACGACCTTGATCTGTCCAGTGCACGCCGTCCCGAACAGGAGCAACGCAGGGTCAATGTCGATTTTCCGGTTTGGATGATTCATTCCCTGGATAAGGAAGCGCGTCGACTCGGGGTGCCCCGCCAGTCGATTATCAAGATGTGGCTGGCCGAGAAGCTTGAAAAGACAGCTGGATAAAGTTTCGGAGTAGACCTTATTGCATCGGTGCATAAACAACCAATTGTAGGGGCAGGCCCCTGTGCCTGCCCTGGGCGGCCACGGGGGGCCGCCCCTACAACAAAAATTCGAATATTTAACCACCGGAACAATAATCCGACATGCTACACATGTACGGAAAGACTCCGTACCACTTGACATCTCCCAGCAAGACATCTATAGTTCACCTAAGAATACGGAAACAATCCGTACAAGATCAAAGGAGAACTCACATGGCGACCGCACGTCTTGACATGAGACTTGATTTGGAAATCAAGGAAAAGGCAGAGAAAGCTTCTGCCCTGCTTGGAATGCGCAGTCTCACAGAGTATGTCGTGCACCTCATGGATGAAGATGCATCCAGAGTCATTGCACAACATGAAAGCATCACGGTCAGCGACGATGTCTTTGATCGCTTCATGCACGCCTGCGAGAACGCGAAACAACCCAACAAAGCCCTGCGCGAAGCCCTGACCTTCACCCGCAAGCAAGGCATCAAGTGAGCTGGGCAAAGGAATTCGTTGAGCTTGATAAAAAAGTCCATGACCGCAGTTCATTCGACAGCGGCGAGGAGGAGCTGAACGATTTCATCAAAACCAAAGCAGCAAAGCATATGGCGGCTGGAATCAGCAGAACAATGGTGCTACCAGCCGCCTCTCCTTTACCTGATGGCAAATACCCCATTTGCAGCTTTTATTCGATTGCTCCGAGCCAGATTGAAAGACAGACACTCCCGGCAGCTGTTGCCAAAAAACTTCCGCACTACCCTGTTCCGGTCTTCCTGATCGCCCAACTTGCTGTGCATGCAAAAATCAAGGGGCAAGGTCTGGGCAGGATCACCCTGATTAAAGCACTGGAGCATCTCTGGAGCGTCCATGCTCACATGCGAGCTTATGCAGTGGTTGTCGATTGCCTCAACCAGGCGGCCCAGGATTTTTACACAAAATTCGGGTTTGAGATCCTGTGCGACAACAACGGCAGGTGCAGAATGTTTATGCCGATGAGTACGGTGGGCCGGCTCTTCGAGGAAGAGTGAGTATAGTATAGCGGCCTGAATAGACCTGTCGGCCATTCCGTCACGTCCAAAGCAGGACCTCATTCCACAGTCTGGCGGATAGCCTCGGCAATTTCCTGGCTCAAGGCCGCGAGCAAAAGGCTCTCGGTGCGCACCAGCCCGGCATAACCGCCGCCAGCAACAGGTTGACGATACACACTTTTGCCCCCCGCCAGAGGCTGAGTCCCCTCGCCACCGGTCAGGGTCCAGCGCACGCTTAGGACGGCCTCCCCCTGCCGGGAGCCATCGAAGCGGAGAACCTCAACCAGAAGCCGGCGGTCGGGTCGATGAACCCGGCCCCATGGATGATAGACGACTGTTTCCAGGTCCAGCAGAAACGCCAGGTTTTCGCCGATCGTTCTGGCCAGATCCTCTTCGAGAAGACCGGCCCAGCGGTGCAGGTCACTGAACTGATAGCGGTTGTCGGCTTCGCGAGTAACGATCTGGGAGCGCTTGAGACTGGCCGGAAGAGTAACCGGGCCGATGCCGAGAACGATATTTTGACCTGGCTGTCCTGCACGGTCCGGACCGAGCTGCTCGATGGACTGCAGGCTGTAATAGGCAACCTCCGGGGCGTTGCGGCTGATGCAGCCGGCGAACAGGAGCGCCGGAAGCAGCAGGACCAGTGCCAGGTGTTTTTTTTGGGTCATGGGGTGGTGTCCTCCGTCCCGAGCAGCAGAGTCTGCGGGTCGCGCTCCAGAGTGTCGAGCAGGGAGCGCAGCGACCGGATCAGCAGGGGCAATTCCTCGCCGATCCGGCGCGCATTGTCGTTCAATGCGGAATCAGGTCCCAAGGTCGCCTCAATCCCGTTCAGGGTCTGCTGCAGTTCATCAAGGGAATCATTCACCCTGGGGATAACTTCCACATCGATGTCATCAGCTACGGTACGGTAAGCTCTGAGAGTTTCATCCAGCGTGTCAATCGCGGCTTGCAGATCCTCGCCGATCTTCTGCAGCGGCAGTTTTTCGAGCCTCGCCAGAATCTGGTTAATCCGCTGAGTGAACTGTTCCAGAGAAGTGGGAACTGTAGGAATCAGGGGGTAGCTGCTTATACTTAAGTTTCCCTGGGCCGGTGGCGGCGTATCAGGATGGAAAGCCAGGTCAATATAAAGCTGCCCGGTCAGAAGATTTCCCGTTTTCAACTGAGCACGCAGGCCCTCGTCAATCATGCGCCTGATGCTATCCGCCTGGTAATTTGCCGGCCTCCCTTCTTCTGCCCCATAAAGGCTGTCATTCCTGTCTAAGTCTTTGTGTATCCTCTCAGGTTCGATCATGACCAGGACCTCGACCCGGGCCTGCAGATCCCCAGGGTCCACTTTGAGCTCAATCCCGATAACTTCTCCGACTTTGATGCCATGGATTTCCACCGGCGCTCCAGGAGACAAACCGCGAACATTCTGATCAAAATTCATCCGGTAATAGCGCTTTACCGAATAAAGCTGCTCATCAACGCTTGCCCGGTTGCCGAACAACCTGAATTGCTTCTCAGGCGCTGCCTGCTCATCGGCATCCAGATGATTTGGCAGGTCAAAGGCTACGCCGCCGAGGAGGATCGAGACGAGGGACTGGGTATTGATTTGCACACCGCTTGGGTCAAGTTGAAGATTGATGCCGCTGGCATTCCAAAAGCGGGTATTGCGGCGTACCTTGGTATGGTAAGGCGCCTCGATGAAAACCCGAATACTGACTTCTTCCGCCTCTCCGTCAAAATCATAGGCGACCACCTGTCCCACCCTGATGCCCCGGTAGTAAACCGGTGAGCCCACATCGAGTGAGCCCAGGTTGTCAGCTTGCAAAATGAAGTGGCTCCCAGGGCTATCTCCGGTCACTACAGGGGGTTTCTCCAGGCCCTTGAAGCGACGTACCGGTTCCCCTTCCCTGGAGGGGGCACAGCCAATGTAAGCACCGGTGAAGAGAGTGCCGAGCCCTGTCACTTCACCAGCTGCCACACGTGCCCGTACAATCCAGAAACGTGCGGCATCGGTAAGATAGGGGTCCATGGATTTATGCATTTCCGCAGTGACCACGACCGCCGACAAATCTTCGTTCAGGTCAATGCCGGTCACCTCGCCGATCGCGACATCCTTGTACTTGATCTGGGTTTTGTTGGTCTCAAGACCTTCGGCAGATTCAAAGGTTATTTCGATGGTCGGGCCCTGTTCCAGCCAAGCCTGGTAGGCCAGCCAGCCGCCGATCAGCAGGGCAATAATCGGCACGACCCAAATGATTGACAGTACGGGCCGGTTATGAACTTCAGCAGTCGGCAGGCTGTTGTCTGCTTTCCTGCTGGTGGTTTTTTCACTCATGTTGCTCCTCCAGACCATCCCAGATCAGGCGCGGATCGAAACTTTGCACCGCGAACATGGTCATCACCACGACGGCAGCAAAATAAAAGGCTGCCGGACCGGCATCGACATCGGCCAATGCGCCCATCTTGACGAGCGCCACCATGATCGTTATCACGTAGATATCGACCATCGACCAGCGACCGATCGATTCCGTTAACCGGTACAACCGTGTGCGATCTTTTGGTCGCCAGTGCGCCCGGCAATGAACCGACAGCAGAAGACCTGCAAGAATCAGCAGTTTCATCAGGGGAACCATGATGCTGGCAATAAAAATAATCAGCGCAATGCCAAAAGACCCGGTTTCCATGAAATGGATCACACCGCTTATAATCGTATCCGTCTGTTGGCTGCCCAGATGGGTGGTAACGGTCATCGGCAGGACATTGGCCGGGATATAAAAGATAGCGCTGGCAATGATCAGGGCCCAGGTTCTGCTGAGGCTGTTCGGCTTACGCAAATGCAGAGGCGCCGAACAGCGTGGACAAGCCAGTGATCGCCTCGGCGGGAGCTCGGGCAACCGACTGAGCTGGTGGCAATCCTCGCAACTCACCAGGCCAAGCTCTCTGGCAGTAGCAGAAGCGTTTTTCATCGGCGATCATCCAGGTGGGCCCAGACCTGATGTGGATCCACTGACGAAACGGCAAAGGCCAGAGAGAAGATCAACAGGGCAAAAGCAAACACAGCCAGGCCCGGAATAATCATGGCCATATCCGACAATTTGACCAATGCAACCAAAATACTCAGCATGAATACTTCCATCATGCTCCAGGGCTGCATGTGCTGGAACAGGCGGAAAACCAATTTTGACAGTTCGAAACTTTGCCCGAACTTCAGCGGCAGGAAGACGTACAAGAGTCCCATCATCTGCATGAAAGGCACCACCACGCAAGTCACCAGCACCAAAATCGCCACCCAAACCAGGCCCTGCTGATAGATTTCGACAATCCCCGTCAGCAGTGAGGTCTGGCGTTCGATGCCGCTGATGTTCAGGGTAAGAAACGGAAAAGACACGGCCACACAGTACAACACCAGGCTGGCGATCGTCCAGGCCAGGGTCCGGTCAATGGTATTGACCCTGGTCCGGAACAGTACGGCCTCACAGCGCGGACAACGCGCCGCTGCCCGGTCGGGAACCGGAGGAATCTGCTGCACCAGGTCGCATTGGTGGCAGGCCATGGGATTCATTCCAGTGAACCTTTCCTCTGCAGAGGAAGAAACATCGACCATACGCATTCAAACCAGCAAAATGATCAAAGGCACAGACCTGTGAACGATCGCCCAGCGGGAGGAGCGCCTCCTAGGTGGAAATGTGCGGCATGTAGAAACGCAGCAGGACCGCAGTCGCCAGAGTCACCAGCACGACATAGGCCGTATTGCGCCGCGGGTGCTCGGTATAGCGGTCGAGGACAAAGACTTTCAGATAGTAAAGCACGACTGAGCCGAGGGTCAGGTCGGAGAGTTCGATGACCAGGCTGGACAGGCTCTGCGGACCGATGCCGGCTGTCGCCAGCAGCAGCCAGCCGACCAGGCCGGGCAGGATGATGAACAACGAACCGGTTCCCGCCTGTCCCCGACGACGGGCAGCGAACCAGGCGGGCAGGCAGGACAGGACACCGAAGGCGGCAACGATCGGGAAAAATACGGTCACCGTAAATCTCCTTCGTGGTTATTCACGGTCATGGCCGACCACAGGTTTCCCCGCGTTCCGCGTGCCGCGAAGCGTCCCTTGCTTCAACACCCGCACCCGCAGTTGTGGCAGACGATCTTGTTGCTGCCCTCCGGTTCGATCATCTCCGGGGCGAAAGCCACCCGACTGACACCCCGCCGGATATCTTCCGCCAGGTCGCAGTTGGCGCTCTGACCGATGACGTGGCCGAGGCACATGTTGGCGATGTTGTCCTTGGGGGAACGGATACGCACGGTGTTGAGAAAGTCGCCGTAGCCTTTGACCTCGTGGACCACTTCGGGTTCCTCGACACTGGCCACCCGGATGCCCAGCGGTTCATATTCACTCTGCAGGCCGGCGACGCACACCTGTCGCGATTCGCCGGAAAGGGGGACCTGCCATTCCGGATTGGTCAGGCGATAACCCTGGAAAACCACAGTGATTTCTTTGTTCATAGCCGTATTCCTGGATTTTCTTTAAGACAGTAACGCAGAGACGCAGAAAAAGAATTATTCCAGACAGAGAAAATCGATTTTTACCGGTTCGTCTTTCACTATGAAATCAAAACAGCTTCTTGCCTTAAAAATATCATGATGAAGTTTCTTATTTCTCCGCGTCTCTGCGTCTCTGCGTTAAAAAATCAGCTACTCTTCTCCACCGTCCCGGACGCCCGGCGTGACGGTCAGGCGCGGGGTCATGTTGGCCCGCTGCAGGGTGACACTGTGCGAGCCGGCCACGCCCGGCCGCAGGAACTGCAGGGTGACGCTGCTGCCCACCGGCCCCCAGAGGTGTTCGGCGACCACGGCGGCGAACTCGCTGCCCTGCAAAGAGAAATCATCGACCTTGAACACCAGGTCGCCGGGCCGCAGGTCGCCGGCCGCGGCCGGGCTGTCAGGCAGCACCTGCAGGACGACCAGCTGGCCGTTGATGGTCGGGACCACCTGCAGTCCGACTCCGCCGAAATTCTCCGGCGACGCATTCTGCGCGGCATTGGCGGAACCGACCAGCAGGCCCAGCAGCAGACCGGCAACCAAAAGTCCCCGCCAGATCAATCGATCCACGAAATGTCTCCTCCTCCTTCGCGCAGAACTTCGATGCGGTCGTCGATCAAGCTGATGAGCGTCGAGGGGTCACCGAAACGCTTGCCGCCGTCGACCACCAGGTCGAGCACGCGCCCCATGGCCTGTTCGATCTCCAGCGGGTCATGCAGGGGCTCCTGGCCGGAGATATTGGCACTGGTCGTCACCAGGGGGTGCCCCAGTTCCTGCACAATCGCCAGGGCGATGGGATCGTCAGGGATGCGGATGCCGACGGTCTTCTGCCGGGTGGTCAGGCTGTCGGGAACCACCTTGGTGGCTTCGAGAACGAAGGTATAGGGGCCAGGCAGATGCCTCTTCATGATCTTGAAGGCAAAATTGCTGACCTGCGCGTAATTGGTCGCATCGGACAGATCGGCACAGATAAAGGAAAACGGCTGGCGTGGATTGCGCTGCTTGATCTGGTAGATGTTCTTGACCCCGCGCCGGTTGAAGATGTCGCAGCCGAGACCGTAAATGGTGTCGGTGGGGTAGGCGATCAGCGCACCCTCTTTGAGTCTTTCCACCACTTGCGAAATCAGGCGGCGCTGGGGATTTTCGGAATTGATCTTGAGAATCATGATGTTATCGACCACGGCAAAGGCAAAACGCGAAAGCAGAGGCGTGAACAGAAAGTTCCAGGTTCAGCCATCCCGGCTCGAGCATTGCGGACTTCGAAGATTACAGGAGGTACTTCAAGTTCTCGATTTCTCTGAGTGCGGCATAAATCTCCTTGAGTTGGAGACTGCTGTGCAGATGGACCGAGACGGTCACCGACTGGTAACGGCCGCCCGAACTGGGGCGGGTCCGCATGGCCTGATCGTCGATCGCAACGACCTGGCCGACCGCCTGTTTGACCGCCTGGGTAAAAGCGTCGCCGGCTGGCCCGAAAGCCTTGAACTGATAATGGCAGGGGAACTCCAGGAGGAGATCCGGCTCGATTGGTTCGTCCAATATCCTGTCCCTTGAGCCATCGCGGCGGGGCTCCTCAAAGACCGGTGTGGCCGAACCCGCCGTCGTTGCGTACCGTTTCGTCAAGATCCACGACCTCCAGCAGGGACACCCGCTCTACCGGCGCGACGACCAACTGGGCGATGCGGTCACCGGGTGCGAAAAACACCGGATCTTTGCTGTGATTGATGACGATGATGCCGACCTCGCCGCGGTAGTCGGCATCGATGGTGCCGGGCGAATTCGGCAGGGAGATCCCTTTTTTCAAGGCCAGACCCGAACGGGGCCTGATCTGCCCTTCATAGCCCGGCGGTATTTCGAATGCCAGCCCGGTCGGAACCAATGCCCGCTCGCCGGGGGCGACTTCCAAAGGCTTCTCAAGTGCGGCGTGCAGATCCATGCCGGCGGCATGTTCGGTCATGTAAGTGGGGAGAATAGCATTTCCCCGCAACTTCTTCACCCGCAAAATAGGCCGCTTCATAAACAAGATCCTTTATGCGACTCGTAGGGGCGGCCCCCCGTGGCCGCCCAGCGCCCGTGGCCGCCCAGCACTTACCTGCCTGAACGAATCCAGGCGTTCTGCCCGCACGGACAGAACGCCTGGAAAAGGATCAACAGACAAGGCCGGCAGACCGATCAGCCTTCTTCGGGCATGGTTTCGCCGAGGGCTTCCTTGCGGGACAGCTTGATCTTGCCCTGGCGGTCGATGCCGATGCATTTGACGAGGATTTCGTCCCCTTCTTTGACGACATCGGTCACCTGACGGACCCGTTCCTTGGCCAGCTCGGAGATATGCACCAGACCGTCGGTTCCGGGGAAGATCTCGACGAAGGCGCCGAATTCCATGATCTTCTTCACCTCGCCCTGGTAGATTTTGCCGACTTCGGCTTCCTGGGTCAGGTCGCGGATCATCTTGATCGCCTGCTTGGCCGCCTCGCCGTCGCTGGAGGAGATATGGATAGTGCCGTCGTCCTGAATATCGATCGCGCAGCCGGTCGCCTCGATAATGGCGCGCACGTTCTTGCCGCCCGAGCCGATCACCGTTCGCACCTGGTCCGATTTGACCTTGATGCTGGTGATTCGCGGCGCGTAAGGGGAAAGTTCCGGACGCGGTTTGGCGATCGCCTTGGCCATCTCGCCGAGGATATGAATCCGGCCTTCCCGCGCCTGCTTGAGGGCCTGGCCCATGATCTCGCGGGTGACCCCGGAAATCTTGATATCCATCTGCAGAGCGGTCACGCCTTCGTCGGAACCGGTCACCTTGAAGTCCATGTCGCCGAGATGATCCTCGTCGCCGAGGATATCAGACAGAACGGCGACATCGTCGCCCTCCTTGATCAGGCCCATGGCGATGCCGGCAAGCGGCTGACTGACCGGCACTCCGGCGTCCATCAGCGCCAGGGAGGAACCGCAGACTGAAGCCATCGACGAGGAGCCGTTCGACTCCAGGATGTCGGAGACGATCCGGATGGTATAGGGAAAATCCTCGTGTTTCGGCAGGATCTGCGCCGCGCTGCGCTCGGCCAGGTAGCCATGGCCGATTTCCCGGCGCCCCGGGAACAGGCGCATGCTGGTTTCGCCGACGCAGAAAGGCGGGAAATTGTAGTGCAGCAGGAATTTCTTGAATTCCATGCCCTGCACGTTGTCCATGCGCTGCTCGTCCATGGCCGTCCCCAGAGTGGTGGCCACCAGGGCCTGGGTTTCGCCGCGGGTGAACAGGGCGCTGCCATGGGCGCGAGGCAGAACGCCGACCTCGCAGGTAATCGGCCGGATGGTCGCCATGTCGCGACCGTCGATGCGGACCTTGTCGCGAGCCACCATCTGCCGGACCACACGCTTTTCAACAGCCCGCAGCAGGTCGCCGATCTCGCCTTCGCGATCTTCGTGGGTTTCGGCCAGCTGTGCCTTGACCTGTTCGCGGATCTCGTCGAGCGCCGCATAGCGCTCCTGCTTGCTGCGGATCTTGACGGCTTCGAGAACGCGTGGCTCGGCCAGTTCGTTGACTTTTTTCTCCAGTTCGGGGTCCGTTTCGGCAACCTCGAAAGGACGTTTCTCCACACCGACCAGCTCGGCGAGCTTGATCTGGATGTCGATCAGCGGCTGCAGGGCTTCATGGCCGAAGAAAATGGCGTCGAGCATGTCTTCTTCGGACACGAACCGGGACTCGCCCTCGACCATCATCACCGCATCCTTGGAGCCGGAAACGACGATTTCGATGTCGCTCTCTTCGATCTGCTCAAGGGTCGGGTTGGCGATCAGCTGGCCGTCGACGCGGCAGACCCGGACGGCGGCAATCGGACCGGCGAAGGGAATGTCGGAAACCTCCACGCAGGCGGAAGCCGCAACCATGGCCAGCGTGTCGGGATCGTTGACCATGTCGGCCGAAATCACGGTCGGCATGATCTGGGTCTCGAACATGTAACCCTTGGGGAAGAGCGGCCGCATGGGCCGGTCGATCAGACGGCAGATCAGGGTTTCGCGTTCGGTGGCACCGCGCTCGCGACGGAAGAAGGAACCGGGGATTTTACCGCCGGCATAGAATTTTTCCTGGTAGTTGACGGTCAGGGGGAAAAAGCCCTGCCCTTCCCGCATGCTTCTGGCGGACACGACGGTGCAGAGCACCTTGGTGTCGCCATAGGTGACAACCACGGCGCCGTCGGCCTGACGGGCCATCTTGCCGGTTTCAATGGTCAACGGTTGGCCGTTGAATTCAACTTCTACTGTGTGAATGCTCATCAGCATCTCCTCTGTTGGACCGGCGGCCCAAGGGGCCGGGTCACATGATGTCCTGTTCAATGGCAGAGGAGGATGGCCTGAGACAGCTTCTGCCGAGTTTCTTCCCAGCAGAGCCTCTCTCCGGACAACCTCCCAGCCACAACGTCAAAATCAAAGGCAGCAGGCCCTTGTTGCTGAGCGTGCTGCCTTTTACCTGGGTCGGCGGTTAACGGCGGATGCCCAGTTCCTTGATCACCGTGCGGTAGCGCTCGACATCCTTGCTCTTCAGATAGTCGAGCAGGCGCCGTCGCTGGCCGACGATCTTGAGCAGACCCCGCCGCGAGTGGTGGTCCTTCTTGTGGGTCCGGAAATGCTCGGTCAGATAGGTGATTCGCTCCGACAGGAGGGCAATCTGGACTTCGGGAGAACCAGTGTCCCCTTCGTGGGACCTGAACTTTTCAATAATCTCTTGTTTGCGTTCCGTGGCCAACAAAGCGCCACCTCCTTGTGCTGTAATGTGTTGAATAAGACGATGCACGCATCGCCGCTAAAACAAATCAGATACCATAAAAGCCACTCAGTGTAAAGGTTTTCTCGCTTTAGAAGACGCTGGTGAAAACCTTCAGGAGTTCGAACCTTTTTTCCGGACCTTCTTCCGCCACCCGACGGGCGACCGCGGCCAGGTTATCGCCGACCATGAGGCGAACCCGCTGTCCGGGAGCCGCCTCACCGAGGGTCTCATCGGGCTGCGGGGCGATGCCGTCCCGCAATCGGTCGACGGCACCGTCCAGGACCTGCAGCGCCGGCCAGTCGGCAAGGGCCTGGGCCGGACTGAGCATGGGCAGCGGCTTGTCCTGGCCGGCCAGCAGTTCGATGGTTTCGAGGGAACAGCTGTCAGCCAGATCGAAGTGGCCACATCGGGTCCTGCGCAGGCTGGTCAGGTGCGCCCCGCAGCCAAGCCGGGCGCCGAGATCGTGGCACAGGGTCCGGATATAAGTCCCCTTGCCGCAGACGACTTCGATCTCTGCCTGCGGCGGGTCGAAGGCGAGAATTTCAAGGCTCTCGATTCGAACCTCGCGTGCTTCGCGGGCCACCTCGACCCCCTGACGAGCCAGCCGGTAGAGAGGTTGGCCGTCTTTTTTCAGCGCCGAAAACATCGGCGGCGTCTGACTGAGGGTGCCGGTCATGGCCGCGCAGGCCGCCTCGAAAGCGCCGGCGTTGACGGCGTGCCAGTCGCCGGTGGCGATCACCCGGCCTTCGCTGTCCTGGGTATCGGTCGCGGCTCCCAACTGCAGCGTGGCCCGATAAACTTTTTCCGTCGCCATGAGGTATTCGAGCAGGCGGGTTGCCGAGCCGAGAGCCACCGGCAGCACCCCGGTTGCCAGAGGATCCAGGGTTCCGGCATGACCGACCTTTTTCGTCCGGCAGCAGCGGCGCAGGCGGCGGATCACGTCGAAGGAGCTCATGCCGGCTGGCTTGTCGATGATCAGCAGACCGTTCATCCGCTTCCGGCCAGCAGGCGATCGACCATGGCGAAGACCTGGTCCCGGACATCGGCGAACAAACCGTTCAGCGTGGCTCCGGCGGCATTGTGGTGACCGCCGCCGCCCAATTCGCGGGCCAGCGAGCCGACATCGATATTGCCGCTGGACCGGAACCCGATCTTGAATGTGTTGTCTTCGAGCTGACGAAAAAAAATCGCGACTTCGACGCCGCGAATGGAACGTGGGTAGTTGACGAAGCGATCGGTGTGTTCGCTGCGGGCCCCGGCCTGCTCGTACATGTCCAGGGTCACGGCAATCGAGGCGAACTTGCCGCTGGCAGACACCTGCAGGGTGGGCAGGGCCAGTGCCAGCAGTCTCAGGCGCGCTTCCTCCTGGCTTTCGTAGAGACCGGCGGAGATGACCCAGGGATCAACCCCCTTCTGCACCATTTCACCAGCGATACGGAAAGCTTCAGGGTCCGCGTTGGCATAACGGAATGACCCGGTGTCGGCGAGAATGGCGGTATAGATGTTGACGGCCACCGCCTGACTGAGCGGCCAGCCGGCGGCCTGAATGATCCGGTAGATCATGGCGCCGGTCGCGCTGGCCCCGGGATCGACGTAATTAAGATCGCCGAACTCTTGGGAATCGGGATGATGATCGATATTCACCAGGAAACGGCAGCGCTCCCTGATCCAGCCGCCGGCCCGGTCCAGCCGTCCGGCATCCAGCACGAAGCCAAGATCGAAGTGCCGGTCTTCGTCGATCCGGTCGAGCATTTTTTCCTGTCCGGGCAGGAACCGGAAATCGCCCGGGACCCCGTCGCGGTTGAAGGCGCTGACCTGCTTACCCTGCTCTTCAAGAACCAGGCTGAGGGCCAGGGTCGAAGCCAGAGCGTCGCCGTCGGGACTTTCATGGGCAGCAACCAGAATGGTCCGCGCCGCGCCGACGGCTTCAAGCACTTTCTCAATCATTCGACTCTTCCTGCTTGATTTCTTTAAGCAAACCTTCAATCCGGTTACCGTACTCAACCGATTCGTCATAGTGGAACTGCAGGTCAGGCGTATACTTCATGCGCAGTTTACTGCCGAGATGCTGGCGAATGAAGGGCACCGAACTTTTCAGCCCCGCCTCGGTTTCCCGCCGCGACTTGTCGTCGCCAATCACCGAGAAATACACCTTGGCCGAGCGCAGGTCCGGACTGACGTCCACCCCGGTGATCGTTACAAAGCCGACCCGGGGGTCCTTGAGACCGCTGATCAAAAGCGTCGATATTTCCTGGTGGATAAGTTCCCCCACCCTGCGGGTACGAACTGACATAGGATGTTTTTACTCCGGTGCTTGCTTTTGCGAAAGGATACGATAAGCAGGAAAAACCTCGCCACCAGGTCGCCAAAGAAAATCCTTCCTGAGTTGCGAAGAGCTTCCGGTTTCCTGGTGTCTTGGTGCCTTGGTGGTAACAGGAATTGGCCTTTCAGCAGTGGATATATTCGACATCGCTGTCAACCAGTTCGGCCAGGCCGCTGTCGGCGATCTCATCCTCGAGACGTTCCAGTATGGGGGCGACCACCTGCTCGGCGGTGCTGACCACCGCGAAGCCGAACGCCGCGCTCTGCCAGACGTCCTGGTGGTCGACCTCGGCACAACTGACCGGGTAGCGGTTGCGACAGCGGGCCAGCAGCTTCTGCACCACCCCGCGCTTTTCTTTCAGGCTGTGCACGCCATGCAGACGTACTTCCAGCCGCAGCACACCGATCACCATAGCTATCTGTTTCCAGCTTTCAGCGGGCAGTTTTCAGCAACTGCCATTAAAACCAGTTTACAAGGCTCGGTTCGCAGTTGTCAGTCAATACAGCCGCCAACGGCAAACTAAGAACTGGCCACCCGGACCTTGCTACAGCTCTGTCCTGATTTCCTTGATCTGATAAGCCTCGATGACATCGCCGGGCTTGACGTCATTATAGTTCTCCAGACCGATGCCGCATTCGTAGCCGGTGGCCACTTCCTTGACGTCGTCCTTGAAGCGGCGCAAGGAGCGGAGTTTGCCGGTCCAGATCACCACATCGTCACGCAGCAGGCGGGCATTGGCGTTGCGTACGATCTTGCCGCTGGTCACATAACAGCCGGCCACCGTCCCCACCTTGGTGACGCCGAAAGTGTCCCGCACCTCAGCGCGGCCCAGGTCCTCCTCGACCAGGGTCGGTTCGAGCAGGCCCTCCATGGCGCTCTTGATGTCGTTGACGGCGTCGTAAATAACGCTGTAGAGCCGGATGTCAACCCCTTCCCGATCCGCCAGGCCGGCAGCCTGGGGCGAAGGCCGGACATTGAAGCCGAGCACAATCGCATCCGAGGCGGCGGCCAGGCTGATGTCGGTCTCGGTAATGCCGCCGACGCCGGAATGGGCGATCAGCAGGCGGCAGGCATCGGTTGACAGTTTGGACAGAGAGTCGGCAACAGCCTCCACCGAGCCCTGCACGTCCGCCTTGATGATAATCTTCAGCTCCTTGACGTCGCCCTCCTGAAGCCGGGCATATAGTTGATCAAGGGAGATCTTGCTGGTTTTGGCCAGTTCCGCCTCGCGATTCTTCTGCTGGCGATGCTGAACCACGTCCTTGGCCGTTTTTTCGTCTTCCAGAGCATGGAAGGAGTCGCCGGCGGAGGGGACACCCGAGAGGCCGGTGACTTCGACCGGGACCGAAGGCCCGGCATCATTCACCGTCTGGCCGCGGTCATCGGTCATCGACCGGACCTTGCCGAAATGCAGGCCGGCAACGATCGGGTCGCCGATATGCAGGGTTCCCTGCTGAACGAGAACCGTTGTCACCGGACCGCGGCCGCGATCCAGCCGGGCCTCGACGACGGCCCCCTGGGCTCGGCTCTCCGGGTTGGCCTTGAGTTCCATGACTTCCGCCTGGAGCAGAATCATTTCCAGCAGCTGATCGAGATTGGTATGTTCCTTGGCTGACACGTCGACGAAAATCGTCTCGCCGCCCCAGTCCTCCGGCAACAGATCGAGATCGGCCAGTTCCTGTTTGACGCGCTCGGGATTGGCGCCAGGCTTGTCGATCTTGTTGACCGCGACGATAATCGGTACCCCCGCGGCCTTGGAGTGATTGATCGCCTCCTTGGTCTGGGGCATGACGCCGTCATCGGCGGCCACCACCAGGATGACGATGTCAGTGACCTGAGCGCCGCGGGCGCGCATCGAGGTAAAAGCCTCGTGGCCGGGCGTGTCGAGAAAAGTGATCTTGCGGCCCTCCAGATCGACATCGTAGGCGCCGATATGCTGGGTGATGCCGCCGGCCTCCCCTTCGGTCACCTTCGCTTCGCGAATCGCGTCGAGCAGGCTGGTCTTGCCGTGGTCGACGTGCCCCATGATGGTCACCACCGGGGGCCGGGGCTTGAGCAGCTCCGGCTGTTCCTGGGCGACCTCGATATCGGAATGAGCCAGGATACTTTCTTCGTCGAAGGCGACGTTCTCGACTTCGTAGTTGAACTCCGAGGCCAGCAGGGCCGCCGTGTCGAAATCCAGGGGATGGTTAATGGTGACCATCTGGCCCTGGGCCATCAGCTCCTTGATCAGGTCGTTGGCCTTGACCCCCATCCGCTTGGCCAGTTCGCCGACGGTGATGACGTCGCTGATGCGGATTTTACGCTTGATCGCCTTGGAAACGGTGATCTCCGTCTTCTTGGTGGGCCGGCTGGCCTTGCGTCCCCGGCGGAACCGCTCGCTGCGGTCCGGTTCATACACTTCCCGCCGGTCCTTGCGCCGCATGGGGCGCCCGTCGCCGCCGGCGAAATCGCTTTTGGCGGCTTTTTTCTTTTTCTTGCTGCGCCCTTCTTTGGCAAGGGCATCGGGATCGGGCGGCGGCATAACCGGAATGTCCGGCGCCTTGGGGCGAGCCTCCCGTTCCGGGCGATCGGTTCGTTTACGGGCAGCCGGGGGGGCGGGCTTGCGACGTTGCGGCGGCGAGGGCTGTGGCAGATCCACGTGACCGAGGATCCTGGCCTGGCCGGGGTCTTTCGGTTTGGCCGCGGGTTTCTTTTCGGCAGCCGGCTGCTTCTCTTTGGGTGCCGTGTCCTCGGTCCTGGCAACCGGCTCCGGTTCCTCTGCCGCGGCGGCGGGCGACTCAGCCTGCTCTTCGGCCGCTTCCGGTTGCTGGGCCTCAGCCGGGGTCTCTGCAGGGACCTCTGCCTCCGCTTCCTCAGCTGCAGGAGCCTCTTCGGCTGCCGGCACGGCTTCCTCCGGCGGCGGCTCGGCTGTTTTCTTGACCTTGCTGCGCCTTCGAATCAGGCCGGAGCCGATCCGCTTCTCCTGGACCTCGACTTCCGGGGCCGGTTTCGTTTCCGGCTCCGCCTGGAATTCTTCGAACTTGCGAAGATCCGCTTCATCAAGGACACTCATGTGCGATTTGACTGCAACGCCTGCCTGTCCCAGTTTCTCGACCAGTTCTTTGTTTTCCAGGCCCAGCTTTTTGGCCAAATCGTAAACACGGACTTTTGACATTAATTCTCCCCTAACATTCGGCAGTACCTTTTCCATTCTTCCAGGAAGGCTTCGGTCAGCGGTGCATCCGCCAAGGCGCACACGCTGCATTCCGCCCTGCCCATGATCCGCCCGAGTCGGGCCTTGTCAAACAGGCTCAGACATTCGGCTCCTGAGCGTTTTGCCTTGCGTTCGACCTTGCCGGCCACGCCTGCCGAAATATCTCCGGCAAAAATAACGGCAGCCGGCGGCTGCGGCCGATCAAAGGCAGCCAGGACCTTGTTGCTCCCGGCGCAGGATCGACCCGACTTCCGGGCCATCCCCAGCAGGTTTTCCAGGCGCGTTCGCAGTGCCCCGGCAACCGCCTCGAGTAAAGCTTCCGGTTCGCCCGGGGTGCATTCGCGACGAAAAGCCCGCGAGAAGCCGCCCCTGTTGGCAATCCGCTCAAGACAGCGGCGGTCCGGGCAGGCATAGGCACCGCGGCCAGGCAGACGATGCCGATAATCAACCAGTACTTCGCCCTGCGGGGAACAGACGAAGCGGATCAGATCATCCTGGTCCTTGGCCTCGCGACATCCCAGGCAGGTCCTTTGCGGCTTGCCCCGCCCCAAGGATCAGGCCTCGCCGCCTTCTTCCCCGGCCGTTTCGGTTTCGGCTGCGGGCTCATCGCTCGCCGTCAGTTCGGCGGCCCTCTCTTCGAAGGCCCTCAGGACGGTCACGCGGTTTTCTCCTGCCATCCGCGGCTTGAACGCCTCCAGATCGTCGGTTTCCTGAATCAAGGCAATGGCCTCCTTGGCCGGCATTCCCCTGGTCGATTCAATGCCTTCGCCGGCATCGTCAGCTTCGTCCGCGGTTTCACCCTCTTCCTGCTCGCCCGCGGTCAGATCATCGAGTTCCGCTTCCGCAGCCCGCGTCTCGCTCATGATATCGATCTTCCAGCCGGTGAGCTTGGCCGCCAGCCGCACATTCTGGCCTTTCTTGCCGATGGCCAGCGACAGCTGATCGTCCGGCACGATGACCTCGAGGGCCTCTTCCTCATTGTCGACATACACGCGAGTGACGTCGGCCGGGGCCAGGGCCGCCACGGCGAAGCGAGCGATATCCGGCGTCCAGGAAATAATATCGATTTTTTCGCCACGCAGCTCGGAAACCACGTTCTGTACGCGCGAGCCGCGCATGCCGACGCAGGCACCGATGGGGTCGACGTCGGGATCGTTGGAGACGACTGCGATCTTGGCACGGCTGCCGGGTTCGCGGGCCACCGCCTGGATTTCGACAATCCCTTCCAGCATCTCGGGGACTTCGAGCCGAAAAAGTTCGGCCAGCAACCCTTCGTGAGTCCGGGACAGAATCACCTGCGGTCCCTTGGTCGCGGTCCGGACCTCGGCAATGTAGGCACGGACCCGATCGCCCTGGCGATAATTTTCGCGCGGCACCTGCTCGCGGTGCGGCAGCAGCGCCTCGGTTCGGCCCAGGTCGATGATCAGGTCGCCTCGCTCGTAGCGGCGAACGATGCCGTTGACCAGTTCGCCGATGCGGTCCTTGAATTCATTGTATACCCCTTCCCGCTCCGCTTCACGCACCTTCTGGATAATCACCTGCTTGGCGGTCTGGGCGGCGATCCGGCTGAAGTTGCCGGCATCCATCTTCATGCCGAGGGAATCGTTGACTTCCACGTCGGGGTCGATCTCCCGCGCTTCCTCGAGGTCGATCTCCCGGTAGGAGTTTTCAACTTCTTCAACGACGGTCACAAATTCAAAAACTTCCACTTCGCCGAGCTCGTGGTTGAAGTGTGCTTCGAGGTCGCGGGTGTTGCGGAATTTCTTGTTGGCGGCCGAGAGTACGGCGGCTTCGAGAGCCTCCACCAGGACGTTGCGGTCGATGCCCTTGTCCTTGACCACCTGATCGATAATATGATTGAGATTGATCTCCATTCACGCCCCCGTAAGTGGCGACCGACCGCTGCGGCCGGTTCCTCGTTTTTTAACGGTTAAAATTCCGGTTCCAGGTGAGCCCTGGAAATATCTTCGAGCGCCAGGACGATCTCGCCCCCGCGCTTGTCTGTCTGCTCGATGCGCACCCCGTTTTCGGCCATACCCAGCAGGGTCCCCTGAAACGTCTTGCGTTCCTGGCCGCGCTGGTCAGGGTCAAGCTTGATGCGGGTTTTGACTTTGACCTGCTGCCCGGCGAAGCGCTCGAAGTCCGCAGGCTTCGTCAACGGTCGGTCCAGCCCCGGCGACGACACCTCCAGACGGTAGGCGCCGGGGATGGGGTCGTCCACTTCAAGCAGGGAACCGACTTCCCGGCTGACGCTGACGCAATCATCCAGCGTGACGCCGCCCGGCTTGTCGATGAAGATCCGCAGGACCTGTCCCTGCGGCTCCCGCTTGAATTCGATATCGACGCATTCGTAGCCGAGATCTTCGAGAACCGGTTCCAGCTGCATGCGGACTGTATTCACCAGTTCTTCCGTCATAATGCCTTCCGCCAATAAAAAAAGTGAGCCGCAGAGCCCACCTTTTTGACATCGCAACAAAGATGATTTTCTCTTCTAGCAGGAACGGTCCCGGAATGCAAGCAAAAAAGCCTCAACTCAGCCTCTCCAGCAGGGTCAGACTCTCGATATGCCAGGTCTGCGGGAAGAGGTCGACGGGTCGGCTGTGCACCGCCCGGTAGCCGTTGTGCACCAGCAGCTGCAGGTCCCGCGCCAGAGTCGCCGGATCGCATGAAACATAAATGATCCGCCTGGGAGCAAACGGCAGCAGTTCCTTGATGACCGCATAGCAGCCGCTGCGCGGCGGGTCAAGCACCACCAGGTCGCAGCTGCCCGGTTGATGCCGGCGCTGCAGGCCAATTCGTGCATCTTCGGCCACAAACCGGACATTGTCCAGCCCGTTGCGGTCGGCATTGCGCCGGGCATCGCTGATCGCCGGTGCATAATCCTCGATGCCGACGACTTCGGCGGCGCGCCGGGCCAGCGGCAGACTGAAATTGCCAATGCCGCAGAACAGGTCCAGCACACTCTCGCTGCCCTGCAGATCCGCGGCTTCCAGCACGGCCTCAACCAGGCGGTTGTTCTGGACCCGGTTCACCTGAGTGAAACAGCCCGGACCCGACACGAGATTGACCGGATCGGGTCCGACCCGCTGGGTAAGACCCGGCTCCCCCCAGACCTGGCGCAGGGTTTCCTTGCGGCCGCTCTGCAGAAAAGCGCTGAAACCGCTGGCTTCGGCCAAAGTTCTCAGCCATGGCTGCAGGCGGTCCGCCGCAGCGGGCAGCGCGTGCAGCACAACCCGCACCTGCCGGTTTTCGCCGCAGCTGACATCGATTTGCGGAATGGCGTCGGCGGCCGGCGCATCAACAACCGCCTGCCGCAGTCGAGTCAGAACCTGCTGCACCGGCGGCTCAACCAGCAGGCAGCGTTCGACATCTACCACGAAGTGGCTGCCGCCACGGTAAAAACCCATGACCGGGCCGTGGGGGGTCAGCCGGCATTTGAACTGGGCCCGGCTGCGATAGAAAAACTCTTCCGCCGCGGCCTGCGTTTCTTCGATGTCCTGGTCCTCGATGACTCCCTTGCGGACCAGCAGTTCCCGGAAAATCCTTTCCTTCCACGTGCATTGAAGGGCATAAGGCAGATGCTGCCACTGACAGCCGCCGCAGTCGCCGAACAACGGACAGGGCGGCTCCCGCCGCCCGGTCGCCGGCACGAGCACCTCGACCAGCTCCGCTTCCGCGTAGCGCCCCCTGTCGCGATTCACCCGGCAACGCACCCGGTCGCCCGGGCAGGTCAGGGGTACGAATACCGCCTTGCCGTCGTGGCGGCCCATGCCGCGACCGCCGTGGGTCAGCTTTTCGATGGTTAATTCGAGCATTTAGAAAATATGTAACGCAGAGACGCGAAGACGCAGAGAAAGATTCAAAAGAAATGCAGAAATCAAAATAAGGATTCCGTGATTTTTTTACCAATTTTTTTGTTCAAACGATCTCTTTAACAACCTGGGTTTTTTAATCATATTCATTGGTTTTCTTTGCGCCTCTGCGCCTCTGCGTTAAGACGTTTAATAAATCCTTGTTGTTTTCCTGCGTTTTTCCATCTCCCTTATGACCAGTTGCCGGGGGTAATCGGGACGAGTCAGATACTCGTCGGCGGTCGCCAGGAAATTGTCAACCAGGGCCGCCACGGTCCCCTCGACCTCGCTGTCGGCGACGCCCATGCGTTCCAGGGTCTTTTCCAGCCGGAGTTCGGGCCCTAACCTGTCCCGAGCTTCGCTCCAGAAGGGATCATTCCGATCGGCTGGTGTTAAATCATAGTGCAGAACGACCCTCAGAAAGACCCGGTGGTAGTCGCCGAAATAGCGGTTGGTCTCGTCGAAGATCGCGATAAGCAGGCCATTGGCCAGCCGGTGCTCTCTAATCGGCGCCATCGGCCTCCTCCCCTTCCAGGCGGCGGCGCTCGCTGTCCACCCAGTCGATACTGCTCAGGAGCCCGCGCAGGGCGCGTACTTCACGGGCATCGAGGCCGGCCCGGCCGAGCAGCCGCCGGTAGGTACGCAGAATATGTTCGGGATTCTGCGGATTCAAATAGTCGATGGCGAGAAAGGTCTGCCGCATATGCTCGAACAGCGCTTCGACCTCCGGCAGGGGCGCCAGTTTCTTGCCGCCAGCAGTCTTGCCCCGGAGTCTGCCGTGCTGCTGGTGGATTTCGTAGAGGCAGACAGCCACCGATTGCGCCAGGTTCATTGAGGGCAGGCCGTCGTCGGTGGGAATCGTGATCAGCCGCTGACAGAGATCGATCTCCTCGGTCTTCAGACCCTTGTCTTCCCGGCCGAAGACCAGTGCCACCCGGCCCTTTTCCAGCAGGGGCAGCAACTTCAGGGCCGCAGCGTCGGGATTCAGGATATCCACCCGGTATTTGCCAAGTCGACGGGTCGTACCGCAGGAGCAGTGGCAGTCGGCAATCGCCTCGGCCAGACCTGAACAGATGCGGGCCTCTTCGAGAATACCGCCCGCCTTGACCGCCATCTGCCGCGCCTCGTCCTGCAGGTGGTCGGTCTGCGGCTGTACCAGACGCAGGTCGCTCATGCCGAAATTGGCCATGGCCCGCGCCGTCGAGCCGATATTGCGGGCGCCCTGCGGTTCGACGAGGACGATGCAGAGGTTTTGCAAGTTCATAATTACCCGTTTATCAGGAAAACAATTTTAACGCAGAGGCGCGGAGACGCAGAGAAAATCCATTCGATTATTGGAAACAGGACAAGCAGGAAAGTTCTCCTGACCGCGAACCAGACGACCTTCGCGACCAGGAGGTCGCTCCTACGAATCTTGGATTATTTATTCTCCCTCTGCGCCCTTTGCGTCTCTGCGTTAAGTCCATTTGGTAGTTATCAACGCAGGTCCCCCACCAGGTTCTGCACCACCGCCGCCGCGGCGATGGCGGCGGTCTCGGTGCGCAGAAGGCGCGGCCCGAGCTTGACCGGCAGGATGCCGGCGGCCTGGGCGGCTTCCCGCTCGGCTTCGCTGAAACCGCCTTCCGGCCCGATCAGCAGGGCGACGCTCTGCGGCTGGAAAGAGCCGACGCCTTCGGTCAGGCTCCAGTGGGTGTCTCCCTCGTCAAGCAGCAGACCCAGTTCGGCTTTGGCAGCCAGGTCCAGGGCGGCCCGGAAGGAGGTCACCGCAAACAGTTCGGGAAGCATGGCACGGCGGCTTTGCCGTGCCGCGCGCAGCAGAACCTCCGGCCAGCGGTGGGACTTTTTCTGCGGAGTGTCCCGTTCCGCCAGGGAAAGGGAGCGGTCGGTCTGCATCGGCACGATGCGCGCCGCGCCCAGTTCGGTCAGTTTCTGCAATATGGTTTCGAAGCGCTCCTTGTCCGGCAGCGCCTGGTAGACCTGAAGGGACAGCGCACTTTCCGGTGGCGGCTGCAACCGCTCGAAGGGAACGCAGCGGGCGCTGTTATGGTCCATCAAGGTCAGCCTGGCCCGAAAGGCCGTCTGGTCGGGCGCGAGAACCGTCAAGATTTCTCCCGGGCGCGCCTGCCAGATATCCAGAGCACGCCGGCTGTCCTCGAGCAGGGGAATCTCGACTTCGAGTTCGGGAGTCTCCGGCAGCCTCAGCAGGCTGCCGGTTCCGCCCCGGTTAACGCATCCCAACATCGAAGCCTGCCTTCCGAAAAACCTTGAAACGTTCGCGGGAGCCTTCTGCCAGGGTGTCGTCGTATACTTCAGCGAAATCAATGGCCAGTTGGAAATGACGGACAAAATCGGCACTGCAGGGACGTGCCTGGATCAGGACCTGGCCGCCGTTGCGGTTTTCCTCCCGAGTGGTGATCACCACCGGTTCATCGATGCAGTCGACCGCACCATTGTCGTAGACGTGCGGAACAAATGCGTCCTTGCGCCAGATCCACATGAAGCGGTCAAGGGTCACCCCCTGATTGTCATCCTGAACGACGATGACGACCCGCTGGTCCTGCAGGAAGAACTCTTCCGCCAGGTCACAGAGCACCACCGCCCTCTCGGGGCGTTCCAGCTTGACGAATTTGACGACGACATTGGGCATTTAGAGACGACTTTTTAACGCAGAGGCGCAAAGACGCAGAGATGGCAAAGGGAAAAAGCCAGAGGCCGGCTCCTCAAAACACGTTAAAGAGGGGATTTGTTTTGTTTCGATTGAAACCAACTGATCTTTGCAATGAATCTCCGCCATATAATGGTCTCCCCGGACTTGCGGTGATTGTCTCTGCGTCTTTGCGTCCCTGCGTTATCCGGTTTTGTTGGCATCGCCGCCGAACTGCCGGTTCAGATTTTCCCCTCCACCAGACATTTCATCAGCAGATGACCGGGGTCGAGCTTGATGCCGGTGGCGCGGGCGGCCTTTTCCGAATAGCCGGCCGGGGCACCCACGGGAGCAAATTCACCGCCGGAACCGTAGAGGATAAAGGGCACGGCGTCGCGGGTATGAGTCATCAGCCGCACCGGGGTCGGATGATCGGGTAGAACCGCGACACGGTGAGCGCCGAGGCTGCCAAGACCGTCACGAACCCGGCCGACCACCTCGCGGTCGAAGGATTCGATCGCACCGATCTTGTCCTCCAGGCTGCCGGCGTGGCCCGCTTCGTCCGGAGCTTCGACGTGCAAATAGACGAAATCCAGCCGCTCCAGAGCATCAAGGGCATACTCTGCCTTGCCGCGGTAGTTGGTATCGATATAGCCGGTTGCACCGGGTACGTTGATGATCTCGAGACCGGCGTAGATGCCGATGCCTTTGATCAGGTCGACGGCCGAGATGACAGCGCCGCTCAATCCATAACGCTCGGCCAGGGAGGGCATTTGCGGACGTCGGCCCTGTCCCCACAGCCAGATGGAGTTGGCCGGCAACAGGCCGGCGGCTGCCCGTTTCAGGTTGACGGGATGCTGCTTGAACAGCATCTGGGCGGAATTGGTGATCTGCACCACCGGTTCGGCCTCGGCGCTGCGCGGCAGGTGGTTGCGCACGCTCTGACCGGTCAGATCGTGCGGCGGTGTCAGCTGGAACTGGTCCCGCCCGCCCCGCCAGACCATCAGATGCCGGTAGGAGATGCCCGGGTAGAATTCGAACTGCTCGTCACCCAGTTCCCCCTGCAGGCAGCCGATCAGTTCGGCGGCCTCTTCGGTCGAAATGTGACCGGCCGAAAAATCCTGCATGAACAGGTCGCCATAATGAGGCTCGAGAGTCACCAGGTTGAGGCGGAAAGCGACGTCCTCGGGGCCGAGATCCACCCCCATGCTGGCCGCTTCCAAAGGCGAGCGGCCCGAGTAGCAGCTGGCGGGATCGTAACCGAACACTGACAGGTTGGCCACGTCCGAGCCGGGGTGGAAATTCGGCGGCACGGTTTCGGCGATTCCCAGCACCCCTTCGCGGGCAAGGGCGTCCATGTGCGGGGTGTGGGCTTTTTCCAGGGGCGTCAAGCCCTCAAGTTCGGCAATCGGCTCATCAGCCATACCGTCGCCGAGCAAAATAATCTGTTTCATTTCAATCCTCTAAAAACATTTTTGAAAGCAACTTTTAACGTTGAAAGCAACTTTTAACGCAGAGGCGCAAAGACGCGGAGTCGTCCAATATACGGGGAAACCCGCATAAGGAACATTACGACAGCAAAGATTCCGGTTTTTCGTTTCCAATTCCTTGTCGGATTGTTAAAAATCTAAACCGGGAAGCAGGAAAATCATTTATCGGTTTCCGATTTAGATTTTGTTTTGAGGGTGTAACCATTGATCAGCTTTTCTCTGCGTCTCCGCGTCTCTGCGTTAATATCCAGCTAAACTTGCGATATTATCGGACGACGACCTGCCTAGCCGCGGGGATGGTGCTCGGCATGCAGCCGGCGCAGCCGTTCCCGGGTGACATGGGTGTAGATCTGCGTGGTCGAGATATCGGCATGTCCCAGCATCGCCTGGACCGAACGCAGGTCGGCACCATTGTCGAGCAGATGGGTCGCGAATGAATGCCGCAGGACATGGGGGCTGATCTGCCGGGAAATGCCGGCCTCGGTTGCACGGCGCTTAATCATCTTCCAGAAGCCCTGGCGTGTCAAGCCTTCCCCCGATCGGTTCAGAAAGACATAGGGTGAGTGCCGGCCACGGTCCAGACGAAGCCTGGCCGTATCCCGGTAGTGACAGAGCGCTGCCACTGCCGCCTCGCCCAACGGCACGATCCGCTGCTTGTTTCGTTTGCCGAAGGCGGCAAGGTAGCCGACATCCAGTTGCAGGTCACCGAGCTTGAGGGCGACCAGTTCCGAGACCCGCAGCCCGGTCGCATAGAGGACCTCAAGCATTGCCCGGTCGCGACAGGCCAGGGGGTCCTCCCCACGCGGACTGGCCAGCAGCCGCTCCACGTCACCAGGTGAAAGGGTGCGGGGCAGTGCCGAGAGACTGCGTGGAATCGCCACCTGTCGGGTCGGGTCCTGCGAGGCATGCTTCTCGCGCAGCAGAAATTTGTGGAACATCCGCACTGCCGCCAGCGCCCGCGACTGGCTGCGCGGCGCCAGGCCTTCCCTTTTCAGGCTCACCATGAAACGGACGATCAAACTTGGCGTCACCAGGTCCGGTTCGGCAGTCTTCTCGCCGTTCAGAAACTCCAGATACCGCTGCAGATCGCGCCCATAGGCCTCGAGGGTATTCTTCGCCAGGCCGCGCTCCACGGCGATGTAGTTCATGAAGATGTCGACGTAGGCATCCATGAATTCCGTTACGATCTTCGGACGACTTGAAAACCAAAAAACATTTCAACGCAGAGACGCAGGGAAAACCAAAGAAGCTCTTAGATTTTTGCCTTGAACCCAATCCTGGTTTACGGTGACCCTCGGTTTTCTCAGCATCTTTGCGTCTCTGCGTTATAGAAGCTTTTCGTAGCTTATCCAAGGCGCCGCAGCGGCCTCTAATCCAAGGCCTCCTGCAGCCGCTGGCGAATTTCCTCCAGCTTGTCCTCTTCGACGATCTTCTGGCCGAAGATATCCTTGACGTAGAAGGTGTCGGTCACCTGGTCGGCCTTGGTGGAGATCTTGGCGATATGAATATAGAGGCCCAGGTCGGCCAGGGCACGGCTGATGTAGTAGAGCAGACCGACCTTGTCATGGGAGTAAATGTCGATCACGGTATGCTCGGCAGAGACTTCGTTGTCGAAGACAATCCGGCTCGGGTAGCGCGGCAGCTTCTTCGCGGTCAATCCGCTGGAGCGAGTCCGTTTGGCGACCAGTTCAGCCAGCGGGGTCCGGCCTTCGATGACGGCGGCCAGTTCCTGGCGGACCTTGTTCCACTTGACTTCGTCGTCGATAATACCGGCATGCAGCCGGTTGACGTGGAACACGTCGAGGGCCGCGCCGTTGCTCCGGGTGTAGATCTGGGCGCCGAGGATATTGACGCTGTTGGCGGCCAGTACCCCGGTAATCATGCTGAACAGGCTGGGCACGTCGAGGGTGGAGATCACAAGTTCGGTGTATTCCCGCTCGGCATCGTGTTTGACCTCGAGGGCCAGAGTCTGGTCTCCCCGCATCAGTTCGACGCGGGCATGCTGGGCAATTTCCCAGGATCGATGGGACAGCAGGTAGCGCATCCCCATTTTGCGCAGGTGGTCCTTGATGACGCGCTGTCCGAATTCCTCGGAGAGCGCGGCGACCACCTTGCGCTTGCGGTTGCGGACCCGCTCCGAGCGGACATCGCGCATGAAGTTGCCGCGTTCCATCACTTCGTAGGCCTTCTCGTAAAGTTCCTGCAGCAGGAACCCCTTCCACTCGGACCAGACATCGGGACCGACCGCCTTGATGTCCGCATAAGTCAACAGGTAGAGCATCTTCAGGTTTTCGGTCATGCCCATGACCTGGGCGAAATCCCGGATCAGGCGGTCGTCGTTGAGGTCGCGACGCTGCGAGATGTGCGCCATGTCGAGATGATGGCGAACCAGAAATTCCAGCCGGGCGCTGTCTTCGCGATTCAGGTTCAGCCGCCGGGCGATCTTGGGAACCATGTCGGCGCCCTTGTTGCTGTGGTCATGGCCCTCGCCTTTGCCGATGTCATGGAACAGAATGGCCAGCATCAGCAGCGCGCGCTTTTCGATATCATTGGCCAGCTGAGTCAGCAGCGGCTTGTCTTCGGCGTGTTCGCCCTCCCACAGTTTTTCGATTTCGCCCACGGCAAACAGCGAATGAGTGTCCACCGTGTAGACATGGTAGGCATCGTGCTGGACCTTGCAGTAGATGCGCCGGAACTCCGGTATGTAGCGGTTGAGAAATTCGAGATGATGCATGTCCTCCAGGATCTCGGCGAGCCCGCCAGGGCGGCGCAGGATTTCGAGAAACATGCCGGAGATCTTGCGTGACCGCCGGAAACCGTCATTCACCAGGTGCAGGTGGTCCCGAATCTGCCCTTTGAGGGCGGCGCTCAGCCGAACGCCCTGCCGCTTGGCCATGAGAAAGGATTCCATCAGGGCCGCCGGCCGCTCCTCGAAGAGGGCCTTGCGGGCCGCCTTCAGTTCACCCTGGTAGATGAAGTAGTCCTCGCCCACGGGCCGCCGCGACAGGTAGCCGAAAATTCTGCCGGGGACGTCGCTCGGCTGCCAGGCCCGGTTGATCAGGCCGGTCGAGAGGTGCTCGATGCGGGTCGCCCGGGCGTAGAAATCCTGCATGAACTGTTCGACGGCCTGCGCCTTGCGATTGTCGCGATAACCGAGGAAGCGGGCGATTTTTTCCTGCTGGTCGAAATGCAGCTGGTCGTTCTTGCGCTTGGAAAGATAGTGCAGTTCATTGCGGATCCGCCACAGATAGCTTAGAGAATCCTGGAACTCGTGCATTTCATGCTCGCTCAGCACGCCCTTCTTGACCAGTTCCAGCAGGTCGGGAGCCTTGTACTTGACCCGGGCCATCCAGAGCGCGGTATGCAGGTCACGCAGACAGCCTTCGCCCTCTTTGATATTCGGTTCCAGCATGTAGACCGAAGAGCCGAACTTGGCGACCCGCGACTGGTGTTCCTCATATTTCTGTTTTAAAAACGCCTGGGTGTTGCGCCCGATGACCTGGCTGAAAACCTGTTGCTGGAAGGTGTCGTACAGATCCGGATCGCCGACCACCAGCCGCGCATCCAGCATTGCGGTGCGGATGGTGATATCCTGAAAAACCAGGGCGAGGCAGTCGCGGGCGGTCCGAACGCTGTAGCCGACGTCCAGGCCGAGATCCCACAGCAGGTAAAGGGTCCGCTCGGCGATCGCTTCCGCCTGGTCGCGGTTGAGATCGCTGCAGAAAAACATGATGTCGACATCGGAAAGTGGGTTCAGCTCCCGACGTCCATATCCGCCCATGGCGATCACCGCCGAGCAGGGGTTGCGGCCGAAGTCGGCATCGGCCACCAGGCAGCGGAACAGGTTCTGGATCAGGGCATCGGTCATTCCGGTGACACAGCCGACCACCGCAGCTCCGTCGCCGCCGTTCTCGTGCAGCTTCTGGCAGGCCAGACGCTGATCATCGAGAAAAGCCCGTGCCGTTTCCAGCAGACCGTTGCGCCGCCGGCCGAAGGACTCGTCCCCGGCAATCATCAGTTCGGAGGCAAAATACTGTTCGGCTGCGGCTGTCGGCAGAGGATTCATCGGGAAGCCATCAGTTTGTTGTTTATGGCATAGCGCCTTACGGCCTGGGCGATGGCGTCCACTGTGTGGTTCTGGTAGGTACCGCTGATCAGCCGCTTTTCCTCGCGGGGATTGCTGATAAAGGCCGTTTCGATAAGAACCGACGGCATGGTCGCGCCGAGCAGCACATAAAAGGGCCCCTGCCGCACCCCGAGGTCTTTGATCTGGCCGTAGCTGCGGCTCAGGCCCGACACCAGACCCTTCTGAATCTCGGCCGCCAGCCTGCTGGATTCATTGATCTTGGCATTGGCCATCAGGTCGAACAGGATCAGCTCCAGATCGGACACCTGCTTGAGCGATGTGCCGTTCTCCCGGGCAGCCAGCGCGGCGGCCTTGTCGTTTTTGGAAAAATTCAGGTAATAGGTTTCGATGCCGTAAGGTTTGTGGCTTTCGGTGGCGTTGGCATGCAGCGAGATGAACAGATCGGCGCCCACCTTGTTGGCGATCGCGGTCCGTTCCTCCAGGGGCAGAAAGACATCCCGGTCCCGGGTCAGGATCACCTCGCAGCCTAATTCCGTCTCCAGTTTTTTCTTCAAACGTTTGGCCAGGGCCAGAGTCACATGCTTTTCGTATGTCCCCCCGGGGCCGATCGCACCCGGGTCCCGGCCGCCGTGCCCCGCATCGACCACGATCCGCCGCAGGCCCATGGTGCTTGCTGCCTCCGGAATATGCAGTGTTGCCTCTTTCCCCGGCGAACTCTCCAGGACGCGGGCGATATCGTCAGCTTTCTCATCCGCCGGCAGGGCCCTCAGTTCAGCGGGTTTGTCGACCGGTCGGGGAGCAGCGGCTGAGCCGGAACCGTCACCGGCAATGTCGACCACGATGCGATAGGGATCACCCAGCGGAAAGATCTTGTAGTCGCTGACGCTCTCCAGGTCGAGCACGACCCGCACCGTACCGGGCTGCGGACGGCCGGTGCGGATCTGCTGCAGCAGACCGTCGTCGACGATCCGTGGCTGGTCCAGACCGGACCCCAGTTCGGCCGGCTCCAGGTCGAGATAGAGCCGGGGCGGCGCGCCCTCTTTGGCGTCGGCCGGCAGGAAATTGGATGTGAAATTGCTTTGCGCCGACAGATCGAGGACAATCCGGGTATAGCCGGGATTGGACCAGAAACGCAGATCGGTCAATCGGGTCGGACCGCCATCGGAAGGAATCCGGGATGCCGGCTTGGGTCGCTCCGGCAGCTTCGCGGGCGCATACGCGGCCAGGCGCCGCAGACGCCGCTCTGCCTGGCCGGCCATGTCGCCGGCGGGAAATTCGTCGCGCATCTGACGGTAGATCCGCCAGGCCATCTCCGGATCGTTCAACGATTCTTCCAGCAGGCTGCCGGCCTGCAGCAGGCCGTCGTCGGCAAGGTTACTGTCGGGATAACGGCGCGCCAGCTCCCGGAAAATTTCCACGGCGCGAACCGCGTCCGCCCGGACCCGGCTGATCCGGTAAAGTCCGGTGGTGGTCTTGCCGGTCATGTACAACGCATCGTCCGCCCGCCGGGCATCCGGATACTGCTCGTAAATGGCCGTGAAGCCGTCCAGAACCTTCTGCCACTGGTCCCGGAACATTTGTTTGCGGGCGGAGTTCTGCAAGGCATGATAGGCAGTACGCGCCTGGCGGTATTCGCCCTCCGGGTCGCCGGCGCCTACAGCCGGTACGACCGCAGTCAGCAACAAGAGGGCCATCATCAGAATGCTTGCAAAAGGACGCATGTCTAGGCCAGCTTTTTCAGTTCATCGAGTAGATTGAGCGCTTCAAGCGGCGTCAGAACGCTGACATCCACTTCCGAAAGTCTGCGCCTCAGGTCGTCTTCGGCCTGGTCGAAGAGGCCGAGCTGCGGCGGTACCGGGAAATCCCTTTGCAGGGATCGGGCCAGACGCGGCGCCCCGGCTTCGAATTCGCCCGATTCCAGGTTGCGCAACACTTCCTTGGCCCGGTCGATAACCTCGGCCGGCAGCCCGGCCAGGCGCGCCACCTGGATCCCGTAGGAATGACTGGCACCCCCTCTGACGATCCGCCGCAGGAAAATGATCTTATCGTCCCATTCCTTGACAGCTACATTGTAGTTTTTTACGCGCTCCCGCGTCAAACCAAGTTCGGTCAATTCGTGGTAATGGGTGGCGAACAGCGTGCGGGCGGCCACCTCCGGGTGATCATGCAGGTACTCGGCAACCGACCAGGCGATGCTGATACCGTCGAAGGTCGAGGTGCCGCGACCGATCTCGTCCAAAACAATCAGACTCTGCTTGGTGGCGTGGTTGAGGATCTTGGCGGTCTCGGTCATCTCCACCATGAAGGTTGACTGGCCGCGGGTAAGATTGTCGCTGGCGCCGACCCGGGTGAAGATCCGGTCGACCAGACCGATGTGTGCGGACCGGGCCGGCACCAGACTGCCGACCTGGGCCATCAGGCAGATCAGGGCCACCTGGCGCATGAAGGTCGATTTACCGGCCATGTTCGGCCCGGTGATCATCAGGATCTGATTGTCCCGGGTGTCCATCATCACGTCGTTCGGCACGAAGCGCTCGCCGAGAGTCATCGTTTCGATGACCGGATGACGGCCCTCCTCGATGTTCAGTTCGGTCGAATCGTCCATGACCGGCCGGCAGTAATTCCGCTCGTGGGCCAGTTCGGCATAACCGAGCAGAACGTCAAGCACGGCCAGCCGGTCCGCCGTGGTCTGGATGCGCCGGCCCTCGGCGGCAACCTGCGTGCGGACCTCCTGGAAGAGATCGTATTCGATGCCGACCAGCCGTTCCTCGGCGGTCAGCACCTTCTGTTCGTATTCCTTGAGGGCCGGGGTGATGAACCGCTCGGCGTTGGCCAGGGTCTGCTTGCGCTGGTAATCCTCCGGCACCCGGTCCAGATGGGAGCGGGTCACCTCGATGTAGTAGCCGAAAACCTTGTTGAAACGCACCTTGAGGGAGTTGATGCCGGTGCGGGCCTTTTCCTCCTGCTCGAGCCGGGCGATCCAGCCTTTGCCCTCGCGGCTGATGGTGCGCAGCTCGTCAAGTTCCTCATGAAAACCGGACCGAATCAGGCCGCCTTCGCGCAATACGAATGGCGGGTCGTCGACGATCGCCCGCGCGAGCAGATCCTTCAGATCGGGCAGCGGATCGATCTCGTCGCAGAGGCTGCCAAGCAGCGGGTCGGCGGCCACGGCGAGCTTTTCGAGCAGGTCCGGCAGTTTCTGCAGGGAACTGCGCAGCGCCACCAGATCCTTGGCGTTGGCGGTCGCCAGGGCGATCCGCCCATTCAATCGTTCGAGGTCGTAGATGCCGTCGATCGCAGCCCGCAGCTCTTCGCGCAGCAGGCTCTGACTGACCAGTTCCTCTACAGCGCCGTGCCGCAGCCGGATCATCTCCAGATCGATCAGCGGATGGGTGATCCAGTGCCGCAGTTTGCGGGCGCCCATCGCCGTTACCGTCCGGTCCAGAACACCGAGCAGGGATCCCTTGCGCCGGCCGTCATGGAGGGTCCCGGTCAACTCCAGATTGCGCCGGGTAAAATCGTCCAGGACCATGAAATCGTGAGCCTGGTAGGTTTTCAGCGGCTGCAGGTGTGACAGGGTCCCTTTCTGGGTTTCCTGCAGATAATGCAGCACGGCACCGGCCGCACCGATCGCACCGGACAGGCCGGCACAGCCGAACGCCTCCAGGGAAGTGTTCGGGAAGAAGTCCGCCAAAAGGCCTGCGGCGCGGTCTTCAGCGAAGACCCAGTCGGGCACGCGATTGACCGCCAGGGATCTGAGTACCAAATCGAGGTGCGCGACCAGCCGGTCGCCGCCATCACCCTCGGGCAGCAGGACTTCGGTCGGGTTGCGCGAGGCCAGCTCGCCGGCCAGCGCTTCGTGCCCGGCCATCTCCGTGGTGCGGAATTCGCCGGTGGTGATATCCACAAACGCCAGGCCCCAGCGGTCCTCTCCGGCGGATGTCACGGCCAGCAGGTAGTTGTTGCTGCGGGGATCGAGCGTCTCTGTGTCGACCACCAGACCCGGCGTCACCACCCGCACTACCTCGCGCTTGACGATACCTTTCACCTGCCGGGGATCTTCCACCTGCTCGCAGATGGCCACTTTGCGGCCGGCCTCGACCAGCTTGGCGATGTACGGCTGGCAGCTGTGGTAGGGGATCCCGCACAAAGGAACCTCCTCGGCGGCGCCCTTGTTGCGGGAGGTCAGGGTGATATCGAGGATTTTAGCCGCGGCGACCGCATCGTCCATGAACATTTCATAAAAATCCCCCAGCCGGAAAAACAGGATCGCATCGGGGTAATCCGCCTTGATTGCAAGGTACTGCTGCATCATGGGGGTGGTTTTGGACATAGATGACTTTATCCTGGGATTTTTAAAAAAACGACCCTCTAGGAGACTGTCGGACTATCCATGAACTGGCTGCAAATCCGATCCTTCGGCCCATATTTCAGCTCCTTTTTGCCCCATAGCTACAGCTATGAGCCTGCAAACGAGCTGAAATCTGTTCTCGAAGCCTCGAATTTTCGCTTCAGTTCTTATAGCCCGACAGGCTCCTGTTAGCAGGGCCGCTTCATCAAGGCTGACATTGCGGGTTATGTTAACAAACCGGCCGCGAATCTGTAAATAGACAAACGTCGCATTGTTGGTTGCATCCGAAGGTCCGGTCGATTATTTTAAAAAGGCCCAACACAACGCGCGGAGCCAAGCCGATATGCTGAATACCCCACCGAGCCTTCTCGACCTTGAACAGCTGTCGCCCGGCAGCTTCCAAATCGCCTCGCTGGACGACGAAATCCGCGTTGACCGATTATGCGTGGCCCTGATCAAAACCTTCGCCAGCGAAATGGCCGCCAGTCCCGACACGGAGCCGGTCGCCATTGGTCGCTGCTGCCGGGGCGCCGACTATTTCCTGCGGGAATTCATTGTCGCCGACCGGCGTGAGAACCTGCTGCAGTTGGACAGCGGCCAGATCCGCCGTTTTGCGGGGCACTGGTACATCGTCAGAAACATGGACCCGAACATGCCGGAACTGGAAGAGATTTTGAACGGCGTGGCTGTTTTCTACAGCTTCCTGGCCGACCATGGGTTGATCGACCGCAAGCAGGCGAAGGAGATCTGTGCGGCATGCCGCGAACGCGACCTCTACGCCCGCCGGATCGAAGACTTCTGGGCGATCGAGGGCGACGGCTTCCTGCGCTGGCGGGAGGAGATTCCTTTGTAGAATGCCTTCTTCCGCGAAAATCACCGCCGCCCGAGCTTCGATCGCCGTCGCCGTCGGCCTGGCGCTGCTCAAGCTGGTGGCCGGTGTCCTGACCGGCAGCCTGGCAGTGCTGTCCTCGGCAGTGGATTCCCTGCTCGACATCCTGATGTCGGGGATCAACTTTGCCGCGATCAGCCACGCCGAGCAGCCGGCCGACGAAAAGCACCCTTACGGCCACGGCAAATTCGAGACTCTGGCGACCCTGTTTCAATCGATCATCATCGCCGTATCGGGCGGCTGGATCATTTTCGAAGCCACCCGCAGGCTTCTGCAGGGCAGCCTGGTGGCGCAGCCTGCCGGCGGGGTTGCCGTCATGACCATCAGCCTGGCCGCCTCCTGGCTGATCAGCCGCTACCTGAAGCGCGTCGCCAGACAAACCGATTCCTCGGCCCTGGCGGCCGATGCCCTGCACTTTTCCATGGACGTCTACACCAACCTGGCCCTGCTGGTCGGGCTGGTGATCCTGGCCTGGACCGGCCTGCCCTGGATCGACCCGGTCATGTCCCTGCTGGTCGCCGTGTATATCCTGGTCGAGGCGATCCGCCTGCTCCGCCGCGGCCTCGGCGACGTCCTCGACGAACAGCTGCCCGGCGAAATTCAGGCCCAGCTGGAAGAGGCGATCCAGGAACACAAACATGAGCTGTTCGGCTACCACAATCTGCGCACCCGCCGCGCCGGGTCCCAGAAGCTGATTGATTTCCACCTGACCGTCTGCAAGCACCTGTCGGTGGAGGAGGCCCATCGGATCACCGACCACCTGGAAAGAAAGATCGCCGATCATATTCCCGGCAGCGACGTGACCATCCACATCGAACCCTGCCGCCGTCACGATTGCCCGGGCCGCGAAGTCTGCCCGACCCAGGCAATCCGTCCGGCCCGGGAAGATGACCACGGCTGGCTGACGCCGGAAACCGGGACGCGGGACGACAGGCGTCGCTAAGCTTCGCCCTTCTGCACCCTCTGCAGGTCCTCGATGACTTCCCGGCTGCCCGTACGGCGGTCTTCCATTTCATCGAAAATACGGCGGGCCATGTCGGCGACCTTGTCGACGGCCGTTTCGATCTGGCGGGTGCTGCCGACCTGTTTTTCCGTGGCCCGCACCATGTCCTCGGTCATCGACTTGACATTCTCCACTGCAGCGACAATGCTCTTGGCACCCTGTGCTTCCTCCCGGGAGGCATTGGAGACCTGGGCGGACATTTCGCTCAATTCCTCGATCGAACGGGTCACCCCTTCGATCGCCCCGGACACTTCCTGGTTCGACTTGCGGATATCATTGGACATCTCCATAGCGGACACCGAGCTGTCGAAGATCTGCTGCAGGGCATCGGCCATCACCCTGCCCTGGCTGACGCCGTCGTCAACCATGCGCCGGGTGCTGCCGATATGATCGACCGTGGTGGCGATGAAGCTCTGGATTTCTTCGATGATGCGGTTGATTTCATTCGTCGAGGAGGCTGATTCCTGAGCCAGCGACCGGATTTCGTCGGCGACCACAGCGAAGGAACGACCATGTTCACCGGCCTGGGAGGCGATGATCGCAGCATTCAGCGCCAACAGGTTGGTCTTCTGGGTGATGTCGGTAATCACCGAGGTGATATTGCCGATCTCGGCGCTCCTGCCGGACAGGCGGCCGATGATCTCTTCGGCCTGACCGACAGAGGTCTCGATCCCCTGCATCCCCTCCAGCACCTGGGAGACCGCCTGGGCCCCCTCTTCCGCCCGGCCCTTGACCGTCTCCGACATGGAATGGGAGTGTTCACTGTTTTCCTCCACGGCATTCACGGTGAAGCGGATTTCGGTCATGGAGGCTACCGATTTTTCAATGAAGTCGTTCAGCGAATTCAGGCTGCCGGAGACTTCTTCGATGGAGACCGAGATCTGGCCGACCGACGACAAAGTGGATTCAACCGCCTCCTGGATGACGCCCGCCCCGCCGGAGATATCGGAGGTGGCGTCGCCGGTCTCGCGCGTTGCATCCAGCAGGGACTGGACCAGGCCGGCATGTTCCTCCCGGTAGCTGAGGAAATCGCTGAAGGTCTGCTCCAGCTGCCGGGTCAGGCCGCCCATCATGTCGAGCAGATTGATCTTGGTCAGCGAAGCCGACACCTGGTCGGCGAACAGCTTGACGGTGTCGACGTCGGTATCGTCGAGTTCCCGGTGCTTGTACTTGTTGTCCACCGCCAGCAGACCAACTGCCTGATCCCTGACCACGATCGGACAGAGGATGAAACTGCGGGAGCGCAGCTGCGGAATCGTATCGTAGGGAGGCTTCAACAGATAGTCTTCCGGCATTTTGCGGATGTCGTCGACGAAAATCACCTGGCGGTCGCGAACCGCCTTGAACAGGCAGCCGGCACGTTCGTCCATCGGCAGGCTGGTGCCGCCGTCAGCCTCCTGCAGCTTGACGCCCCGGCTGACGGCAAAGGTCAGCTTGCTGCGTTCGGGGTCGGTCATCAGGATGTTGACGCGATCGAAGCCGATGACTTCATGCAGGCCGTTGGCCGCCAGTTGGACGACTTCGTCGCGGTCGACTGATTTCTGCAGGTCGGTGTTGATGATGTGGAAGTTCTTGACGCTGCCGTCCAAATCCCGGAAGCGACGTTCGAATTCGATCTTCTGCTGGTCGATCTCATGGTTGAGTTGGTCGAGCTTGGCGGCCCGTTCATGGATCTGCTGAGTGGAGCGGCCGATAAAAAAACCGAAGCAGCCGAGCACGCCGGCAGTACCGAGACACATGTAAGTATAAAGGGCGACCTGCTGCGGCGTCCGCACGATATCGCCGACCACCTGCTCGACCAAGGTCTCGCCGCCCTGCCAGAACAGGATCAATCTTAGAAAGACCCAACCCAGAGGCGCCATGACCCCGAGAGCCATCCCGCCCAGAGTGTAGACCAGGACCCGTCCCTTGCCATTGCGGTCACCGTTGACCGCAGTTTCCGCCAATCCGTCGTTCACACAGTCCTCCCTACCGATCAGGTTCAAACGCTGTTATCGGCCGAGGTTGATCCCCAGCGCCTCGGCCGCGCCGGCCAGGCCACCTTCGGGATCGACCAGATTCAGGCCCATAACCGCATCGCCGATCTCGACATCGATCACGTCCCGGCCGCGCAGGGCGACCATCCGGCCATATTTTTGCCGTGCGACCAGATCCACCGCCCGAATGCCGAAGCGGGAAGCGAGGTTGCGATCGAAGGGTGAGGGCGTACCACCGCGTTGCACATGCCCAAGGACCACGACCCGGGTTTCGACCTCGAGCCGCTCGGCGATTTCGTCAGCGACCAACTGGCCGACTCCGCCGAGGCGCTCAACGCCCAGGTTGGTCTCGGCCGACTTGCGCAGGATTTTCTCTCCTTCGGCCGGGAAAGCGCCTTCCGCCGCGACCACAATCGAAAATCGGCTGCCCATCTGCCGGCGGCGCAGAATTGCATCGCAGACGGCTCGCATGTCGAAGGGGATTTCCGGAATCAGGATGATGTCAGCCGAACCGGCCAGGCCGGATTCAATCGCGATCCAGCCGGCATCGCGGCCCATGACTTCGACCACCATGACCCGCTGATGGCTCTCCGCGGTGGAATGCAGCCGGTCGAGGGCTTCGGTGACCACGCCGACGGCGGTGTTGTAACCGAAGGTGACGTCGGTACAGCGCAGATCGTTGTCAATGGTCTTGGGGATGCCGACCATGGGCATGCCCCGGTCCTGCAGGGTCCGGGCGATCTTCAGCGTGCCGTCTCCTCCCACAGCGATCAGGGCGTCGGCACCCAGGGCGCGGAAATTGGCCACGACTTCCGAAGAGACGTCGATCAGCCGGGTTTCCCCGCCCTCCTTGACCGGATAGGACAATGGATTGCCGCGGTTGCTGGTGCCGAGAATTGTGCCGCCGCGCGGCAGGATGCCCCGCACCGCAGCCAGGTCCAGTTCCCGCCAGCCCGGTTCACCGACCAGGCCGTCGAAACCATCCTCGATACCGATCACCCGCCAGCCGTGCTGCAGCACTGCACTACGCACCACGGCGCGAATGACCGCGTTCAGCCCCGGACAGTCGCCGCCGCCGGTCAGGATAGCGATGGTTCGACTCATGGTAAACCCCATCTCATGGCAGGATCGAAAATCATTTTATTAACGCAGAGACGCAAAGGCGCAGAGATATAATCTAAATAGAAATCAATTGTTTTAATTCGATAACCAATGCCAAAGTCTTTGTTTTTCGCATTGTTTTTACAGCAAAAGGTTATCTTTGCGTCTCTGCGTCTCTGCGTCTCTGCGTTAAAATTAAAGTTCCTCAGTTATCCCCGGCTCCCGCTGCGCGCTTCTCCTCCGTGGCAATCGCCAGCTTGCGGAAGCCGGCCTCACGCGCCAGATCCATCAAGGTGACCACCTTGCCGTGCCTGGCCTCCTTGTCGGCCATCAGCAGAAAGGTGGTCCCGGCTGCGGTGTCGGTATTGGTCTGCAGCAGAATCTTGAACTCTTCCAGCGACAGGTTTTCTTCGCCATGATAGATATCACCCTCGCTGGAGAGGAAAATCTTGAGCTCTTCAGGTTCACGGTCAATCGCCTGCGCCGAAGACTCGGGGAGTTTGATCGACAGGCCGGGGGTCTCGATGAAGGTGGTGGAGATCATGAAAAAGATCAACAAAAGGAACACCACGTCGACCATCGGCGTCAAATCGACGCGGGGCACTTCC
>DATFJP010000232.1:0-5812 GCA_035269105.1 Desulfuromonadales bacterium
GCAATGAATTTAAGCAGTTCGTTGAAGGGCATGCGGGCCTGGACGGTCTCCACGTTCTGACGCATGACGTGGCGGACCAGGATGTCTCCCGGGTCCCGCAGGCGGTGGCCGGCCGGCATTCCGAGGGCCTGGCGGAAGTGATCGACGACCTGGTGCAGGCCCTCAAGGGTGCCGAGCGGGGCCCGTTTCTGCAGCAGCGAGAGGATCGGCACCTCGCCGGCCCGCACCAGCCCCTGGCGCACGGCCAGAGGACCGATTAATTCGAAAATGATGACCGAGCCGAGGACCACGGTTTCCAGCATTTTGCCGCCGACCGGCCAGTGTTGCGCCAGGGAAGAGGCCAGGCCGATGGCGACCCCGGCCTGAGCCAGCAGGGTCAGGCCGACAAATTTTCTCTCCCGTTCGCCGAAGGCCCCCCACTGGGCACCGAAGGTCGCGCCGAGCCACTTGCCGAGGGTCCGGGCGATCACATAAGCGATGCCCAGCAGCCCGATATGGGCCAGGGTTTCCAGGTGCAGGTTGGCGCCGGCGATGACGAAAAAAGCGATATACAAAAGATAGTCCACCTCACGCAGGCTGGCGCTCAGGCGATGCCAGGCGGTGGTACTGTTGGCGAGCACCAGGCCAAAAACCAGGCTGGCCAGCAGAAAGTCGAGAGACAAAGCTCGGCACAAGGCGATCAGCGCGGCGACGCCGCCGATCAGCAGCACCTTGTGTTCACTGGCAAGCTCCAGGCGTTCGGCCCAGAGCGACAGCAGGAAGCCGAGCAGACCGCCGAGCAGGATCGGCCCGCCCATGCGTGCCAGCAGGTGGAGGATGCCTGTCTCGGGCAGCAGGAGGAAATGTGCCAGGAAGGTGAAGCCGAGTACGGAAACCAGATTATTGAAGCCGACCAGGGTCAGGACCAGTTCGGTGACCGGCCCGTCGGCCTCGCATTCGCGAATGACCATCAGGGTCGCAGCCGGCGCCGTGGCCACCGCGATCACGCCCAGGAAAAGTCCGAAGCGCAGAGATGTGGCTGCCACCCCGAAGTCGCCGACCACCTGCTGCAGAACCAGCAAGTTGACCAAGCCTGTCGCCAGAACCACCAAAAGAAAGCTCAGGCCGATTTCGCTCGCCGAAAAAACCACGATCCGCTTGCGCCAGCGACGCAGATGATCGAGGTGGATCAGGGCGCCGATGTTCATCAGGATCAGACCCAGCGCCAGATCGCTCAGATAGCGTAATTCAAGCAGCGCCGGCAGGGTCAGCAAGGGCGTGATGCCGATAATGGCGGCGAAAGAGGGGCCGGCCAGCAGGCCGACCAGAAGGTAGCCGGTCACCCGCGGCACATGCAGACGTGCCGCCACGCGCCCGCCGAGCAGGGCGCCGAAGCCGATCACCGCGATCGCCTGAAGCAGATGACTGAAGGCCATAAATGAATCACCGCGTTTCTGGAAGGAACCGAAGGCACAGGATAGCATAGGGCCTGTGGCGAATGAACTGGAAAGGGGAAGGCCCAACAGGTGGCTCAGGGTTGACCGACGGCCAGGTCGGAAACTTGCTTGCGTGCCTGTTGCAGACAAAATCAAATCTTTACTTGGGTGCCGATATCGGTTAATTTTGCCTGACATTACCGAAATGTTCACCGGAGCCCGCAAGGGCCTTGCAGGGAAGAGGGGTGAAACGCCCCCGCGGACCCGCCGCTGTGAGCGACGACGAAGGGCCGAACAGCCACTGATGCACAATCGGGAAGGCGGCCCGGAGGATGAATCGCGAGCCAGAAGACCTGACGGACCGAACGCACCACACGAACCTCCCCGGGCATGGGAGGGTGGATGAAGCGGCACTTCAAATACGGGAAGCCCGCGCAGCTGGCACAGTCAGTCCGCGGGCTTTTTTTATTTGCTTTCGCTTTCGTCCGGCTCCGGCAGACGCCTGCACTTTGTCAGCCGGCTGTTCCCGGGAATCAATCAAGGAGGATGAAAGCGATGAAGAAAGTTCTGTTGTTTGCCTGGTTTGGCTGCCTTCTGGCAATGCCCATCCCAGCCGTCGCCGAGGTGCCGGTGCTGGAGCCGATGGTGGTCACGGCGACCCGCATCGAAACGGCACTCGCCGCGGTGGGCAGTTCGATGACCGTGATCAGCCGGCAGGAAATCGAAAACCGCCAGGCGGTTCAGCTTGCCGATCTGTTACGCGGCGTGCCGGGACTCGATGTGGTCCGTCAGGGCGGGCCGGGTCAGACCGCCTCGGTGTTTCTGCGCGGCGCCAATTCCGCCCATACCCTGGTGCTGGTCGATGGTGTCGAACTCAACGATCCGAGCACGCCGGCCCGGTTTTTCGATTTCGCCGCCATGCCCCTGGATAATATCGAGCGCATCGAAATTCTGCGCGGTCCGGGCAGCACACTCTACGGTTCGGATGCCATTGGCGGCGTCATCAACATCATCACCCGGCGCGGCGCCGGCGCACCGAGCGGCAGCCTGGACATTGAGGCCGGCAGTTTCAGCACCCATCAGGAAAAGTTCTCCCTCCGGGGCGGCGGCGAAAAATTCAACTATTCACTGGCCGGCTCCTTTTTCAGCACGGACGGGGTTTCCGCCGCCAGCGAGGACGACGGCAATTCCGAAGAGGACGGCCACGACCGGACATCCCTGGCAACCCGCCTCGGTCTGACGCCGAACAAGAACCTGGAGGTGGATCTGTTGTACCGCTATCTCGATGCGGAAACGGATCTGGACAACTTCGGGGGAGCTTTCGGCGACGACCCCAACAATCTTTACGATGCCCGCTCGGACTATGTCCGGGTTCAGGCCCAATGGGACCTTTTCGACCGGTTCTGGGAGCAGATTCTCGGCGTGTCCCTGACCGATTACGACCGGACCAACCGGAACGGGACGGATGCCGCCCATCCGGTTGCTTCCGTCGACTCCCGGTTCGAGGGCCGCTTGTGGAAAGCGGACTGGCAAAATAATCTGGCGTTATCCGAGGTCAACACCCTGATCCTCGGCATTGAGCATGAAGAGGAGTCGGCTGAGAGTCGGGATTTCCGGACCTTTGAGGATTTTTTCACCGGAGAGCCGACTTCGGCCCTCACCGAGTTCGACGGAAAGAGCGCCCGCACGACGGGATATTTTCTCGAAAACCAGTGGCTGCCGACGGAAAGCACAATTTTGACCGGCGGAGTGCGTTTCGACGATCATTCCCGTTTCGGTTCCCATGGGACCTGGCGTTTGACCGGCAGCCACCTGGTGTCGGCGACCGGGACCCGGCTCAAGGTCAGTTACGGCACCGGCTTCAAAGCGCCCTCTCTGTATCAGCTCTTTTCCAGGTTCGGTGATCTCGATCTCGACCCGGAAACCAGCCGGGGTTGGGATGCCGGCTTGACGCAGACGCTGTTCGATGATCGGCTCTCCCTGGGAATGACCTACTTCCAGAACGAGTTCGAAGACTTGATCGATTTCGATTTCAGCAGCAACGCCTTTCAGAATATCGGCGAAGCGAGCAGCCGCGGTGTCGAACTGACGATGCAGACCACCCCGACGGACGCCCTCGAAGTGGCGGCGACTTATACCTACACCGAAACAGAAGACGAAATGACCGGCGATCAGCTGCTGCGCCGCCCCCGCAACAAAGGCTCGGTGACGGTCAATTACCAATGGCCGAACCGTGCGGTTTGCAATCTCGAAATCCTGTATGTGGGAGAAAGGGAAGACCTGGTTTTCCCGGATGTCGTTACCCTCGATAGCTATACGCTGGTCAACCTCTCGGCGGTTCTGCCCCTGACCGGATACCTGAAGCTCACCGGCCGGGTCGAAAACCTGTTCGATGAAAACTACGAGGAAGTCAGTGGCTACGGCACCCCCGGGTTGGCCGGGTACCTCGGAGCGAAGCTGACGTTTTAGGAGTGGCCCTTGGTCCGCTTGACCCTGATCTTGCTGCTGTCGATGTTTCTGGCAGCTCCCCTCTCCGGTGGGGCCGCGGTCTGGACCGATGCCATGGACCGGCAGGTCGAACTGCCGGCAACGCCGCAGCGCATCGTTTCTCTGGTGCCTAGCGTGACCGAGATCCTGTTTGCGCTGGGTGCCGGCGACCGGCTGGTCGGCGCCACCCGCTACGGCACTTACCCGCCGGCCGCCAGGGCCCTGCCGCGGGTCGGCGATTACGGCGATCCCAACCTGGAGGTCGTCGCCCTGCTGAATCCGGACCTGGTCCTGCTGGCAGCGGACGCCGCCAGCCCGGCTCTGCTCGCCCGCATCGAGGCTCTCGGCATCGCGGCTTACGTGGTTTATCCCAAAGACATCGCCGAAACCCTGGCGACTATCCGCCGGCTGGGCCGCATCCTGGCCCGACCCGAAGCCGGTGCGCGGGTCGCCGCCGAACTGGAGAGCAAGCTCGCTGCGGTCCGCCGGACCGCAGCCGGCCGGCCGCGGCCGAGCGTGTTGTTCTGCGTCATGACCGAACCGCTGGTAGTCGCCGGCCCGGGCACCCTGATCGATGACCTGATCCGGGTGGCCGGCGGCCGCAATGTGGTCCCTGCCGGGGCTATGCGCTATCCCACCTGGAACCTGGAATCCTTACTGGCCGCCGATCCCGATCTGATCGTGGCCTCCGTCCACCCCGGCCAGGCGGAGCCCGCCGAGCTTGCCGCGGCCTGGCCGGAACTCACGGCGGCCCGCCATCGGCGCATCGTCACCATCGAACCCGACTGGGTCAGTCGGCCAGGGCCCCGTCTGGCCCTGGGCGCCGAGGCTTTGCAGAAAATCTTTCAGGACAGTGTCGCCGCTGCCGGCGATAAGGGCTCGCCATGATGAACCGGTTGCGGCAAACCAGAATCTGGCTGCCGGTGCTTTTGACGCTGTTGCTTGTGGCCATGTTCTGCGCCTTGTGGGTCGGCACTCTGTCGCTTTCCCTGGCTGAACTGCTGCGGGTTTTGAGCGGTGATGCCGCTTCGGCCACCCACCAGGCCGTGGTCATCAAGCTGCGGCTGCCGCGCGCCTTGCTGGCGGCGCTGGTCGGTGCAGCGCTGGGGGCGTCCGGTGGCGCTTTCCAGGCGGTGCTGCGCAACCCCCTGGCCGATCCCTACCTGCTCGGGGTCTCCGGCGGCGCCGCGCTCGGCGCCGTTGCCGTAATCGCCCTCGGCGGCGGCTCGCCGCTGACCCTGCCGCTGGCCGCTTTCGCCGGTGCCCTGGGCGCCCTGGTCCTGGTTTACTGGGCGGCCCGGGCCCATCGGGGCTCGCCGCACACGCTGATCCTGGCGGGGGTCATGGTCGGCAGTCTGGCTTCGGCCCTGTTGCTGTTTCTGCTCTGGCTGACGCCGAGCGATCCGCTGCGGACGGCTATTTTCTGGCTGGCCGGCAATCTCGCGCTGGCTGACCCCGGCTGGCTGGTCTGGCTGGCGGTCTGGTCCGCTGCGGCCTTTCTGCTCTTGTGGAGCCAGTCTCGTGTTCTGGACCTGTTCACCCAGGGCGAGGACGCCGCGGCCGACCTCGGTCTGGATATCGGCCGCGGCAGAATGACGATCCTCGCCGCAGCCGGGGCTCTGACCGCAGGCGCCGTGGCCCAGGCCGGGCTGGTCGGCTTCGTGGGGTTGACCGTGCCGCACGTCGTCCGGCTGCTGCTGGGGCCTGCTCATCAGCGTTTGCTGCCGGCGGCGGCGCTGGTCGGCGCCATCTTCCTGGTGGCGGCCGACACCCTGTCCCGGACCCTGTTTGCTCCGGCGGAGATCCCGGTCGGCGTGGTCACCGCCCTGATCGGCGCGCCTTTCTTCCTGTTTCTGCTGCGGCGGCAAGAGGGGGGCAGATGATCCGGGTCGAATCCCTCTCTTTTGCCT
>DATFJP010000233.1:0-16795 GCA_035269105.1 Desulfuromonadales bacterium
TGCAAACTGACCAAGCCGCCCAATTTCCTCCAGGCACGCACTCTGCCCTCAGCATGGCCGGCAAGTTCGTTCTCGGTTATCTCCTTGCGACCGGATTCTGGACGGTCTGCCTCGACTTCGGCCTGGCCGGCATTTTGACAGACCCGGCGCGCCTGCGGTTCTGGCAGACAGTCAAGGATGGCGTTTTCATCGTTGCCACGGCCCTGATCCTCCTCTATGCCCTGAAAAGACTGTTGCAAAGGCAACGGCAGGCCGACCAGGCCTTTCTGGCCATCCAGCATGGGACTGCCGGGACGATCGGTCAGGACTATTTCCAGTTCCTGACCGAATCCCTGCCGCAACTGCTGGGCACCAGGGCCTGTTTCGTCGGGGAGTGGGATCAGGCAGGCGATCGGCTGAGGATTCTGGCCGGCTCTCCCGCCGAATTCATCGCCCAGATTGCAAAGTCCCCTCTTCGGGAAACGCCCTGCGGGGAAATCTTGCGCACGGGCAAAGCCAAAATTCTCGCCAGCCGGGACCTGAAAACCTACCCGGGGTGTGGCGATGGCTTTCGAGATGGAATCAGCCATTTTTTCGGTGTGCCCCTGGTAACCCCATCGGGAGAAGTTATCGGTCTGCTGGGCACCTACTCGGAGACGCACCTCAAGCAGCCCGGCAGGACCATGGATATCCTGCAGGCATTCGCCGCCCGCGCCGCGAGCGAACTCGGCCGGCTGCGCAGCGAACGGCGCAACCGGGAATATTTCAATCAGCTCGCCACGGTTTTCGACTCGCTGAATGCCGGGATTTACGTCGCCGACATGGAGACCTACGAACTGCTCTACGTCAACCGGTTCATGGAAGAGCAGTTCGGCAAGGACTGGCGCCATCGGCCATGCTATGCTTATCTCCAGAACGGCCTTGAAGAGGCCTGCGCCTTCTGCACCAACTCATCGCTGCTGGTCGATGGCGAGCCGGGGCCACCGGTCATCTGGGAATTTCGCAACTCCAGGAACAACCAATGGTATCAATGTCTGGACAAATGCATCCGCTGGACCGACGGTCGCCTGGTCCGGCTGGAAATCGCTCTCGACATTACCCCGACCAAGGAGATGGAACAAACCAAAGAGGAGATGCTTTCTGCGGTCAGCCATGAGATGCGCACCCCGCTGACGGCCATTACCGGCTTCACCGAACTGCTGCTTGAAGAGGAGGGACTGCCGGCCGGCGTCAAACGGCATTTGCAGACCATCCTTGCCGAGGCCGAGAAGATGACGGACCTCGTCAACACCTTTCTTGAGTTGCGTCGCCTCAAGGCCGATCGTTCGCGGGTGGATTATGAGCCCCTGACCGTGCGCGAGCTTCTCGAGCAGGGCATCCGGAGATCGGCGGACTGCTCCGAACGTCATGATCTCAACATTCAATGCCCGCCGGAGCTGAAGGTCTTCGGGAACCGCAAGGAATTGGTTCAGGTTGTCGCCAAACTGCTTTCCAACGCCTGTCGCTTCTCACCCGCGGGAGGGCCCGTCTCGCTCGATGTCCGCCGGGAAAAAGATCGTGTCCTGCTTTGTTTCCGGGATTCCGGCATCGGCATTCCGGTCGAGGAGCACAAGAAAATTTTCGAACATTTCCATCGGCTGGACCGCGGCGACCGGCGGCGAACCAGTGGCGCGGGCCTGGGTCTGAGCCTGGTCAGGGAGACCGTCGAACTGCATGGCGGACAGGTCTGGGTCGAAAGCGAACCCGGTCGGGGCAGCCGCTTTTATGTGGAGCTGCCAAGCTATGCGGATGGGAAGTCTTCTCAGGAATAGAGATTATGGGCCTCGCCGACAGCATGAAAAAACATCCGGTTTTTTCGGGGACGGTTTTCCTGCTGCTCCTTTTGATCTCGTGGATCGGTTATTTTTTTTACACATTCGACCTCAACGATTATCGCCAACAGCTTCAGGACAGACTCAGCAGCCACCTCTCATTGCCCGTCCACCTGGGCAACGCCAGCGTGAAGCTGCGCGGTGCCGGCCCCGCCATCAGCTTCACCGATGTCTCCATCGGCGATGAAACAACTTTTCTGGCTCTTGAAACCAGCGATCTCTGGCTGATGCTCGAATGGTCGGCCCTGCTCCGGCAGCAGCTCGATTTCAGTAAGATCGGCATGCGGCAACCGGATCTGCGCATCACCATTCCGCCCGGAAGTTTCGATTCGGAAGCCGCACGGAACTCTTTCGAGCCCCTCCTGATCGACGGGGCGCTGTTGAGTGATTTCAGCATCAAATCCCTGGAAATCAGCGAGGGCCGCCTGCAGCTGGAGCTGCCGGCCAGCAATGGCCAATCGCGCACGGTCGAATTGCGTCAAATGGGGGCCAATTTAACCGACCTGGCCCGGGGCCAGGCCGTCGGGCTCAATGTCACCGCCACGGTTCCCGGTCAAGGAGAGACCGCTACCCTGAACCTCAAGGGCAACGTCGAAGTCCCTCACGACCTCGTCTCCTGGCAAAAATCGACCCTCGATCTCACCATTGACCTGACAGACCTGAATGGCACAACTTTGGATCGACTGCTTTTGCCGGCTTTGCCGACGGCAAAGATCGCAGGGGCTGCCAATCTGACGTCGCAATTTTCAGGATCTGCCGCAGAAGGGTTGACAGTCAGCGTCAAGCTGCAAGGGAAGGATCTCACCTTTGCAGACCGCGCTCTGCCGGACGCTTATGCGGTTCAGCATTTCGAGACCACCGGCGTCTTCACCTGGGATGATCAGCGGGGTCGACTCCGCAACATGGTGATCAGTCTCAACGAAATGCAGCTGAACGGTGAAACTGTCTGGTATGAGAGCAGCGCGGGTTCGAAACTGGAAGCGGAAATTTCCCAAGGGATCATTCCCTTCGCCAGTCTGGCGGAGTTGCTCCCCGAACGCACCAGCCGTTTTGCGTTGATCGATAAGGAAGGAAGCTTCCGGATCAAACAGGGGAATGTCGCCTTGTCCTTCTCCGGACCGCAGGGAAAGAACATCAGCGTCGAGCGGTTCGATGTCGATGCTGCCCTCCACGATCTGGCCTGGCAGATGAATCCTTCGCTGCGGTTGACAGTGAGCGGAGCCGATATCCAGGGGCGTAAGCAGGTCTGGACCCTCTCCCGGGGACAAGGATCTCTAGGGCCGATCTCGGTGGCCCTGGAAGGCCAGCTCGATTTTTCTGCCAAGCCGGCACCGGCGCTCGATCTAGGCTTTGCGGGCACAACGTCGATCACTGAGATTTTCGCCCTGGCCGGGGACGACCCGGACGACCCCGCAAAAGTCTCCGGTCCTCTTTCCTTCCGCACCCGGTTGAGCGGCAGCCCCGGACAAATCAACCTGGATATCGATGCCGATCTTTCCGCTGTCGAGGGCACGCTGCCGGCCGGCCGGCGACTGCCGCCGGAGCCGGGAAGCCAATTGAATCTGCACGGCAAACTGCAAAACACAGCGCTGCAAATCGAGCATGTCCAGCTGCAGCGACCGCCTTTCACCGTCAAGGCTTCAGGGTGGGTCGACTGGACCCGGCAGACGGAAATCGACATCGAAGGCCGCGTCGAACTCAGCCAGGCGGCAAAGCTTGAGGACCTCCTGCCCGCGCTGAAGCCTTATGATATCTCCGGCCGGGCCAATCTAGAATTCACCCTGGCCGGCCCCCTGACAGACCCCCGCCGTACAGCCATGCTGTCGCTCGGGGATATCGGCTTTTCAACCCGGGGTGTGACCGCCCCTATCTCGCGGCTGCAGGGCAGGCCGCAATTGACAGAGGAAGGCTTTGCGTCGGAAAAAATGCTCGCCCGCATCGGCGACTCCGCCGTTTCCTTCACGGCCCGACTGAAAGATTTCAGCGCTCCCGAGTTGCTCCTCGACATCCAGGCCGACCGGGTGAACGCCGACGACCTGATTTTCCCTGCCGACCAGATGCACCTCCTCGACTTGCGAGGGCAGCTCAGGATCACCCCGGAACGAGTTGCCTTCGCCCCGATCAGAGTGCGCCTGCCGGATGGTACCCGGGCCAGAATCGAAGGCACAGCCACCGGCCGGCCCAACCTTCAGGTCGACCTCGACATTACTTCGGAGTTTGCCAATGTCCGCGAGGTTATCGGACTCTGGACCCGAATGTCCCCCGAGGCACGCCAGAAATGGAACGCCAGAAAGAGGGAAAAGCCGGGCAAACCCCGGCAACCTCATCGGCTGGAGATTCAGGCGCAGGCGGAACAGGGAGACCTTTATGGCATGCATTTCGAGAGTGCTGCCGCGACCATCGGCCATCAACCCGGGCAACTGTTGATCCACCCCCTGAATTTCCGGGTCGACGGCGGACACGCCCTGGCCCAGGTCATCGTCGACTTCCGGTCGCCGGCCCAGCCGCTTTTGCGGGTTTCTGGACACACCGAGGAGATCGATGCCCACCGCATCTACAACGAGCTGCTCGACCAGGACAGTGTTCTGCGCGGCAGCCTGCGGGGCGATTTCTACCTGCAGGGAGAGCTTGGCAAAAACTATCTCTCCAGTTCATTCGGCAACTTCGACATTGAAGTCAGGGAGGGTGTGCTGCGCAAATTCCACGTTCTCAGCAAGATATTTTCGCTGCTGAATGTTTCGCAGATCCTTGCCCTGGAGTTGCCGGACATGGACACCGAAGGCATGCCGTTTGACAGCATCAGCGGTAGCCTGACCATGGACCAGGGTGTGCTCAGCACGGAAAACCTTTTGGTCAAAAGCGAGGCGATGAATCAATCCTATATCGGCCGGATGGATCTGGTCGACAAAACGGTGAATTTCAAGGTCGCCGTGCAGCCACTGGGAACCGTGGACAAGGTCCTTTCCAGGATCCCTGTCGCCGGCTGGCTTTTGACCGGCAAAGAGAAAGCCCTGATCACCACCCATTTCTCCGTCGAGGGACAACTGCCGACTCCGGACGTGGATATGGAGCCTGTCACGTCGGTTTCCGAGAAAACCCTGGGCCTGATTCGCCGCACCCTCGGTCTGCCGATGAAGCTGGTCACCGATCCATCCGAGCTCCTGGGTATTCCGGACGAAGAAAAGCAATAAGCGACGGGCCGGCGATCCTCAACTGGGTTTGGTGGCCACGTGGATCGCAACAATGCCGCCGGTCAGGTTGTGAATGCGGACATCCCCGAAGCCGGCTTTTTCCAGCATGGCGGAAAATTCTTGCCGGTGTGGAAATTCAAGGACCGAATCAGGCAGGTACTGGTAGGCGCTGCGCTGGGACAGCAGACCGCCCAGCCAGGGCAGAACCTTAAGAAAGTAGAAGTAGTAGAGTTTGCGGAAAAAACCGTTCAGGGGGGTTGCGAATTCAAGGATGACCGCGCGGCCACCCGGCTTGAGAACCCTGGCCATCTCTTCCAGACCCTGCTGCCTGTCCACCACGTTGCGGATTCCGAAGGCAATCGTGACACCGTCGAACACCATGTCCGGGTGCGGCAGGGATTCACAGGGAGCATTGACCAGGAGAATCCGGTCATGGTAGGAAGACCGGCGGATCTTCTGCCTGCCGAGGACCAGCATCCCCTGGGTAAAGTCGGAGCCGATGATCTTCACCGAAGGGTGGGTCTGGCGGGCCGCTTCGAGGGCTACGTCGCCGGTGCCGGTCGCAATATCCAGAATCAGACCGTCAGGAGGGACCTGTAGCTGACCGACGGCGAAACGCCGCCACTTGCGATCGATGCCCAGCGACAATACGCGATTCAAGAGATCATAGCGAGGGGCGATGCGGTCGAACATCTCGCGAATGCCGCGGCCCTTTTCGGTTAACTGCTCCATATTGATGGTTATCCATGATGGGCCAGATTAAACCCCGTGGAAAAATTGTTTTCTGCCGTGAAGACCGGAAATTTATGTAACATAGAGTGTGTCGCTCTGCCAGAAAAAACTTCGCCACCCTTACCCGGTTCGCATCATCTGCGGGCCTCTGGAAGAAACCATGCCGCCCCTTCTGGTTACGGCCGCAATCATCCGGCAGAAAAACCTGATCTTGATCACCCTCCGCCCTGAAGGTTCCCGCTATGCCGGCCTCTGGGAGTTTCCCGGCGGCAAAATCGAGGAAAACGAATCCCCGGAGCAGTGTCTGGAGCGCGAAATCTTCGAGGAATTGGGAGTGAGGGCAGCCGTAGGCGACGTCTTCGGTTCGACGTTCCATAAATATCCATGGGGCAATATTCTGCTGCTGGCATACAACTGCCGGCTGCTGGACGGGCCCATACGCAACCTGGGGGTTGCCGAACACCGTTGGGTGACCTCTGAACAGCTGGACACCTATCCGATGCTGCCGGCTGATCTACCCCTGATCGAAAAATTGCAGAACCTTGCAGAGTCTGCTTCCCGACCATCCGCGGTAGAGCCTGGCGCCTTTCATAAAACATAATTTCTCAAATTTCAGAAAAAATTCACTACCTATTATTCATGGAATTTTTCGGGCAAAGAGAATCTACCCAAAAATATTCGGCCAAAAACCCGCAAATGCCTGTCCGTTATAAGTTATTTTTATCTCAATGAATTTTACCAGAAACTGAAACCAATCGTTGACAGAAATAAAACATTGTATTATTTTTAACTCCTCACAATTTCCCTGCCCCATTGTGTTATGTCTTTGCCAAGGAGTTGGCCTTGCCTTCCCGAAACAAGGGTTCCTACTCGATCCAGGCCGTAGAAAACGCTCTCGACCTGCTGGAGGCTCTCAGTGAAGGGGAGGAAGAAGTGCGCATCAGCCAGCTCAGCGAACGACTGGCCATGAACAAAACCAGTGTTTTCCGCCTGCTGGCGACCCTCGAAGGTCGCGGCTATGTCGAAAGGGAAGCCGATTCCGGCAAATACCGCCTGGGACTGTCAGCCTACGAGATTGGCCAGAAATTTTTATCCCGGATGGTTCTGCTGCGCCAGGCCCGCCCGATTATGGATCAGCTGGCCAGAGAATGTAATGAAGTGGTTTACCTGGTTTTGCGCAGCAATCAAGAGGCCCTTTTTCTTGACGTGGCGGATGTCGGTCAACAGGTCAAGATTGTTTCCCTGACCGGCAGGCGCTATCCACTGGAAACAACTGCAGCCGGTCGCGTTCTGCTCGCATTTCAGAAACAGTCCGTCAATGAGAGCCAGAGCCCGGTGGCCCTGACCAATGCCGAGATCATGGCGGCACAGCATCAAGGGTATATCAGCGATGCCGAAACCCTCGGCGAAGGGATTGCCAGTGCGGCCGCACCCGTTCTCGGCAGCGGCGGCAAGCCCCAGGGAGCCCTCTGTCTGGTCGGTCCGACCTACCGGCTTCCGGAAGCAACCCTTCGGTACCGGGTGATTCCCCAACTGCTGGAAGCTTGCCGGGTCGTCTCCCTGAAACTGGGATGGCATGACCATTATTCCTCGCGATAATACCCAAGCCCGGCCTTCCCGCACACCCGCATTAAGCCTGCCGAGAAAGCGGTTGCCCCCATGTGAGCTCGGTGGTAAATTCATCCCGAAAGCAGATTTTCAGCCGATTCGATTTTTCTTCGCGTCATCCATCCTGTGATTCAGCATGCCGCTCATCAAAAGACTCAGGGAAACCGAACCTTTCAGCACCTTGCCGGAAAGCGCTTTTCAGCAGCTGCGCCAGACGTCGACCACCGTCGAATATCCTGAGGACGAGGAAATCTTCAAGCAGGATGATGTTCCGACCGGCTTTCTCTACGTGATCAAGGAGGGACTGGTCGCCATTACGGTGGTTTCGCCCGGTGGTATCGACATGGTGGTCGATTATCGACGGGAAGGTCAAATGTTCGGTGGTACGCCGATTTTTACCGGCGAGCCCTATGCCGGCGGTGCCCGAACCGTCAAGCCGACCGAATGCTATCTGATTCCCGAAAACGTCCTGCACGAACTTCAGAAAGACCATCCGCAGATCGGCCGCTACTTTACTCAGGTCGTCATGTCGAGGATTCGCAACCTTTATTCGGAGATCGTCTCGGCAGACAGCGAAGCGCCGGCAAGCCTGATGGAGGCCTTCCCTTTCAAGAAACATCTGGCCGAAATCATGGAATCTCCTGCTGCGACCTGTCAGGCCTCGACTCCGGTCAGGGAGGTGGCCCGGCAGATGATCGAACGCGGTGTCAGCGGCATTTATGTGACCGAAGAAGGCCGACTCAGTGGCATTGTCACGCAGCAGGACCTGGTCGAAAAGCTGATCGTTGCCGAACCGTCCGGCCGGGAACCGGGGACCGCCGGCGACATCATGCGGCTCCGCCCGCACGCCATGGCGCCCGAGACCTATATGTACGAAGTCATGGCCTACATGACACGCCATCAACTCAACCATCTGGCAGTGGTCGACCGAGGCGAACTGGTCGGCAGCGTCACGGCCCACAGCCTGATGCGCTATCGCTGCCAGAAAGCCCACATGCTGCTGGGCAACATCCAGGAGGAGACGACCCTGACCGGCCTGGCAGGGATCCACCGGGAAATCGTCAAGGCGGCGCGCAGCCTGCTGGCGGAGACCCGCAGCACCCCGGAAGTCATCGAAATCCTGTCCCACATCCATCACGCCGTTATCCGGCGGACTTACGAAATCTGCCTGGAGGAAATGCAGACCGAAGGTTGCCAACCGCCCGGGATCCGCTTCTGCTTCCTGATCATGGGCAGCGGCGGCCGCCGGGAGATGCTGCTCAATCCGGACCAGGACAACGGCTTTATCTTCGAGGACTTCGAAGATGCCCTGCAACCGGAAGTGGAAGCCTTCTTCGCACCCTTCAGCGACCGGCTGACCCGCGCGCTCGACCAGGTCGGCTATCCCCTCTGCAAAGGCAGGGTCATGGTCAGCAACCCCGCCTGGCGCGGCCGGCTGAATGAATGGCGGGAACGGATCAGCGAGTGGGTACGGGAGCCTGAGCCGACCCATGTCCGCAATTCCTCGATTTTTTTCGATTTCATCCCACTGGTGGGTGACGCTGCGCTGGCGAATGAACTGCACGATATCATCCAGGTGGAGATCAGCAACTTCCCGGCTTTTCTCTATCACATGATGACACTCGACCTGCGCTACAAGGTGCCGCTCGGCCTGCTCGGGCGGTTCATTGTCGAAAAGGAAGGCCCGCAGGCCGGCAAGCTGTCACTGAAATACGGGGGCAGCGTTTATGTCGTCGATTGTGTGCGCATGTTCGCGCTGGAGAGGGGCATCACCCAAATTTCAACCCTGGACCGGATCAATGTACTGGTTCGGGAAAATGTTCTGGCGGAAGGCACGGCCGAGCATCTGCGTGCCGCCTTCGAGGCCCTCCTCTTTTTGCGGCTGCGTCACGAAATCACGCTGGTCGAACAAGGTGATTTACCCAGCCACTTTATCGATCCCTCTGCTCTCAGTAAAGCCGAGCAGGACCTGTTAAGGGAGGCCTTTCAAGCCGTCGCAAAATTCCAGGATGCCACCAAGCGCCATTTCGCACAAACGCCCTTCTGACCACCTGACAGATAGCAAAACAACCGCTCATCTGGTATTTTAGGCCTCCCCTGCCTTCTGCACAACCGCATGGCGGAAGCAACCAACCACATGGTCATTGACCATGCCGACGGCCTGCATGAACGCGTAGCAGATGATCGGCCCGACAAAACCGAAGCCGCGCTGCTTCAAATCCCTGGACATGACCGTGGAAATACCCGTCGCCGCCGGCACTTCGGCCAGACTGCGCCAGGCGTTTTGCAGCGGCTGGCCATCGACGAATCGCCACAGGTAGGCGTCGAGCGAGCCGTATTCCTGGCGAATCCGCAACACGCACCGGGCATTGCCGATAGCGGCTTCGATTTTGCGGCGGTTGCGCACGATCCCGGCATCGGACTGCAGGCGTGCCAGGTCGCGTTCCGTATAGCGGGCCACTTTCTCGGCATCAAAGTTGTCGAAGGCCCGCCGATATTGCTCGCGCCTTCTGAGGATGGTCAGCCAACTGAGGCCGGCCTGGGCTCCCTCGAGGATCAGCATTTCGAACAGGTGCCTGTCGTTATGGACGGGGACGCCCCATTCCAGGTCGTGGTAGGCAAGGTAAAGCGGGTCGTTGCCGCACCAGGCACAACGTTTTTTTGCAGAGACCACGGCTGACATGAAACCTTTTTGTCAATAAGGGAGAAAGTTCCGGGAGGCTGTGGCCCATTGAAAAAACAGCTCCCCTCCTTTCATTTATACAACGGAGGGGAGCTTATTGACGACAGCTGAGTAGATTTTTTTACAGAGTTCGCATGAAAGCGACCAAGGCCTTCTTCTCATCCGGGGTAAGGTCCAGATTCGTTACGACATTGAAGAATTCCACGGTATCTTCCAGGGTCAGCAAGCGACCGTCATGCATATAGGGTGGGGAATCCTTGATGCCGCGCAACGTGAAGGTCTTGATCGGGCCTTCGGCGTGGATCCATTGTCCGCTGATCATTTGTGGTTCATAGAACTCCTCGACCTTCAGGTCGTGCATCTTGTCGTCCAGGTAGAAGGGCGCCGGGTGGCATTCGCCGCAGCGACCTTTGCCGAAGAAGACCTCCTGGCCTTTGAGTTCGAGTTTAGTCGCCTTGGCCGGGTCCAATTTTCCGAAGCGATCCAGTTTGGGTGCCGGCGGAAAATCGAACATGTTCTGCATCTGCGCCATCATGGCCACCTGGCTGGTGCGGTCCGGCAGGTTGACGCCCTTTTTCGCTGCCGTTACATGGTCGCCGTCGAAGTAGGCGGTTCGCTGTTCAAATTCGGTGAAGTCCTCCACCGAGCGCAGGGAACGTTTGGAACCATGAATCTGCTGGTTGAACATGCCCCGCAGACTAACCGTGTCGAGGCGGAAACGGGCCACATGGGGCCGGGTGTCGGGGTTGAGATGGAAGGCTGCGTTGGTATGGCCGTTGGCATGACAATCCAGGCAAGCCACGCCCAAACTCGGGTCTTCTACCTTGCGGTCCTCGGTCTGGTTGAACTGCTGCTGTGGAAAAGGGGTCAACAGCAGACGCAGTCCTTCCATTTGTACTGGTGTCAGCAGGCCGTGCATGATCTCGTAATAATTGTCGATCGACAGCAGCTTGCCCTGGGAGACATCGCCGAGACCGGGGCGCGAGGCCAGGAAAACCGGTGGTGGAAATTCTGGCAGCAGATGCTGCGGCAGGTCGAATTCAACATCAAAGCGCTTCAGTGAGCGCTGCTCAAGTTTTTTGATTTCATCGATCTGGGTCTGCGGAAAAACTTGCCCGCCCGTCTCATGCTTGGCATGCGGCAAGGGCAGGAAACCACCGGGAAACAATCCTTTATTTTTGATCTCGGCAGGGGTCATGGCATTCAAATCCGCCCAGCTGACGTCCTCTGGCAATTTTACCCGGACACCTTCCTGGACAGCTTTCCGGCCGGCCGACATCATGACGTCAGAGGGTCGGTCGCTCAAATCGTAGCGGTGGTTCAGAAGCTCTTTTTGGCGTTCCATGTATTTCGGCTTGTCCTGCACGTCTTTCTGCATAATGGATTTGAAACTCTTGCCCGGCATGACGGGCAGATATGTTTCATGAATCGGGTCAACCCCTTCCGGGATACCCATTTTTTCATGACTTTCATAACCGGAAACCTTTGCCTCGGTCATTTTCTTCCCGCCGTCGTGGCTCGATGCAAACGCCGCCAGCGCAGGAAACAGCAGCGCTAGACACAGACCTGACATTCCGAACATTTTTAATGACTTCATTTTCTCTCTCCTTTTCTACCCAGGAGTCTGTCGGACGATACGGACTGAAGCGAAAATTCGAGGCTTCGAGAACAGATTTTAGCTCGTTTGCAGGCTCATAGCCGTAGCTATGGGCCAAAAAGGAGCTGAAATATGGGCCGAAGGATTGGATTTGCAGCCAGTTCATGGATCGTCCGACAGTCTCCCAAGTGCAAGCAAACCGAAATTTTCGATCATCGTTATAAATTCCTAACAAGAACTCCTTTACAGGTTATCGGCTGACCGATCTTTAGCAATGGGCCTGAAGCTACTTCTGGAGGTAGAAAATTTCTACGTCAATCCCGAGCACCTGCAGCAACAGCCCCCACAGGGTCCTGCCTCCGGTTTTTCTTTCGTTGACCTTCTTTCAGTGAAGAAAAATTCCCGGAAACAGCGCGGGGTAAAATCATTGGATCTTTCCAGCCGTTCGTCTTAAACTTGCATCCTGCCGCGGCTCCGTTTAGATTAGCTTTCGTCCGGGAACGGTCCTTTTTTCGCCATGGCGGCGTCAATCGACGGGCTTGCTTGTGCGGCGTACCGATGTACGCCTCCACGCAGACTCTTGATTTCCTTGCCACGACGAAAAACTCATCGTCTCCAAATCGAAAAGGTCACGGCGTCCAACCGGTTTCCACCAAAGATTGCCGGGTAAGCTTTACGGTCCTTTAATCCTTGCTTTGAGTCAGCAGCTGCCTTCTGCAGGAGAACTCATGCATAAAGTGGATGCCTACCTATTAAAGAACTCCATTTACATTCTGGTGCTCGCCAACCTGATTGCACTGCTGCTGTACAAATGGAACCTCTTCCTGCATCTGACCCTGATCGCCCTGGCCCTCAACCTGGTGGTCTTCAGCCTGATCCTGCTCACCATCCGCCGCTATGCCCAAAAATTCGGCAAGACCCGGGAGCAGATCAAGAACCTGCTGGGTCGCTATATCGAGGATGACAACAAACAAGGCATTTCCTTCCACGACTATATCCGGAATCACCTCGATACCTTCCCACCCCGCTACCCGTAAAAACCGCCATTCGAGCCTTCCGGGAAACAGTGAAACGGATCCGGTGAACAGAACGCTAACTTGACGGAAAATCCCCCCAAAAAGGCTACCTGGAAATTTCCGGGAAGCCATGAAGCGTGATTGCCGGTTCCGCAACTTTTTTGCCGCCAACCCGGGGACTCGCCCCCGGACGGCGACCAGGGGGACCGCTCACCCCGGTCCCCCTGGACCCCCCAAGGTGCCCGATGCCGATGCCCGTTGTCCAGAAACCGGACAACGGGTTCTCTCCGCCAGCCGCGCCCCGGCCGGACCGCTCAAAACTCGCCTGCGGCTCAGACAGTTGAGCGGTCTGTTTCGGCCGGCGCACGTCTGGCTCCGGCATCGGCAAACGGGAAGAAAACCGCAAATCATTAAAGCGCGGTCTGCCGACCTTGCCTTGTTTTCAGGTTGGGTTTGGCCTGGGACTTCCCGTGCAGAGCCACCGTAACGGAGTGGAGGTTTCGGGATAAAGCCGGGCAAACTGTCTGAGCCGCAGGCGAGTTTTTGACCGGCCCCGAAACCTCTGCGCAGTGGAGGGAACCCGTCGTCGTCCGCCATAGCGCTTTGCGCGACGGCGGGCTATGACGTGGTGGCGCTGCCGGGCGCGTTTTGGTCCTACTTTTGCCGCGCAGCAAAGGTAGGGCGCCGGCCGGCGGCGCGTCCCCGGTTCGAAGGCTGTCATCTACCAGACCGGCAGGTCAAAGTCCGGGATAAACTTCCCCGGAATTCCCGGAAGAACCTTTTTCAGCGGTGACACAAAAATCCTCCCCGGACCGGAAGCTTTTGCTTCCTCGTCTCTGATCGTGTATCCTCCAAACGTCTTGTAAACTCTGATTTTTCGGTTGGGATGCTCATGAAAATCGGCTGGTTCCCCGGACATATGGCCAGGGCCCGCAAGCAGATTGCCGCGGAACTCGGCAAAATCGATCTGGTAGTCGAAATTCTGGATGCCCGCCTGCCGGAGTCCAGCGCCAACCCCCTGCTGCGGCAGCTGCGTGGCGACAGGCCCTGCATCAAGATTCTCAACAAAGAGGATCTGGCCGATCCGCAGGTGACGCGAGAGTGGGTGGCGTATTTCGAAACCAGCCGGGGTGTCCGTGCTCTGCCGCTGGAAGCCCGGCAGCGGCAAGCGGCCGCGAGCCTGCTCAAGCTTTGCCGAAAGCTGGTTCCGGGCCGCGGCCGGCCCGGCAGGATTCTGCGGGTCCTGGTGGTGGGCATCCCGAATGTGGGGAAGTCGACCCTGATCAACAGTCTTGCCGGCCGGAAGATCACCCGGGTCGGCGACCGGCCGGCGGTGACCACCTGTCCCCAGCAAATCGACCTGCGCAACGGCATCCACCTGCACGACACTCCCGGCCTGCTCTGGCCCGACCTTTCCGATCAAGCCGGTGCCTATCGGCTGGCCGCCAGCGGCGCAATCGGCGACAATGCCATCGATTTCGAGGAGACGGCCCGCTTCGCCGCCGATTTTCTGCTTGAGCGGTATCCCGAATCCGTCCGCAGCCGCTATCGATTGTCGACCCTGCCGCAGACTTCGAACCAGCTGATCGAGGAGGTCGGCCGCCGCCGCGGCTGCCTGGCCGCCGGTGGCGACGTCGATATCTACCGTGCGGCGGAAGTGCTGTTGCGGGAATTGCGCAGCGGCCAGCTCGGCAGAATCAGCCTGGAGTCCCCCGAAACTGATCTGCCGAACGGCACGAAACCGGAATGAGTCCATGGAGATCTATCTGCATGCGCTGACCAGCTATTTCGTCATCATCGATCCGATCGGCACGGCCGTCATCTTTCATGGCCTGACCGGCGGCGCGGAACGGGCCTATGTCCGACGCATGGCCCTGCGCTCAGTCCTGATTTCCACCGCCATCGTTCTGCTGTTCGGCTTCTTCGGCGAGTCGCTGCTGACCAGCCTCGGCATCAGCATCGCCTCCCTGCGCGTGGCCGGTGGGTTCCTGCTCTTCTACACGGCCTTCAACATGATCACCCGGCAGGGGCGGAAAGAGCGGCGCAGCCAGCTGCAGACCGATATTTCGGTTTATCCGCTCTCCATCCCCCTGATCGCCGGTCCGGGATGTCTGACTCTGACCATCCTGCTGTTTTCGCAGGGCGGCACTCTGCAGTTGACCGCCGCAGTGCTGACCATCTATCTGGCCACGCTGGCGGCCTTTCTCGGCTCAGGCAAGATCCACCGGCTGATCGGCGAGACCGGCGACGACATCCTGCGCCGACTGCTCGGCGTGGTGCTGGCGGCCCTGGCCGTCCAGTTCATTGCCGACGGCATCCGGCAGCTGGCCGGTTGATGCCGTCGGTCAGACCGAACATTTCCTTTCCCTGCGAGGATTCAATGAACCAGCCGATCATCGACCTGCGCAGTGACACGGTCACCCGGCCGACGGCCGGCATGCGCGAAGCCATGGCCCGGGCCCCGGTGGGCGACGATGTCTACGGCGAGGACCCCACCGTCACCCTGCTGGAGCGCACCGCCGCTGAAATGCTCGGCAAGCAAGCGGCGCTGTTCGCCCCCAGCGGCACCCAGACCAACCTGCTGGCGCTATTGTGCCACTGTGAACGTGGCGATGAATACCTTGCCGGCCAACAGGCGCATCTCTATCGCTACGAAGCCGGCGGCGCCGCCGTCCTCGGCGGCATCCAGCCGCAGCCTCTGGATTTCCAGGCCGATGGCACCCTCGACCTCGAGGCGGCCGCCGCCCTGGTGAAACCCGCCGATTTCCATTTTGCCCGCACCCGCCTGCTCTGCCTGGAGAACACTCAGGCCGGCAAAGTGCTGCCGGCAGACTATCCCCAGCGGGCCGCCGCTTTTGCCCGGCAGCACGACCTGCGACTGCATCTCGACGGCGCCCGACTGTTCAACGCCGCGGTCAAGCTGCAGATTGCCGCTGCTGAACTCGCTGCGCCTTTCGATACCGTTTCGGTCTGCCTTTCGAAAGGCCTCGGTGCGCCGGTGGGATCGCTGTTGTGCGGACCGGCGGAGCTGATCGACAGGGCCCGCCGCTGGCGCAAGATGCTCGGCGGCGGCATGCGCCAGGCCGGTATCCTGGCGGCGGCCGGATTGCTCGCCCTGCAGAACAACGTCGAGCGGCTGGCGGAGGATCATGCCAAGGCCCGGCAACTGGCGGAGGGGCTGTCCGACATCGACCAGCTGGCGGTCGACCCGAGCGAAGTGCAGACCAACATGGTCTTTGCCTGGCCGGGCAAAGACGTCGCCGAAAACCTCAAGTCTTACCTGAAGGAAAGAGGGATAATGGTGGGTGGATACGGTAATCTGCGCATGGTGACGCACATGGATGTTTCGTTTGCGGATATCGATCGGGCCGTCGAAGTGATCAAGGATTTTTTCAGTCTTGACCGTCGCTGATCTGTGGGTCATTATAGCTATAAAGATCCACATCAGGGGGCGGTTATGAAGACTATACAGATGACTTTAGACGATGAACTCGTCAATGATGTCGACAAAATGGTTAAGCAGCTGCACACCAGCCGTTCCGCTTTCGCCCGCGACGCCCTGCGCGACGCCCTGGACAAGTACAAAGCCCTGCAACTGGAAGAGAAGCATCGTCAGGGATATCGGCAGCAGCCGGTTACCGGAGCTGAATTCAGCGCCTGGGAAGATGAACAGGAGTGGGGCGACCCATGAAGCGCGGCGAAGTCCACTGGTATCGTTTCAAATCGCCGGATAAAAAACGGCCGGTGGTCATCCTTTCACGGTCGTCGGTGATCGAATACCTGGGGGAAGTCACCATCGCCCCGATCACCTCGACCATTCGCGACATCCCGAGCGAAGTCTTTCTGTCCGGCAAAGACGCGATGCCCAGGGACTGCGCCATTAACTGCGATCATATCCAGACCGTGTCCAACAGCAGGATTGGCGCACTGATCACGACCCTGTCCGCTTCGCAGCTGGACGAATTGTCACAGGCGATCCGGTTCGCGCTGGAGCTTTAAGCCGGCGATCAGTCTGGCTTTCTGCTCAGCCGGCACTCCCTCGCGGTGCTCTTGATGTTGACCTGGGAGCCTGTCTGACGATCCGTGAACTTGCTGCAAATCCGATTCTTCGGCCCATA
>DATFJP010000234.1:0-3950 GCA_035269105.1 Desulfuromonadales bacterium
GAACGGGTCGCTTTTTCCGAGATTGCCAACCAGGAAATCGCCAGGATTGCCAAGGTCACGCAGGAGTTTATGGCCCTGGTCATCGGTGCCATGGAAACAGGGGACAAAACGATTTTCGAGCAGGCCCAGCAACTCGAGGATGCCATCGACGCTCTTGAGGAGGGGCTGCGCAACAATCATATCCGGCGTCTGAATACCGGCGAATGCACCGTCGACTCGGGCCTGGTGTTCATCGACATGCTGCACAACTTTGAAAAAATCGGCGATCATTCCTTCAACCTCGCCCAGGCCGTCGTTGGCAGAAAATAGGCTCGGCGGCCCGGGATACCCTGCAAAAAAAACGCCTGCCGGGCATGCCGCCAGCCACTCGTACCGGGTACGAGCTTTGATTGACAATTCCGAGCCGACCGATTATGATCAAAAACCTTTTTTCCAGCAGTTTCATCGGTCCCAATCGTTCAAAATAACAGTCATTTTCAAAGGAAATCCGCATGCAGAAAACCGTATTGTCCGGCAACGAGGCTTTTGCCCGCGCCGCCTATGAAGCAGGCGTCCAGGTGGCCTCGGCCTATCCGGGGACACCCTCGACGGAAATTCTCGAAAACATTCGCCAGTACCCGCGAATCGATGCTTCCTGGGCACCCAATGAGAAAGTCGCTCTCGAGGTCGGTATCGGCGCCAGCATGGGCGGTGCCCGGACCATGGTGACCATGAAGCATGTGGGCGTCAACGTGGCCGCCGATCCGCTCTTTACCTTCGCCTACACCGGGGTGCGCGGCGGCCTGGTGCTGGTGGCCGCCGACGACCCGGAGATGCATTCTTCCCAGAATGAACAGGACAGCCGTCATTACGCGCGGGCCGCCAAGGTGCCGATGTTCGACCCTGCCGACAGCCAGGAAGCCCTCGAATTGACCCGCCTGGCCTTCGCCGTCAGTGAAGAGTTCGATACGCCGATCATGCTGCGCAGCACCACCCGCATCTCCCACTCCAAGTCGGTGGTGACTCTCGGCGAGCCGTGCGAGCAGCTGCCGGCCACCGGGCTGCAGCGCGACCCCGCCAAGTTCGTCATGCTGCCCGGCAACGCCCGGATCAGACATCCGTTTGTCGAGGAACGCCTGGAGCGCATGGCCGAATGGGCCTGTGACCAGCCCTTCAACCGGATCGAGATAGGCAAGGGCGAACTGGGCATTATTACCGCCGGTGTCGCCTATCAGTATGCCAGGGAGGTGTTTCCGGATGCCTCCATCCTAAAACTCGGGCTGGTTCACCCGCTGCCCACGCGCCTCATCCGCGAATTCGCCGAGCGCTTCAAGACCCTTTATGTGATTGAAGAGCTCGATCCTTTCATCGAGGAGCAGGTGAGGGCGATGGGCTTCCAGGTGGTCGGCAAGGACCGTGTGCCGATCTGCGGCGAACTGACCCCCGGCCGGCTGCGCAAGGCTTTTGACCTGGAAACCCCGGAGGCCCTGGAGGTCGGGGAGCAGCTGCCCGCCCGGCCGCCGAACATGTGCCCGGGATGTCCCCATCGCGGGGTATTTTACGCCCTCAACCGGCTGAAGGCCTTCGTCACCGGCGATATCGGCTGCTACACGCTCGGTTTCATGCCGCCGCTCTCCGCCATGGACACCTGCATCTGCATGGGGGCCAGCATCGGCAATGCCACCGGCCTGAGCAAGGTGCTGGAGGCCGACGCCCAGCAGAAGCTGGTCGCCGTGATCGGCGACTCGACTTTTCTGCATACCGGGGTCAACGGCCTGATGGACATGGTCTACAACCAGTCGCCGGCCACCGTGATCATTCTCGACAACAGCACCACCGGCATGACCGGTCGCCAGGACCACCCGTCCTCCGGTTATACGCTGTCCGGCGAGAAAACCTACCAGGTCGACCTGGAGGCCCTGTGCCGGTCGCTCGGCGTCAACAGCGTGCGGACCGTCGACCCCTACCTGATGGCGGAGACGCAGCAGGTGATCAGCGAGGAGATGGCCCGCCCGGAAACGTCGGTGGTCATCACCCGTCGGCCCTGCGTGCTGATCAAGCATGATGTCCTCGAGAAGAAGCCGCCGCTGTTCGTCGATGCGGACCAGTGCACCGCCTGCAAGGCCTGCCTGAAGCTCGGCTGTCCGGCCATCGAATGGGAGCCCGGCGCAGAGGGCGGCAAGGGGTTTGCCAAGGTCGACCGGCTGCTCTGCACCGGCTGCGGCATTTGCGAACAAGTTTGTAAATTCGGTGCTTTTGGAGTCTGCAATGAAGAATGACGGCATCACCAACATTTTGATGGCCGGCGTCGGCGGGCAAGGCACGCTGCTGGCCAGTGAAATCCTCTCCGAAGTGCTGATGCAGGCCGGCTACGATGTCAAGAAAGCCGAGGTGCACGGCATGGCGCAGCGCGGCGGCAGCGTCGTTTCCCATGTCCGCTTCGGCCCCAAGGTCTATTCGGCGATTATTCCCGAAGGCGGCGCCGACATCCTGTTCGGCTTCGAGCTGCTGGAAAGCTACCGCTATCTGCCGCTGCTGGCCCCGCAGGGTACGGTGGTGGTCAACAACCTGCGCATCGCCCCGCCGTCCGTGGCCCTCGGCCGCGAGACCTATCCGCGGGATATCCCGGACAAGCTGCGGCAGCGAGTCGCCGATGTCCGGCTGGTCGACGGCTTGCAGCTGGCCGAACAGGCCGGCGATCCGCGGACGGTCAACACGGTCCTGCTCGGTGCGCTGTCCAATCTGCTCGATCCTTCGCCGGACCAGTGGCTGGCGGCGATCAAAGCCCTGGTTCCGGAGCGCTTCCAGCAGGTCAACCTCGAGGCCTTCGATCTGGGCCGCGCCGCCAAAGCATAGAAGCTATGGAATTTTGATGACTTGTGAGCTCTGCATCTTGATGGTGATGAGGAAGAAGAGGTGTCTCCATGATCTGGAACGATGATTTCGAAACCCTGCCGCGGGAAGCGATCGAATCCCTGCAGCTGAGACGTTTGCAGCAGACCCTGGAGCGCGTTTACGCGACGGTCCCTTTCTACCGGAAACGCTTCGAAAAAGCGGGGGTCAAGCCGAACCAGGTCAAAAGCCTCGCTGACCTGCGCCGCCTGCCGTTCACCCTCAAGCAGGACATGCGCGACAACTACCCCTACGGACTGTTTGCCGTGCCCCTCGATCAGATCGTCAGGATTCATGCCTCCTCGGGCACAACCGGCAAACCGACCGTGGTCGGCTATACCCGCCGAGATCTCGACAACTGGACCGAGATGATGGCCCGCTCCTTCGCCGCCGCCGGCGCCCACCGCGGCGACGTCATCCACAACGCTTACGGCTACGGCCTGTTCACCGGCGGCCTGGGTGCCCACTACGGTGCGGAAAAGATCGGGGCCTCGGTCATCCCCATGTCCGGGGGCAACACCAAAAAGCAGTTGATGATCATGCAGGATTTCGGTTCGACGGTGCTCACCTGCACGCCGTCTTATTGTCTTTACCTGGCCGAAGTGGCCGCGGAAGAGGGCATCGACATCCATTCCCTCAAGCTGGAGATCGGTATTCTCGGCGCCGAACCCTGGTCGGAGAAGATGCGCGACGAGATCCAGGAAAAGGTCGGCATCAAGGCGATCGATATCTACGGCCTTTCGGAAATTCTCGGCCCCGGGGTCGGCATCGAGTGCATCGAAGCCCAGGCCGGCCTGCATATCTGGGAAGACCATTTCATCCCCGAGATCATCGACCCGGAGACCGAAGCCGTGCTGCCGCTCGGCGAGCAGGGCGAGTTGGTGATTACGACCATCACCAAGGAAGGCATTCCGATGATCCGCTACCGGACCCGGGACATCACCCGGATCATTGCCGAACCCTGTGTCTGCGGCCGGACCCACCGCCGCCTGGAGCGCATGAGCGGCCGCTCCGACGACATGCTGATCATCCGCGGGGTCAATGTCTTCCCCTCGCAGATCGAAAGCGTGCTGATGAAC
>DATFJP010000235.1:0-4159 GCA_035269105.1 Desulfuromonadales bacterium
ATCGCCATTTTCCTGCTCTCTGCCGCAGTGATGGCCTGTGTCGGCGTGATTCTCGAGCGGGTCGCCTACCGACCGCTGCGGGAGGCGCCGCGTCTGTCGGCGGTGGTTTCGGCGCTCGGCGCCTCGCTGGTCATTCAGAACGGCATCATGCTGATCTGGGGGCCGCGCATGAAAATTTTCCCGGAACTGGTCCCCCAGGTTTACTGGAATTTCGGGGGCGTGGTGATCAGCCTGATCCAGGTGCTGATCCTGGCCATTTCCCTGGTCCTGATGGTCAGCCTCTACCTGTTCATTGAGAAAACCCGCATGGGTGCCGCCATTCGCGCCAGTTCCATCGACCAGGACGCCGCCAAGCTGATGGGCATCAACGTCAACAGCGTGATCACCCTGATCTTTGTCATCGGCTCCTCCCTGGGGGCCGTCGGCGGCCTGTTTATCGGCCTCTACTATCGCGGCATCACCTTCAACATGGGTTGGCAATATGGCCTCTATGCCTTTATCGCCGCGATCCTCGGCGGGATCGGCAATATTCCCGGCGCCATGCTGGGCGGCATGCTGCTCGGCCTGTTCAACGCCTTTATCGCCGGCTATGTTTCGAGTACCTGGGCCGATGCCTACACCTTTATCCTCTTGATCGTGATCCTGATCGTCCGGCCCACCGGACTGCTTGGTGAGCGGGTTGCGGAGAAAGTCTGATGAAGAGTCTCGAACGATTCGGTTACCCGGTTTTCTTCGTCGTCATAGCCATCCTGCCGTTCCTGCTCGATCCCCGCTGGCAGGCGGTGGCCATCACCTTCCTGATCTTTGCGGTAGTCGCTTTGTCGCAGGACATCATCCTCGGCAAGGCGGGCATGTTCAACATGGGTCAGGCCCTGTTCTTCGGTATGGGGGCCTACCTGACGGCGATCCTCAATGCCAAGTTCGGCTGGCCGATGCTGGCGACCATCCCGGTCGCAATCCTGATTCCCGCGCTGATGGGAATTCTGCTGGCCGGGCCGATCGTCCACCTGCGCGGAGATTATCTGCTGGTCGTCACCATCGGCTTCAACATCGTTTTCGTGCAGGTGGTGCAGAACAACCTGGGCGGGGTGACCGGCGGCCCCAACGGCATTTTCGGTCTGGATGCCATGAACCTGTTCGGCATCAAACTGGCCAGCCAGGTCTCGGTGTACTATTTCGCCTTCGCAGTGCTCCTGCTGACTCTCGGTATTATGGCCAACCTGGAAAAGAGCAAGGCCGGCCGGGCCCTGCACTATCTGCGGGAAGATCCTTTGGCCGCCGAGAGCATCGGCATCAACACCCGCGTCTACAAGATCTTTGCCTTCGGGCTCGGCGCCGGCATCGCCGGTCTGGCCGGTACCGTCTACGCCACCCAGTACGCGGCGGTCAGTCCCGAAGCCTTCGAATTCATTCAGTCGGTCCTGTTCTTCAGTATCGTCCTGGTCGGCGGCTCCTCCATCCCCGGAGTTTTGCTCGGCGTGTTCGTCATGTTCGTGCTGCCCGAGATCTTTCGGGAATTTGCAACCTGGCGGTTCTTCATCTTCGGTTTTGCCATGATCCTGGCGATGGTCCTGCGGCCGCGAGGCATCTGGCCGGCCACTTTCGGTAAAATCCCCAAGTTTCTGATCAAGGAATCGAACCATGGCGCCTAATAATCTGGTCCTGACCAATGTCACCAAGCGCTTCGGCGGGTTGACGGCCGTCGACGAACTCAACATGACCGTTGAAGAGGGCCAGATCTACGGCGTGATCGGTCCCAACGGCGCCGGCAAGACCACTGTCTTCAACTGCATCACCGGGATCTACCAGTCGGAAGAAGGCTCGGTCAAATGGCGCGGCGAGGAAATCCGCGGCCTGACCCCCTATAAGATCGTCGATCGCGGTATCGTGCGCACCTTCCAGACCATCCGCCTGTTCGGCCAGATGTCGGTCGCTGAAAATATCATGAGCGGCCGCCATATCAAGAGTCAGCAGAGCTGGTGGCACGGCATCGTGCCGACCCCCGGCTCCCGACGGGACGAACTCGAAAACTGGCAAAAAGTTCAGGAACAGTTGGAGTTTTTCAATCTGGGCGAATTTGCCGCAACCCCGACCAATTCACTGCCCTACGGTATCCAGCGCCGGGTGGAGATGGCCCGGGCCATGGCGGTGGATCCGACCCTGCTGATCCTGGATGAACCGGCGGCCGGCCTCAATGACAAGGAAACCCTGGCTCTGCTGGAAACCATCTTCCAGATCCGGGACAAGGGCGTGACGGTGCTGTTGATCGAGCATGACATGGACCTGGTCATGCAGGTCACCGACTACCTGACGGTCATCAATTTCGGCAAAAAGATCGCCGAGGGGACTCCCGACGAAATTCAGAAGAACCCGGCCGTGATCGAGGCCTACCTGGGAAGCGAGGATGATGACGATGAGTAGCGACATCTTGTTCGATATCAAGGACCTGGAGGTCTCCTACGGCAGTATTGCCGCCATCAAGGGGATCTCGCTGCAGGTCCGCAAGGGAGAGATCGTGGCCATTCTCGGCGCCAACGGGGCCGGCAAAACCACCACCATGCGGACCATCAGCCAGCTGCACAAGGCCAAGTCCGGTGCGATCATGTTCAAGGGCCAGGATCTGACCCAGCTGTCGGCGCATAAAATCGTCAAGCTGGGCATCAGCCATGCGCCGGAGGGCCGGCGGGTGTTCGGCATCCTGACCGTCGAGGAAAACCTGATGCTCGGCGCCTATTCCCGAAGCAAGCTGGACAAGGATACCCTCAGGTGGGTTTATCAGCTCTTCCCGCGCCTGGAAGAGCGACGCAAACAGCTGGCCGGCACGCTTTCCGGCGGTGAGCAGCAGATGCTGGCCATTGGCCGATCGTTGATGAGCAATCCGGAAATGCTGCTGCTCGATGAGCCTTCGCTCGGCATTGCGCCGATCCTGGTCAAGGCGATTTTCCAGCAGATCAAGAAGATCTCGCAGGAAGGGGTGACCGTTCTGCTCGTGGAACAGAACGCCAAGGCCGCCCTCAAACTGGCTGATCGCGCCTACGTCCTGGACGTCGGCAAAATTGTGCTGTCCGGCACTTCGGAGGAGCTGCTGGCCTCCGAGAAGGTCCAGGAGGCCTACCTCGGCAAGAAGCATTGAGAAAGAAGGGGGCTGCACCGTGAATCTCAAGGATATTCTCGTTCATCTCGACAATCGCCACACCTGTGCATCGCGCCTCGAGGTCGCGGTCCGTCTGGCGGCGCAGCAGCAGTCCAGCCTGACCGGACTCTACGTGCTGGTGCATCCGCATGACGTTCCCGAGCGGAAAACCCGCCGCCAGCTGGCGACGGAAGCCCGGGATGCTTTTGAGAAGGCCGCCACCGATCAGGGCATAAAGAGCCAATGGCTTGAACTCGATCTCCAGGAAATTGGACTCGACCTGCCGCAGGCGGTGATTCTGCATGCCCATTACCATGATCTGCTGGTTCTCAGCCAGAGCGACTACGACAGCAGGGAACGCACCATTCCGGCAAATCTTCCGGAGAAGGCGGTGCTCGGCAGCGGTCGCCCGGTCCTGATCGTTCCCTATATCGGTGGCGGCGAAACCCTCGGCAAGCGGGTCATGCTGGCCTGGCGGGGCGGGCCCGAGTCGTCACGCGCCGTCCACGATTCTCTGCCGCTGCTGCGACGTGCTGAAATGATCCGGGTCATAACCATCCAGGGGCGCGGCGGTGATGAAATCTACCAGGCCCATACCTCCGATATCTGCCACCATCTCAGGCGCTATGATCTCGACCCCTCCTCTGAAAAACTGAATGCCGGCAATCTGAGCGTCGGCGATCTGCTGCTCAACCGCTGCGCCGACCAAGGCATCGACCTACTGGTCATGGGGGCCTTCGCCCAGTCCAGGCGCGGACATCAGACACTGGGAGAGGTCGGCAGCCACCTGCTCAAATCCATGACAGTCCCGGTATTGATGTCCTATTGAACCTGGCTGGTCGCCTTGTGCCGCGGCCGGGTTTCCCCTTATAATAGAGATTCAGGCAATCGCCCTCGGTGCTTTTGCCCGTTTTCCCATTTTGTTGATCTGCAGCTGTTCCGGAAGGCCCAACCATGGCGAATAAAGATCAGACACATCCCGGCCCGGAGCGCCGGCCTGCGGCCGAAGGCAACTTTTATCCCGAG
>DATFJP010000236.1:0-18547 GCA_035269105.1 Desulfuromonadales bacterium
GGGGCATTTATCACTTTGACATTAAATAAATATGGGGTAATGTCAAGTATCCATTAATCCCAATTAAGGAGGCGCTGATGAAGATCGTCAAGAGTTTACTTATTATTGCTCTGATGGCTGCCGTACTGGTTCCGTTCAGCCATGCGGAAGATCCAAAGGTCAGATGGAAGCTTGCAATGACCTGGGGGCCGACACTTCATCCTTTTGTGGACACCGTTGAAGAAATGGCTGATCTGGTCGAAACCATGAGTGGAGGAAATTTTGTTATAAGGATTGACGCTTCAAATAAGCATAAAGCCCCGTTCGGTATATTTGATATGGTAAAACTTGCCCAGTATGAGATGGGGCACAGTGCATCGTATTACTGGAAAGGAAAAGATGTCGCCTTTTTACCGCTGACCACGATGCCTTTCGGCATGACCACACCTGAGCAGTATGCGTGGTTCTATGAGGGCGGCGGCATGGAATTGATGCAGGAAGTGTACGGTGAGCACGGCATGCTGTCTTTCCCCGGCGGCAACACAGGCAACCAGATGGGGGGATGGTACCGAAAAGAGATCAACTCCCTTGATGATCTTAAAGGCTTGAAAATGCGCATCCCCGGCTTTGCCGGCCAGGTCCTTGCCAACCTCGGTGTCACCGTGACCAATATTCCCCCCGGTGAGCTTTACACCTCCCTGGAAAGGGGAACCATTGATGCCCTTGAATGGGTTGGTCCTGGCATGGACATCAAAATGGGTTTTCATAAAATTGCCCCCTACTACTACACAGGATGGCATGAGCCGGCGACCGAGCTGCAGTTTCTGATCAACCAGGAAGCCTATGACAAATTGCCGGAAAAATATAAAGAAATATTGAAAGTTGCGATGAAGGTCTCAGCTTACGATATGTATATCGAGAACTACCACATGAGCTCCGAGGCCTGGTCGTCAATGAAGCAGGATTATCCTAATATCAAAGTAAAAACTTTCCCTGATGAAGTTATTTCAGCGATGGTCGATTCTTATGATGATCTGGTGAGTCAGTACAAGAGTGAGAATGCAATGTTCAAGAAAATCATGGAATCTCAGGAATCCTACATGGATAAAGCGAGGGAATGGACCCATATTTCCGATTATCTCTATCTGAAGTCTATCTCGGATAAAACTCAATAATCGATTTTGTTTTCTGTAAAAAAAGGGGCTTCAAAAAGCCCCTTTTTTTATTGAAGTTTTCGCAACTTTTTCGCATCGTGTACAGAGAAGGCCTCAAAGGGGAGCATTGGGGCGTCCGGAGGGCGCCCATCACAACTCCAGGAGAGATTCAAGCGGCCTCTGGTCCAAAAGTTTTCAGCACACGCCAGCCGGACCTGAACACATACGATTTAAGGTGCTTGCCGATGTTGATAAAAATTGAATCTTTTTTTCACAAAATTAGCAAGTTTCTAGGGTATCTGACCGCTTTTGCGACAGTCATCATGGTTATCAACGTTTTTTTTGATGCTTTGACCAGGTACGTTTTTAATTGGGGTTCTGTCGGATTACAGGAGTTGGAATGGCACCTTCTATCCATCATCATTCTGCTGGGCATCCCTTATACACTGATGGAAGAAGGCCATGTCCGGGTTGATGTTATCTATGACAGGCTGACACCGAAAAAACGCGCGGTTATCAATATTGTTGGGACCATTCTGTTCATTATCATCTTTTCGCTTCTTATTGCTACAGGTTCCATCAATTTTGCCGTTGAAGCTTTCGTTTCCGGTGAGACAAGCAATGATCCGGGAGGACTTCCTCATCGATGGATCGTAAAAGGAATGATCCCCTTTTCTTTCTTTTTATTAGCTTTTATGGGGCTCGGCTATATCGTCAAAAATATAAATTTATACCGGAACGACGAGTATTGGGATAAAACGCAGAAAAAAGAAAATCAGGAGAGTAATTAATGGTTGGGATTATAATGTTTTTTGCAGCCCTCCTGCTTCTTTTATTCGGATTTCCCGTTGCTTTTACCTTTGGTGGTGTTGCGGTTATTTTTGCGGTTATTTATGGTCTTTTCGAGATCATACCTTTTGGTGGAACGATCTGGGAAGGTGTTCGAGAAGGCATGAGCATGTTTTCTTTTATGCCGTTTCGCCTGTATGCAATTATGACAAATAAGCTTCTCATGGCGATTCCCTTGTTTATCTTTATGGGTCTTATCCTGCAAAAATCCAATCTTGCCGAAAAGCTCTTGGAATCCATGGGCTCGCTCTTTGGCAGCATCCGGGGCGGCATGGCCATAAGTACCGTCCTGGTCGGGACTCTGCTGGCAGCATCCACCGGTGTTGTGGGGGCGAGTGTTGTTGCCATGGGCGTCATTTCTCTGCCTGTCATGCTTAAATATAATTACAATAAAGAGTTGGCCACAGGCACAATTTGCGCGGCGGGGACTCTGGGGCAAATCATTCCTCCGTCAATTGTCCTGATTATTCTTGGTGACGTTTTTCAGTTGCCGGTGGGAGACGTATTCAAAGCCGCTTTTGTTCCCGGCCTCTGGCTGGTGGGACTGTATTTGATTTATATTTTCATTGTCTCATTTTTGAGAAAGGACGTTGCTCCCCCGATTATTCTTGAAAACAGGGGCAACAAAAAACAACAGATATTAAAAGCACTTCTGGATATTTTCCCGCCTTTGATACTTATCGTGCTTGTGCTGGGTTCTATTTTTGCCGGGATCGCAACACCTACGGAGTCCGCCGCAGTGGGATGCTTTGGTGCGCTTCTGCTGTCCTTCCTTTACAAACAATTCAGCTACGGCATGGTTAAACAGACGTCTCTAGAAACCGTCCAGATTACCGTCATGGTGTATACGATCCTCATCGGGGCGACTGCCTTTTCAATGGTTTTTGTTTATACCGGTGGGGAAGAAATAGTCAATGAAGTTCTGCTTGCAATACCAGGCGATAAGTATGGTTTTATAATCTTCTCTATGATCGCTGTTTTGGTTTTGGGGTTTTTTATCGACTTTATTGAAATTTCTTATATCATTGTTCCCATATTATTGCCTGTTGCTGAAATTATTGGTCTAAATCCCCTGTGGTTTGCTATTTTAATTGCAATGAACCTGCAGACCTCTTTTATGACCCCCCCCTTCGGGTTCAGTTTATTTTATCTTAAAGGGGTCTCTCCACCGTCTGTTAGAACATATCACATATACAAAGGCGTGGCTCCTTTCATTACGATCCAAATAATTGTCTTATTAGTGTTAGCGTTTTATCCTGAATTATTTTTTCTGAGTTCAGGATAATAGATACCGACGACTCAAAACTCTTCTGGCCGGCGGTCAGTGTTTCACCCTTTCTCTGCGCCAAAGCATTTGCAGCGTTTCCGCCGGGGCATCAGGACCGGCCCGGATTATTCACGATCGTATCTTCCAGGTGGTGCCGGTCGGCGAGTCGAGCAGTTCGACGCCGCGCTCGGCCAGTTCGTCGCGGATCCGGTCGGCACGGGCAAAGTCCTTGTCGCGCCGGGCCTGCAGCCGCTCGGCGATCCGTTCCTCGATCTCTTGTTCGCTGATGCCGAGATCCTCGAGACCGCGGACATTCTGGCGGTGCAGCCACTCGCCAGGATCGGCGGTGAACAAACCCAGTACGTCGCCGAGTTCGCGCAGAACGCGCTGCAGATCGCGCACCGTCGCCACCTTGTCCGGCTGCTTGCGGAACTTCTTCTCCGTCACCAGCCGGTTGATGATGCGGGCACCCTCGAACAGATGGCCGATCGCCCGGGCGGTGTTGAAGTCATCGTCCATTGCCTCCCGGAAGCTGGCTTCCAGCTGCGCACCTTCAGGCCCCGGCGCGCCCTGGTCGGGACAGCCTTCGACCGCGGCGGCGCCGGCCTGCAGAGCCTCGTAGAACCGGGACAGCCCGATCCGAGCCTCCTTGAGGTTCTGGTCGGAAAAGTCGATGGGCGAGCGGTAGTGGGCGGTCAGAATGAAGAAGCGGACCACCTCGGCATCGTATTTCTGCAGGATGTCGCGAATCGTGAAAAAGTTACCCAGCGATTTGCTCATTTTCTCCTGGTCGACATTGACGAAACCGTTGTGCAGCCAGTAGCGGGCGAAGGGCTTGCCGCTGGCGCCCTCCGACTGGGCGATCTCGTTCTCGTGGTGGGGAAAGATCAGGTCGCGGCCGCCACCATGGATATCAAAGGTTTCGCCAAGCAGCGAGGAACTCATGGCCGAACATTCGATGTGCCAGCCGGGCCGCCCCGGCCCCCAGGGGGAGTCCCAGGCGGGTTCACCGGGTTTGGCCGCCTTCCAGAGCGCGAAGTCCATGGGGTTGCGCTTCTGCTCGCCCGGTGCGATGCGGGCGCCGGCCTGCATTTCGTCCATGTTGCGCTTCGACAGCTTGAGATACTCCGGAAATCCGCCGACGCTGTAATAAACATCACCACCGGCAGCGTAGGCCAGGCCCTTGTCGATCAGAGCTTCGGCAATGGCGATGATCTCGTCGATATACTCGGTGGCCTTCGGCTCGAAGGTCGGCTTGCGCAGGCCCAGGGCCAGCATGTCCTCGTCGAAAGCCCGAATGAATTTCTCTGACAACTCCTTGCTGGATATGCCGCACTCATTGGCCCGCTTGATGATCTTGTCGTCGACGTCGGTATAGTTGCGGACGTAGGTCACGTCGTAACCGGCGTACTGCAGGTAGCGGAAGATGATGTCGAAGACGATATTGGCGCGGGCATGTCCGATATGGCAATAGTCGTAGACGGTCACGCCGCAGACATACATGCCGACCTCGCCCGGGACCAGGGGCTTGAATTCCTGTTTTTGACCGGCCAGCGTATTATAGACCCGCAAAGTCATGGCAGGCAGAACTCCTCTCGAAATAAAGTTACCGGGCGGCGGAAACCTTCGCCCAGGTGTCGCGCAGGGTGACGATCCGGTTGAAAACCGGCCGGGACGCCTCCGCCTGCCGATCGACGCAGAAATAACCGAGTCGCTCGAACTGGAAAGCGGCGCCGGCCGCCGCCCCCGCCAGGCCCGGTTCGACCAGGCAGTCGGTCAAAACCTCCAGCGAATCGGGGTTGAGGTGGGTCCGGTAGTCGGTCTGCTTGTCGCCGGTGGGGTTGGCCGCCCGGAACAGCCGGTCGTAGACCCGGACTTCGACCGGCAGGCCGTGGGCGGCGGAAACCCAGTGAATGATGCCTTTGACCTTTTTGCGCCCTTCCGGCAGGCTGCCGCCGCCGGTGTCCGGGTCATAGCTGCAGCGGAGTTCGACCACTTCGCCGCTTTCGTCACGGACCACTTCGTCGCAACGGATGATGTAGCCGTAGCGCAGGCGGACCTCCCGCCCCGGCCCAAGACGGAAGAACTTCTTCGGCGGGTCCTCCATGAAATCGTCCCGTTCGATATAGAGTTCCCGGCCGAAGGGGATGGTGCGCGTCCCCATTGCCGGGTCCTTCGGATGGCGGGGGACGGTGAACTCCTCCACCTGGTCGCCGGGATAATTGGTGATGGTCACCTTGAGCGGTCGCAGCACCCCCATGGCCCGGGGCGCGCCGGCGTCAAGGTCTTCGCGCACGCAGTCTTCCAGGACCCCGACGTCGATCACGCTGTCGCTCTTGCCGACACCGATCCGGTCGCAGAAGGTGCGTATCGCCCGGGGCGTGAACCCGCGACGGCGCATTCCCGACAGGGTCGGCATGCGCGGATCGTCCCAGCCGCTGACATGTTTTTCTCTGACCAGTTCCAGCAGGCGGCGTTTGCTCATCACCGTATAGGTCAGGTTGAGACGGGCGAACTCGATCTGGCGCGGATGGTAAATACCGATCGCTTCGCACAGCCAGTCGTAAAGCGGCCGATGGTCCTCGAATTCGAGGGTGCAGATCGAATGCGTGACGCCCTCGATGGAATCGGACTGGCCATGGGCGAAATCGTACATCGGATAGATGCACCAGCGGTCACCGGTCCGGTGATGGGGGGCATGCAGGATGCGGTAAAGCACCGGGTCGCGCAGGTTGAGATTCGGCGCCGCCATATCGATTTTGGCACGCAGCACCCGACTGCCGTCGGCAAACTCGCCGGCACGCATGCTCTGCAGCAGATCGAGGTTCTCCTCTGGAGCCCGGTCCCGCCAGGGGCTCGGCCGGCCGGGTTCGGTCAGGGTGCCGCGGTATTCCCGGATCTGGTCGGGCGTCAGTTCGCAGACATAGGCCAGGCCCTTTTCGACCAGCCGCCGGGCATAGCCGTAGAGCGTCTCGAAATAATCGGAGGCGTAATATTCGTGCTGCCCCCAGTCGAAGCCGAGCCAGCGGAGATCGGTCTTGATGGCATCGATGTATTCCTGCTCCTCCTTGATCGGATTGGTGTCATCGAAACGCAGATGGCAGCGTCCCTGATAATGGGCCGCCAGGCCGAAGTTGAGGCAGATCGACTTGGCATGACCGATGTGCAGGTAGCCGTTGGGTTCGGGCGGGAAGCGGGTCACGATCATTTCGTGAAGATTTTCGGCCAACTCCTCGTTAATGATGTTGCGGATAAAATTGACGGGCATCTGCCCTTGATTTCCATTCATCTCTAACCTGTCCTTTTGCCGGCCGCTCAGGCCTTGATCATCAGCACCACCGCATGGGCGGCGATGCCTTCGCCCCGCCCTGTGTAGCCGAGCTGTTCCGTGGTAGTCGCCTTGACGTTGACGCTTTCGGCAGAAACTCCGCAGCATTCGGCAAGCCGCCTCGCCATGGCTGGCAGGTAGGGTGCCAGTTTCGGCTGCTGGGCAATCACCGTGGCATCCAGGTTGCCAAGCTGGTAGCCCTGCACTCTGGCCAGCCGCACCACCTGTCCCAGAAGACGGAGGCTGCTTATGCCTCGATAAGCGGGATCACTGTCCGGGAAGTGGCGGCCGAGATCGCCCAGGCCGAGAGCACCCAGCATGGCATCGCAGACCGCATGCAGCAGAACATCGGCGTCCGAATGTCCCAGCAGGCCGAGTTCGTGGGGAATGACCACCCCGCCCAGCACGAGTTCCCGCTCGGCAACCAGCCGGTGAACATCAAATCCGTGGCCGATGCGCATCATAGCTCTTTTCCTTGCCCGGAGACCAGCAGGGAACGCGCAAGCACCAGGTCGGACGGCGTGGTCACCTTGAGATTGTCGGGACTGCCCGGCACCACGACCACCGGCCAGCCGCACCACTCGACCAGCGAAGCATCGTCCGTACCCCGGTAGCCGGCCTGGTGGGCGCGCTGATGAGCGTCCCGGATACGGCTGCAGGCAAAGGCCTGCGGCGTCTGCGCCAGCCAGAGTCGAGAACGCTCGACGGTTCGCACCACCCGGCCGTCGACCACCTCCTTGACCGTATCCTGCACCGGGACGGCCAGCAGGGCCGCGCCATGGGTCGCAGCCGCCTCGACCAGTCTGTCGAGCGGCGCCAGCGGGAACAGCGGTCGCACGCCGTCATGGATCAGGATGATATCTTCATCGCCGGCGGCGCAGGCCGCCAGACCGTTGCGCACCGAATCCTGACGTTCCGTCCCGCCGGCAATCAGGCCGGCGATCTTGCCGATGGCAAAGCGTTCCACCACCTGCTGCCGGCAATAGTCCAGTTCCGCCTCCGGCGCAATGACCAAGATAGACGTGACCAGAGGGTGTCTGGCCAGACGCTGGAGCGTGACCGCGAGCACGGGCCCGTCCTGCAGTTCCAAATACTGTTTCCTGACGGCCGCGCCGAATCGGCGCCCGGCGCCAGCTGCCGGGACGAGCACATGCACATTCATGGGAAAGCTCCCGAGCGGGTCGACGGGCAGGAACCGGCAGACCAATGGGGTGGACCACCGCTCCCTCTTTTACCTCATTTGGCCGGCCTTGAAAATACTTTTGTCGAAAAACCATCCGGTCCGCCTGGCGACCTGAGCCGTTTTCCGATCTCCCAAAATAAAAAAACCAGGCACCTTGCGATACCCGGTTTTTAACAACGGCTTTGCTTGTTCTCAGTTCATGACCATCTTCTCGAGGCGTTGCTGGACCTGGGCTTCGGCAACGCCTTCGGCCAGCGACAGCTCGAGCACCAGCAGGCGCCTGGCCAGTTCGAGGACCTTCTTCTCGCCATAGGAGAGTTCCTTGGCCCCCCTGATCAGATAGAGTTCCCGGAGTACTTCGGCAACTTCCCGGGGGTCGCCGGTCTTGATCTTGTCGTTGTATTCCCGTTGCCGACGGCTCCAGGAAGCGATGGCTCCGCCGCCATTCTGCTTTTCACCCAGGACACTGTATATGGTATCGACCTTGTCCTTGCTGATCAGATTCCGCATGCCGACATGGGATGCATTGCCGACCGGCACCATGATGGTCATGTCATTGTCGATGATCCGCAGCATGTAAAACTTATGCTTTTCCCCGGAAAATTCACGTGCTTCTATCGACTCGACGATCCCGACGCCCTGCGCCGGGTATACTGCGCGATCACCAACTTTGAACATATGGATTTATCTCCCATGAAATACCAATCATATCACACGGGCCATATCCGGTCAACAAAAAGTCCTTAAATATTCAATGTGTCAAGCGGGAAGTCGCACAGAGGACGTGATTTTTCAGCAGCGGCAGGTTTTTTATGAAAATCGGCGTGATCGGGCCCGACAATCAGTTGATCTGGGTGATGGCGCCGTTCTGGACCTGCAGCAGGAACAGGGTCTTGACTGCCTCACCTTGCGCGTTGAACCGCGTGGCGCCGGTCACACCGGGGAAAATCGGCATCTGCGCCAGGGCCCAGCGCACTGCGGCCCGGCTGTCGATCCGCTGGTCGTCCAGCAGCGTCAGGAGAATGCCGGCGGCATCATAGCCCTGAGCTTCGAGAATGGTCGGCTCTTCGCCGTGACTGGCATAGTAGTCTTCGACGAATTCCTGGACAAAGGGATATGGGCTGTGCCGGAAAAAACCGTCGACGAAAACGGCACCCTCGACGAATTTGCCGGCCGTTTTGACCAGGACCGGATCATTCCAGCCGTTGGTGCCGAGCAGCTGCACCTCCTCCAGGCCGTAAAAGGGCAACTGCGGCGCAATCAGACTGATCCGATCGGCATAATCAGGCATGAACAGAGCTTCGAAAGGGGGCGGCTCTTCCTTTTCGGGCTCCCCGGGGAGACCGTTCGGGTCCTCTGGTTTTTCTTCTTCGTCGGGCGCATCCGGATCCAGACCCTGCAGCAGCCGCACCTGGCGGCGAAAGTCGGTCTGCTCCGGCAGGTAGCTCTGCCGTGCCACCAGCTCTCCGCCGTGCTGCATGACCGCCGCGCTGAAAAGGTCCGCCATCATCTGCCCCTGCCGGCTGTCGGGATGCAGGATGCCGAAGGTGCGCAGCCCCTGTTCCTTGATCGCAAAATCGACCAGCGCATCCACCTGCAGACGGGCCGTCAAAGAATTCCGGAAGATGTAGGGCGAGGCGGCAGCCAGCCCCTCTTTCTGGGAAAGAGCCAACAGCGGGATCTGTTCCCGGGCGGCCCGCTCGGCAGCGGCGACAGCCGCATTGCCGACCAGAGGACCCGCCAGGGCCATGACCCGCTCGCCAATGGCCAGTTCGGCAACCTGCCGGCCGGCGGTTTCCGCTTCGCCCGCCGTATCGCGATATAAAAACCGGACCGGTACCGCAGGCCGAAAATCGGTCCGCGCCTGCTCCATGCCCCGCTGAACCAGCTTGCCGAAGGCCGCATAACGGCCGGACAGCGGCAGCAGGACTCCCACCGCCCGCTGCAACTGGTTGGGGTCGGAAAGCTGGGACAAAAGCGTCAATGCTTCATCGCGATAGGCGAAGCCGGGCGGGCCCGCCAGAACCTGGTTGACCAGCTGACGGGCTGCTTCTTTGCGGCCGGCGGCCAGGGCTCGCCAGCCGAGCTTGAGCCTGGCAAGCAGCCCGATCGGGCTGCCCCGATACATGAAGGCAGCCTCTTTGAGCTCATGGTCGGCCATCTGGGCGTCCATCAAAACGTGCACCCGGGACAGCACCTCCTCCGGCAGCAGGCGGCCCTCGGTCAACAGCGCCTGATGCAGGAAATACAGAGCCGATTGCACCTGGTCCTGTTCCGCCAGCCCAGCGGCCAGCAACAGGTCTCGCTGCTGGCGCTGGGCCAGAGCGAGCTGGTCGCTGTCCAGGGAGCGCAGGGTGGCCACTGCCTCAGCCACTGCGCCAAGCTGGAGCTGCAAACGGCCCTTGAGCAGCTGATCGGCCGGCAGGATTTTTTCCGGCGGCAGTTCGGCCAGATAATCGAGAGCCAGCTGCGGTTCGTCGAGATCGGCATGAACGGCCGCCAACGCCCGGTAAGCCTCTCCGGCCAGGCCGGATTCGGCATGACTGACCAGGAAACCGCGCAGCAGTCCGGCCGCCTCCGCCAATCGACCGTCTTCATAATGGCCGACCGCCCGCTCCAGTGCCGCCCTGGCCCGTTCCGGGGCAGCCGTCGCCGCAGCCACCGGGGCAGGGTCGGCAACCACTCCGCCCAGCACCAGAAAGCCTGCAATCAGGCAGCAGCAGAGGTTCTTGAAACGCATTATCCGAAGAGCTCCTTGACCTTGCCGAAAAAGGTTTTCCCAAGCGGGTGGACATCCTCACCCCCTGCCTGGGAAAACTCCTCAAGAAGTTCCTTTTGCCGCGCTGTCAGCTTGGTCGGCGTCTCGACCCGCGCTACAATCAGCTCATCGCCACGGCCATAGCCGTGCAGGGTGGGAATCCCCTTGCTCGGCAGGCGGAAGATCTTGCCGCTCTGGGTCCCGGCAGGGATCTTGAGGTTGACCTTGCCGTCCAGGGTCGGCACCTCCAGTTCGCAGCCGAGTGCCGCCTGGGCAAAGGAAATAGGGATATCACAGAGGATATCCTGGCCTTCCCGCTTGAAGATAGGGTGCTCCTTGACGGTAATGACCACGTACAGGTCGCCTGGCGGACCACCCTGAACCCCGGGTTCGCCCTCCCCGTTCAACTTGAGGCGGTTGCCGGTTTCGACCCCCGCCGGAATCTTCAGCGAGAGCGTTTTCTTACTGCGGGTCAGGCCGCTGCCGTGACATTCCGGGCAGGGGTCCGAGATCCGCTTGCCTTCACCGCCGCAATCGGGGCAGGGACGGGTCAGGGAGAAGAATCCCTGCTGGAAGCGAACCTGGCCGTGGCCGGCACAGGTCTGGCAGGTCTGCGGTGCGGTACCCGGCTTGGCGCCGGAGCCGTCGCAGGCTTCGCACCGCTTGTGCCGGGGAATTTGGATTTTGGTATCGAGACCGAAGGCGGCCTCTTCGAAGGAAATCTTCAGATTGTAACGCAGGTCGTCCCCGCGGCGGCCGCTGCCGCGGCGGGCACCGCCGCCGAAGATATCGCCGAAGATATCGCCGAACAGATCCTCGAAGGGCGTGCCACCGAAGCCGCCGCCAGCGTAACCGTTGCTCTGGTCGACCCCGGCGTGGCCATACTGATCATAAAGGGCCCGCTTCTGGGGATCGGAAAGAATGGCATAGGCTTCAGAGAGCTCCTTGAAGCGCCCCTCGGCTTCCGCATCACCTGGATTCTTGTCGGGATGGCATTTCAGCGCCAGTTTGCGGTAAGCCTTCTTGATCTCAGTCTCGCTGGCATTGCGATGGACTTCGAGAATCTCGTAATAATCGCGTTTATTCACACTCACCCCTGAAACAGGCGACAGGGACCGGTACCAACCGCCCCCTGTCGCCGTCTAACGACTCATGTCACGTCGCCCCCTCGACGGGGGCGACATCTCGGACCCGAGGAAGGGCTCACTCCTTCTTCTGGTCGTCGACCTCTTCGAACTCCGCATCGACCACGTCCTCTGCGGGCTGCTCGCCGGCGGGCTGCTCGCCGGCGCCTTCGCCGCCCTCCTGGGGCTGCTGATACATGACTTCGGCCAGCTTGTGCGAGGCCTGGGCCAAGGCTTCGGTTTTGCTCTTGATCGCCTCGGCGTCGTCGGCCTCCATAGCCTTTTTCAGATCTTCGAGCGCGGTTTCGATGGCCTGCTTGGTTTCTGCATCGATCTTGTCGCTGTGCTCGCTGACCGCCTTCTCCGTGGTATAGACCAAACCATCGGCCTGGTTACGCGCCTCAATCAGTTCACGCTTCTTCTTGTCCTCCGAAGCGTGGGATTCGGCATCCTTGACCATTTTGTCGATCTCTTCCTCGGACAGGCCCGAGGAAGCGGTGATGCGAATCGACTGCTCCTTGCCGGTACCGAGATCCTTGGCGGAGACGTTGAGAATGCCGTTGGCGTCAATATCGAAAGTGACCTCGATCTGCGGGACGCCACGCGGGGCCGGCGGGATACCGACCAGTTCGAAGCGGCCGATGGTTTTATTGTCGCTGGCCATTTCGCGTTCGCCCTGCAGCACATGCACGGAAACTGCGGGCTGGTTATCGGCCGCCGTGGAGAAGATCTGACTCTTCTTGCACGGGATGGTGGTGTTCTTTTCGATCAGTTTGGTCATGACGCCGCCGAGGGTCTCGATGCCCAGCGACAGCGGCGTCACATCAAGCAGCAGAACATCCTTGACGTCGCCCTTGAGCACGCCGCCCTGAATGCCGGCGCCAATCGCCACGACTTCGTCGGGGTTGACGCCCTTGCTCGGGGTCTTGCCGAAGATCTCCTGAACCTTGGCCTGGACCGCAGGCATGCGGGTCATGCCGCCGACCAGAATCACCTCATCCACTTCAGAGGCGCTCAGGCCGGCATCTTTCAACGCGGTTTTACAGGGGCCAACCAGCTTGTCCAGCAAATCGCCGACCAGGCTTTCCAGTTTGGAGCGGGACAGCTTGATGTTGAGATGTTTGGGCCCGGACTGGTCGGCCGTGATGAACGGCAGATTGATATCGGTTTCCGCGGACGAAGACAATTCGCACTTGGCCTTCTCGGCGGCTTCCTTGAGGCGCTGCAGAGCCATCTTGTCGCTCCGCAGGTTGATACCCTGATCTTTTTTGAATTCATCGGCGACATAGTCGATGATGCGCTGATCGAAATCCTCGCCGCCGAGGAAGGTATCGCCGTGGGTCGACTTGACCTCGAAGACGCCGTCGCCCAGCTCCAGGATGGAAATGTCGAAGGTCCCGCCGCCCAGGTCGAAAACCGCGATCTTGCGCTCTTCCTTCTTGTCCAGGCCATAGGCCAGGGCCGCGGCGGTCGGCTCGTTGATGATGCGCAGCACGTTGAGTCCGGCGATCTTGCCGGCATCCTTGGTGGCCTGCCGCTGGGAATCGTTGAAGTAGGCCGGCACCGTGACCACGGCATCGGTCACCTCCTCGCCGAGGTAATCGGCCGCCGTCTGCTTCATCTTCTGCAGCACCATGGCGGAAATTTCCGGGGCGCTGTATTTCTTGCCGCGCGCTTCGACCCAGGCATCGCCGTTGTCCGCCTCGACGATCTTGTAAGGCACGATGGAAATGTCCTTTTTGACCGCCTCTGAATCGAACTTGCGGCCGATCAGCCGCTTGATGGCGAACAAGGTGTTTTCCGGGTTGGTCACGGCCTGCCGTTTGGCCTGCTGGCCGACCAGACGCTCGCCGCTTTCCGTAAAAGCGACCATCGAAGGGGTCGTCCGGCTGCCCTCGGCATTGGCAATAACGACGGGCTCCCCGCCTTCCATGACGGCGACGCAGGAGTTGGTGGTCCCCAGGTCGATTCCGATAACTTTACTCATTTTATTCATCCTCCTTGATTTTGGTTTTTCTGATCAACTATCTGTGCGACCTGACCGGGGCACGGCAGGTGCCCCGGGCCGGTCGTTTTTTCAATCGGCTGCGCCTGCCTGGCCGGGGTCGGCTGCGGGCGGCTTGGCTACCATGACCAATGAAGGCCGCAGCAGGCGATCGTTCAGCAGATAGCCCTTCTGCAGTTCGACGGCGACCGCGTTAGGTGGCTGTTCCTCGGTTTCCAGCTGACCCATGGCCTGGTGCAGGTTGGGGTCGAAGGCCGTGCCGACCGACTCGATCGGCTTGACGCCGAACTCATCCAGGACCTTGCGGAACATGCTGATGGTCATGTTGACCCCTTCCAGCAGACCCTGGTCGTTCTCCTGCTCGCCGGCGTGGTCAACGGCCCGCTCCAGATTATCCAGGACCGGGATCATCTCCTTGAGCAGCCGGTCGTTGGCGAAGCGGATCGCCTCCTCCTTCTCGCGCTGAGAGCGCTTGCGGAAGTTCTCCAGGTCCGCGCGCTCGCGCAGATAAAGGTCCCAGTTCCGGGCCGCTTCCGCCTTGAGCTCGCCGAGCAGTTCCTTAAGTCCGGGAGGGACTTCCTGAGCGTCGGAACCGGGGTCTGCTTCCCCCTCGGTCTCGGCGGTCATTGGCTCTTCCGGGCTCTCCTGGCCAGGCTTTCGGGCTTGGTTCTCCTGCGATTTCCTGTCTTTTCTTGCCACGTTGTCAATCTCCTAATCAGAATCGTTGTCCAACAGCCGGCTGACCAGAGTCGCCGTGTAGTCGACGATCGGCACCACCTTGGCGTACGGCATCCGGCTGGGGCCGATGATGCCCAGCGACCCCAGCGAACCGCTCCGGCTCGAGTAGGAAGCGGCAATCAGGCTGCAACCGGCAATTTCGCTGTGCTCGGTTTCACTGCCGATGATGATCTGCACGCCGCTGCCCTGCACGCCCCTGTCGAGCAGTTCGAACAAAACGCTCTTGCGTTCGAAGGCCCGGAAAATCCGCTTCATGCGCTCCATGTCGCAGAATTCGGGCTGCTCAAGAAAGAGGCTGGTGCCTTCGATGATCACGTCGCCTTCCGGGTCGCCTGCGAAGGCGGCGCTGGACAGGCGCATGGCTCGTTGCAGGAGCCGGTCGTAGAGCGCCTTCTCCCGGGCCATTTTCGACAACAGCTGGTTCTGCATCGCCTGGATGCTGAGGCCGGCCATGGTCCGGTTCAGGTAATTGGTGATCTGTTCCAGTTCGGCCGCAGTCAGATCCTCATCGATTTCGATCAGCTTGTTCTGGACCAGGCCCGATTGGGTGACGAACACCACCAGCACCTTGCTGCTCGACAGCTTGACGAATTCGATATGCCGGAAAATCGTCTTCTGCAGGCGCGGCAGCATAACCAGGCCGGTGTAGCTGGACATGCTGGACAGGGCTTTGCTCGCCGCCCGCAGCAGTTCGGACATCTGCAGTCCTTTCCACTGGTATTCGGTCTCTATCCGGTCCTTCTGCCGCCGGCCGATGCCGGAAACCCGCAGCAGGGTGTCCACATAGAAGCGGTAGCCCTGTTCGGTCGGAATCCGCCCCGAAGAGGTGTGGGGCGAACAGAGATAGCCCTGCTCTTCGAGCTCGGCCATGACATTGCGAACCGTCGCCGGCGACAGGCGGACTGCCAGGCGGGCGGTAATCGCCCGGGAGCCGACCGGCTGCGCCGTGGCGATATGCTCCTCGATAATCGCTTCGAGAATTTGCTGGCTGCGTGTATTCAGCTCGTTGGCCATGGATAAGTACCCCGCTGAAAAAACTCAAGCCGGAAAGTCCGGCCCGTCCTCAGCATTTAGCACTCTTGCCGCCTGAGTGCTAACCGCGAAATCAACATAACAACGCCCCCCCCCTTTGTCAAGAGCGCGGCAAACGTTTTATTGGTGGTGCTTTGCGGGGCAAGACAGGGTTCCGGACAGGCTCCGCCGAGTTCTCTGCCGGCCGTCCCGGCGACAGTCCGCCGCTAAAGAAAGGGCTCGATCCAATGATCGAAAAGCAGCCAGTCGGCAGGCTGCAGCCGCCAGCGGCCGTGGGCATATTGCAAATGCCCCGCGAGTTGGCGGACCGCCGCAGGGAAAGCCTCTTCAACACTTGCTCCGAAACGGGCTCGAAAGCGTTCATTATCGACCCCCTGCCTGGTCCTCAGGCCGAGATAGATGGTTTCGCGCATTGCTCCGGCCCGGTCGAATTCTTCGATTGCGGTCATGGGATCCCGTCCGGCCAGCAGCTGCTCACGATAAGCCTGCAGATCGTTGGCCGCCGCCAACCTGGCTCCCCAGCCCGCCGTCAGAAAGGAATGCGCGCCGGCGCCGAGGCCGAGACTGGGTTGTCGGAGCCAGTAGCCGAGATTGTGACGGCAGGCGAACCCGGGCCGGGCATAGTTGGCAATTTCATAATGTTCGTAACCAGCGGCTTCTAGCTCGGCATGCAGCAGCAGGAAAGCATCCGCATAAAATTCATCATCAGGCAAAGACAGTAGACCCTGCCGAACGGCGGCCCCCAGCGGAGTGTCAGCTTCGGCGCTCAATCCGTAACAGGAAAAATGTTCGGGCAGAAACTCCAGGGCGCGCTGAAGATCCTCATGCAGATCCGCCAGCCGCTGCCCTGGTAAAGCAAACATCAGGTCGCAGGCAAGATTGTCAAAGCCCGCCTGTCGTGCCAGCCGCAGGGCCCCCAGGTTCTCGGTGGCGGTGTGCGGTCGCCCGATCCGGCGGAGCCTGTTTTCCGAAAAGGTCTGAACCCCCAGAGACAGCCTGTTGATGCCTGCGGTGCGGTAGCCGTTGAGAGAAGCCGGCGAAACCGTCCCTGGATTTGCTTCCAGGCTGATTTCGACATCTGGCTCGAAGCCGAACAGCTGTTCGGCAAACTCCAGGATGCGGCTGATCTGTTCCGGCGTCAGCAAAGAGGGGGTTCCGCCACCGAAGAAAACCGTGGCGAAGGGTCCATTCCAGCGATCCCCTGCCGCCGCCAGTTGCAGCTGCCGCAGCAACAGTCCGATGTACTCTTCGAGGTCGGTAGCATGCGCCACCGGGACGGAAAAAAAATCGCAGTAGGAGCATTTGCTCAGACAGAAGGGTATATGCAGGTAAAGGCTGGTTTTCAAGGCAGGCGTCCGGCTGATTCAGGCCCAGGGAAAGCTGCCATGGTCAGTTTACCAGAAAAAGAAAAAGGACAGCAGCGAGAGGAAGAGAACGGCCAGCAAAACCCCGAATCCAACGGGATAAGTGCCGAGATGACTGCGGCGCTCAATGTCGGCTTCCTTTCGGGAGAGGTCCCGGTCGCTGCCGCCCAGCTCAGCCACCAGGCGGAGGCCGTATTTCTGCAGATTGGCGCCGGGGTCGGCAAAGAACCGGCTCAACAGAGCGGGCACCCGCTGAACGAAAATGCGGTTCATCCAGTCATTCAGACCGTTGAAAGCTTGGTCGCAGAGTTGATAAAAGGCGCGCCCCCCGAGCCGGTAGAACCAGTCGGTGTCCAGTGAGATCGTTTCGGTTCGCCGCAGCAGCGGCAGGAGCAGGAAGAATGCCAGGGCCGAGAACATCAGCAGCTGCAGCTGGTTGAGCGTATGTTCGAAGGTATAGGCCTCGAAGTGTACGGCATAGGGCAGAATGTCATACAGCGGCTGCGGGTAAACCCCCAGAAAGATACAGATAAACGCCATGATCGCCATGGCCGCCATCATGTGCCTGGGAGGTTCCCCCGGTCGCAGACCGCTGTCTCTGGCGAAGAAGACAAAGTAGGGAAACTTGATGCCGGCATGCAGGAAAACACCGGCCGACGCGATTTCAAGGACCAGCCAAACCCAGTAGAGTCCTTCGTGCACACCGGCCTCGATAATCATCGGCTTGCTGGTATAGCCGGAGAAGCCGGGAAATGATGAGATCGCCAGGGCGCCGACGATACCGAACACCATGGTCCAGGGCATCGTCTTGTAGAGGCCGCCGAGATCGGTACATTTGCTTCTGCCGGTCATATAGAGGACCGAACCGGCACTCATCCAGAGAAGGGCCTTATAGATAATGTGGCAGAAGGCGTGCGCTGCGGCACCATTGATCGCCATGGCGGTGCCGATGCCGGCGGCACAGACCATGAAGCCGACCTGGTTGATGATCGAGTAGGCCAGAATGCGGCGCATGTCGTTCTCGAGAATCGCGTAAATGATGCCATAGACCGCCATGATGCAGCCGACCAGCATCAAAATCTCCCAGCCCGGGAAGCCGCGCAGCAGGGTATAGACCGCCGTCTTGGTGGTGTAGGCGGTCATAATCACGCCGCCGGTGACGGTTGCCTCGGGGTAGGCATCAGAGAGCCAGGCCGAAAAAGGCGGCGCCGCAGCGTTGACCAGGAAGCCGACCAGGATCAAGTAGGTCGAGAGATCACGCAGGACGAAGCCGTCGAAAGCGACCGAGCCGGTCTGGTTGATATAGAGCAGGATACCGGCCAGCAGCAGCAGGCCGCCGAACAGGTGCATCATGACGTAACGGAAGGCGGCACGGCCGCTCTTTCTGGTTCGGCGCGCCAGGATCAGAAAAGTCGAGGTGATCGCCATGACTTCCCAGAAAAGGTACAGGCTGATCAAATCGCCGGCGAAGACCGCGCCAAGACTGGCTCCGATGTAGACCAGCGAGGCGAAGTGCTCATTGACGGTTTTCAGATGCTGGGCGAACAGAAAGGCACAGAAGGCGTTGATGGTAAAAACATAGCCGAACACCTTGCTCAGCTTATCCACCCGCATCAGGGTCAGATCGAAGCCGAACAGCTGGTAATGCCAGCCTTCACCAGGAGCGAGCGAGGCGATCAGAAAGAAGCCGAGCGCCGGGACCAGCAGAATCAGACCGTTGCGGGCGATACGCGGCAGAACCAGCAGCAGCAGGGCGCCAGCGAAAA
>DATFJP010000237.1:0-7815 GCA_035269105.1 Desulfuromonadales bacterium
AGAATTTCCACCCTGGACCCCCAGCGGGTGCCGACCCGATCGCCGATCAACATGCCGAGCACAGTCAAAAACCCCGCCACCAGCCCGATGACCACTGCCGGCAGCCAAATGGACACGCCGAGCAGACTCAGCGAGAAACCGACCGCCAGGGCGTCGATGCTGGTGGCGACCGACAGCATGACCAGGGTCAGGCCCCGGGTCGGGTCTTTCTCGTCCGGCTGGTCGACCTGAAAGGATTCCCATATCATCCGCCCGCCGACGAAACAGAGCAGACCGAAAGCGATCCAGTGGGCCCAGACGGAAATCAACTGCATCAAGCTCTGGCCGGCCAGCCAGCCCAGCACCGGCATCAAGGCCTGAAACAAACCGAAATGCCAGCCGAGGCGGAAAAGATGTCTTCCGGTCAGGCGGCTGAGGGTCACTCCGGTTCCCAGGGCCACGGCAAAGGCATCCATGGCCAGGGCGAAGGCGATGCCCAGTAGGGTGAGAGTATCCATGTCAGGGGCGCCTCAAAGCCTTCCATCAACTCAAACAGGTTCTCCGCTCCGGCGCCGGCCTTACGCGGCAGACCTTGCGGATCAGGCCATTCTGCGGGCAACGGCCTGCAGGTCCAGGGCGGCTTCGGCGGCACAGGAGGCAACGCTGCAGCTCCCGCAGTTGCCCTGGTCGCTCATGGCTCGGGCCGTCCTTTCGGCGACAGGGGATTCCTGCTGTCGTTTTTGCGGTTTGCGGTATACTGAAGGCCACTTTGCTGTGGGGAATTTAGTCTTCCGGGCGAGAGCTGTCAAGACCGGACAGGATTTTTTTCGCAAGGATTCGAACGGTTCCCGGTTGCCTGAACAGGTCCAAATTGGGTACAATGCGTCGTTGAGCATTCTTTTTCATTAATAGACACCGGCCGGCAGGCCGGGGAAGGTTGGTTGTCCATGCGTATCTGCCTGATGCTTTTTTTGTTATGCCTCTATGCGTTTCCCGCTGTCGCAGAAAGCCGGTCTCTGGACGTCGAAACGGCCTCCAGGGTGCTCGGTTCACTGGTTGACCGTGTCCACGGCGTCCGGGAATCGGAAGTCCCCGGCCTCTATGTTGTCGAGATTGAAAAAGACGGCCAGAAGGTCCCGGTTTTCCTCGACGCAGCCGGTCAATATCTGATCTCCGGCAATGTCATCCGCCTGTCGGATATGACGAATTTGACCCAGCAATATCACGCCGAATTGAATCGTATCGATATTTCCCGCATTCCCCTGGAAGATGCCCTGCTGCTTGGCAGTCCCTCCGCAACGACCAAGGCCATTGTCTTTACCGACCCGCAGTGCCCTTTTTGCAGCAAACTGCATGCGGAACTGCAGAAGGTGGTGGCCCGTGATCCGGAGATCGCCTTTTATATCAAAATGTTTCCGTTGAAAATGCACCCGGAAGCCTACGACATTTCCCGAAGCATCGTTTGTACCCAGTCCATGGAACTGCTTGAGAAAGCCTTTGCCGGGCAGCCGGTGCCGGAAGCTGACTGCGACACCAAAGCGGTGGACGCCACCCTTGACCTGGTGGGGCAGCTTGGCATCCGTTCGACCCCGACCCTCGTCTTGCCGGACGGGCGGGTGGTCCCCGGTTTCAAAAAGGCCGAGGAACTGCTGCTGATGCTCGGCAGCAGGAAATAACCACCTGAAAACGAACCGGGCCATGAGTATGCACGAATTGTTGTCATCGCTGCGTCAATCTGATAAACAAGCGGCGCAGACACTTATCAAGAAACATGAGGAGGGTTTTTCGGTATGGGTTTGATGGAAGGCAAACGCGGCATCATCTTTGGTGTCGCCAATGACAAGAGCATCGCTTTGGGTATCGCCCGCAGGCTTCATGAAGAGGGGGCGAACCTGGCGTTTACCTATTTGAACGAATCTTTGGAAAAAAGGGTCCGGCCTCATGCGGAGAGCATGGATTCGACGTTGGTCCTGCCTTGCGATGTGTCTGATGACGCCCAGATCGAAGCGACCTTCGCCCAGATCGAAAAAGAGTGGGGCAGTCTGGATTTTCTCGTGCATTCGGTGGCCTACGCCAACCGCGACGATCTGAAAAACCCTTTCAGCCTGACGACGCGGGAGGGTTTCAGCCTGGCCATGGACGTGAGCGCTTATTCATTGGTGGCGCTGACCCGTGCCGCCGCACCCCTGATGAAGAACGGCGGCAGCATCGTCACCATGACCTACCTGGGTTCCCAGCGCTCGGTTCCGGGCTACAATGTCATGGGCGTTGCCAAAGCGGCTCTTGAAGCTTCGATGCGCTATCTGGCCGCCGAACTCGGCGAGAAGAACATCCGCGTCAATGCCGTCTCTGCCGGACCGATCCGGACTCTGGCGGCTTCCGGCATCTCGAATTTCAAGGACAAGGTCCGGCTGATGGAGAATGCGGCACCGCTGCATCGGACCGTGACCCAGGAAGAAGTGGGCGCTTCCAGTCTTTATCTGCTGAGCGATCTCGCCTCCGGAGTCACCGGTGAAATCCATTACGTCGATTGCGGTTTCAACACGGTTGCCAGCGGCTGATCGATGAACTCCGTCTTTCAGCATAAGTCAGAGTCTGCTGCTGCCGGGGAGCCTCTCGCTTTGCTCCAGAATCCTTATTCCGCTCAATTCCCGGGACGCATTCCAGCTTGATACACGGTTCTCTTACAGGCCTCAAATCCAGCCAGGTCAAGGCCCTCGAGCGTATCTATCAGCGCCGCATCCCGGCCAATCAAGTCATCACTCCGGAACTGGCGCGCTACCTGACCGAACTTTCCCGGGAACTGCGTCGACAGGTCGGGCTGATTATTGACCGAAGCGGCAAAGTCCTGCACGTGATCCTTGGCGATGACCGGGAAATCGTCATCCCCGATCTGAACCGTTTCGGTCTCGACCGCAGCGGGTTGCGGGGCCTGCGCTGCATCCATACTCACCTCAAGCGGGAGCCGCTTTCCCAGGACGATCTGAACGATCTGGCGCTGCTGCGGCTGGACCTGATGGTCGCCCTGCAGGCGGAAGAGGACGGACTTCCCGGCCGGATCGAGTATGCGCACCTGATCCCCCCCGATCCGGAAGGCCGCATTGTGGAGGTTCAGGAGGTTGCCTCCATCCATGCCTGGTCTCTTGATCTGACGGCCTTCCTGCATGGCCTTGAAGCGGAACTGGAGCGCTCTCGGGCGGAAGCCGTCGATCTTGGCGACAGCCGCGAGAAGGCTATCCTGATTTCCGTGAGCCAGGCCCCCCGCCGGGAAATCGAGGATTCCCTCGATGAACTGGCTGAATTGGCCCGTACAGCCAATACCCTGGTTTTGGAACGGATCGTTCAGCGGCCCCGCAAGCTCAACCCCCGAACCCTGATGGGCGAGGGCAAGATCAAGGAGGTGGTGATCAGCGCTTTGCACAAGGGTGCGACGCTGCTGGTTTTCGATCAGGACCTGAGTCCTGTCCAGGTGCGCTCCATTGCCGCTCTGACCGATTTGAAGGTTCTCGACCGCAGTCAGCTGATTCTCGATGTTTTCGCCCGTCGTGCGCATACTCTGGATGGCAAGGTTCAGGTCGAACTGGCTCAACTCAAGTATATTCTGCCGCGCCTGATGGGCAAAGGCACCGCCATGTCCCGGCTTATGGGCGGCATCGGCGGGCGCGGTCCGGGCGAGACCAAGCTCGAGGTCGACCGGCGGCGGATCCGCGACCGGATCTCGCGCCTGGAAAAGCAGCTGAAGGGGTTGGGCCGCGGCCGTTTCCAGCGGCGTCAGCGCCGGGTCAAGGCGGGAGTGCCGATCGTCTCCATTGTCGGCTATACCAATGCCGGCAAGTCGACTCTGCTCAATGCCCTGACCAGCAGCGAGGTCCTGACCGAAAATCTGCTGTTCGCGACTCTGGATACAGCCACCCGGCGATTACGTTTCCCCCAGGAACGGGAGATCATTATCACCGACACGGTCGGGTTCATTCGCAAACTGCCGGAAAGCCTGATCGGCGCCTTCAAGGCCACCCTCGAGGAGCTGGAGGATGCGCATCTGCTGCTGCATGTGGTCGATCTCTCCAATCCGCGCTTCGAGGAACAGATCAATGCGGTTGATCGTATCCTCCGGGAGCTCGATCTGGATCAGGTCCCCAGACTGCTGGTCTTCAATAAGACAGACCTGGTTCCGGCCGAAGAAATTGCTCCTTTGTGCCGTCGCTTTGAAGCCATTCCGGTCAGCGCCAAACACCCTGAGAGCTTCGGCCCGCTGCTTGCCGAGCTTGAAGAACGCTGTTGGCAATAAATTGACTCGGCACGCTGTTTTCGTGTAGCCTTGTGCCGGCTGTGAGGAGGTTTATAATGTTGAAATATGGATATTTACTGGTTTTTCTGATGATTCTGGCAGGCTGCGCGGTCGAGAAGTTACCGATGAAACCTGCCATGGACGAGATGGCGGAGCAGCCTACGCCTGCAGTTTCTTCGTCGTCGGTCAGGACACCAGCCGTCCCTGGGTCCTTGCCTGCCGTGCCGGATGACCAGTTCGGCAGCGAAAAGGTTTTGCCTGTGGATGTGGCGGTGAGTGTTGAGGAATCACGGTTGCGGCAGACTGACTCCGAAAAGGAGTTGCTCGATGCCGAGACTCTGGCGGACAATCGGGTGCTGCAGGGCGAGGACCAGAACCCGCCTGCGCAAGCCGGCCCTGTGCGGGAGCCACAAGAACCGGACTTCGATTTCCCGGTGGTGGAAAACGACCAGGTCCTCTATTTCGTGGATTACTATACAGGCCGGGCCCGCAAGACCTTTCAAATCTGGCTGGAGCGTTCCGCGCGCTACCTGCCGATGATGCAGGAAATTTTCGCCGAAGCCGGCTTGCCCAGAGATCTTGCCTATCTGGCCATGGTCGAGTCCGGCTTCAACGATAAAGCCTACAGCTGGGCCCACGCTGTCGGCCCCTGGCAGTTCATCGAAAGCACCGGTCGTCGCTACGGCCTGGACAACAACTGGTGGTTTGACGAGCGCCGCGACCCGGAGCGGGCGACCCGGGCTGCAGCCAGCTTCCTTGCCGATCTCCACGCCAGTTTCGACGGCAACTGGTACCTGGCCGTGGCTTCCTACAATGCCGGTCCCGGCAAACTCCGACGGGCGATCCGCATGTACGGCACCCGCGATTTCTGGGAAATCAGCAGCCGCCCTTTTTTGCGCCGGGAAACCAAGAACTTTGTGCCGAAACTGCTGGCCGTGCTTTTGATCAGCCGGGATCCGGGAAAATACGGTTTTACCGATCTCGATTGGCAGGAGCCCCTCGCCTACGACACCTACCGGCTGCCATCCAGCACCGACCTGGAAATGATCGCCCGTCTGTGCGGGACCGATTATGCCACGATCAAGCAGCTCAACCCCGAACTGAAGCGCTGGTCGACGCCGCCGGGGATCAAGAATTACCAGGTGCGTATCCCGGCTGGGACCGCCGCCTTATTCGGCGAAAAATACGCACAGCTGCCTGCAGCGAAGCGTGCCAATTATCTGCGGCATGAAGTCAGATCCGGCGACACGCTGCTGGCCCTGGCCAAACGCTACGGTGTCCGGGTTTCGGATATCGAACGCCTCAACAGCATCGACAATCCGCGCGCCCTGCAGATTGGCGACAATCTGGTCCTGCCGCTCAACCCGGATTACGACGTCCGTGTCCTTGCCGAGCTCAAGGATGACTACCAACGTTCCCGTCGCACCTCCTATACCGTCCGCACCGGCGATTCGCTGTGGAAAATCTCCCGCAAGTTTGATGTCACCGAAAAGCAGCTGCGGGTCTGGAACCGCTTGGGCTGGAGCAATGTGATCCGGCCCGGCCAGCGACTGATCGTTTCGGCCCGAGCCGGGGGCGCCGGCAGATCGCAGGCGGTGGCGAAAAATTCCCCGCAGGGACCGGAGCGCAAGCTCGTCTATCTGGTTCGGTCCGGCGATACGCTTTGGGATATCGGTCGCCAGTTTTCCGTGAACACGGCACAGATCCGTGCCTGGAACAACCTTGATAAAGATCACATTCTGCAGCCCGGGCAAAAACTGACCCTGCTGGTCCGGGGGCAGGCCAGCGGTTGAGACGTCGCCGCGAAGGTCGCCTTGCCGGAAAGCGCAGGATGGGATTGCTTTGACATTTTCCGGGGGGGCTGCTAGAGTTCCGTTCCCAAAAACTCTCTGAAAGGACAACGAATTTCATGTTGAGCCTGATTGTTTCCGCAGCCGCCGGCGCGGCGGTTGCCGCGCTGGTTTTGGTTCTGACCGGGCTGGATATCATTTACGGCCCGCTGATCGGCACCATCGTTTTTGCCATTGTTTTCTTCATTCTGGCCAAGGTCTTTATGAACAAGGTCAACGCCCGGGTTGAAGGCGTGCAGAAAGCGATGATGGCCAATCATACCGACAAGGCCGTGCAGATGCTCGAGGAGATCAAGCAGAAATACGGTCCCTGGCAGTTCTACCTGAAGAAACAGATGAATTCTCAGATCGGGACCATCTATTACATGAAGAAGGATTTCGGCAATGCCCATGAATACCTGACCAGCGGATTTATCCGGCATTGGGTCGGCACCGCCATGCTGGCGATCATTTACATGCGGCGCAACCAGCCCGGCAAGATGATCAAGACTTTCGACAATGCCGTGACGACGACCCGCAAGGAGCCTCTGCTCTGGAATCTCTATGCCTTCTGCCTGGAGAAGATCGGTGAACACGACAAGGCGGTCGAGGTCATGGAAAAAGGCGTCAAGAAGTGCGGTGGCAACGAACTGCTGGAAGCCAACCTGGAAGCTCTCAAGGCCGGCCGGAAGATGAAGATGCAGGCCTATGGCGATGTCTGGTACCAGTTCCACCTCGAAAAGCCCGGCGCGATGCTGCGCAAGCAGACCAAGATGGTGCAGGGACGCCGCAAAATCGTTCGACGTTGACCATGGCCGGCAAGAAGTCGCCTCCTGATAAACGGTTGACCGACAACCCCTTCAAACAATTGAAGAGGTTGTCGGTTTCGAAGCCCCCGAAATCCGCTGAACAGGAGCCCCCTCCGCAACAGGCTGAAACTGAGGAAAAACCCCCCGGTCCATCCGGCGAGCCGGGCGAAGACAACCAGTTGTTCGCCCGGGAAATGGAGTGGCTCGGCGTCGAGCGGCGCATGGAAGGGGAGGATGGCGTGCCGCATCGGCAAAAAAATCCCTCTTCAACCCGCTTGGCGGAGCCCGGGAATTCGGACCGGGATGACGACCTCCTGTTTCAGCGGGCCGTCTGCCGCCTGGACAAGACGTTCAAGGAAGAGGCAACGGATGTCGAGCCTCGTCGATGTTCCGAACCGAGCCGGCTCCGGCAGCTCAAACGGGGCGGCGTCAAACCGGAAGCTCAGCTCGATCTGCATGGTCTACGCCGGGAAGAGGCCCTGACCCGGCTTGGATTTTTCCTTGAAAATGCCCGCCACCATGGCTTTGATTGCGTATTGATTATTACCGGCAAAGGGGCGCAGTTGACCGGCGGTGCTGTGCTGCGTAGCGCCGTGCTCGACTGGCTGGCGGCGAACCGGGAGCATTTGAAGGAATGGGTAGAGGCGCCGCGCAGGTATGGCGGCAGCGGAGCCCTGGTTGTGTTTCTGCGATGACCCCCATGACTCTCTGAAACAACCAACCTTCTCAGTGGGTTGCCTGCGGCAGGCAGTCTCCTGCCGGGCATCGCAGCCTGGCTCTCTCCGACTTTTGACGTCGACAGGCCCACTTGGTTCCGTCTCATCTGCGTCTATCCTGAAAGTGTTATTTCAGTTTACGGAAGTCCCTGAGCTGCCTCGGTTTTTTCTTGAACTACGGCCTTGCATAGGGC
>DATFJP010000238.1:0-10539 GCA_035269105.1 Desulfuromonadales bacterium
GTTATCGTTAAATCTTTCCGTCACGGAAAAGATCAAAATGGGCATGACCGGGGACAAGGAGTGGCGTGGTCTGTTGATCAAGGATGCCAATAAACTGGTGCAGGGGGCGGTCATGAAAAATCCCCGGATCACTGAGCCCGAAGTCATTGCCATCGCCAGAAACAAGCAGTCCAGCGACGAGATGATCCGTATGATTCTTCTCAACAAGGACTGGTTGAAACTTTACGAGCTCAAGCGGGCCCTGGTATGGCATCCGAAAACGCCATTGCCGAAGGCCCTGCGGATGATTCCTTTTCTGACCCTCAGGGACCTGAAGGAGATAGCCCGCAGCCGCAATGTGCAGACCGTTCTTTCCACCGCGGCGCGCAAGGCAATCGAACTCAAACAGAAAAAAGCCTGATCTCGCCCGGACGCTGTTTTCCCTCTGTCAGGTGACCGCCATGACCTCCCGAACATCAGTGATCAGCGCCACGATATCTTCCTTGGTTGTTGCCCAGGAACACATGAATCGGCAGTGCCCCGAACCGATAAACGTATAGAAAACCCAGCCTTTGTTCCGCAAGGCGTTGACTGCCGGTTGCGGCAGCCGGACGAATACGGCATTGGCCTCGGTCGCATGGACCAGGCAAACTTCCGGAATGGCAGCCAGTTGCCGGGCAAGAGTCCGGGCGCTGGCGTTGGCATGGGCGGCATGACGCAGGAGTGCGTCATCGCGCAGCAAGCCGAGCCAGGGCGCCGCCAGAAAACGCATTTTCGAGGCAAGCTGGCCGGCCTGTTTGCAGCGGTACTCGAATTCGGCAGCCAGTTCGCGGTCAAAAAAAACCACGGCTTCCCCGGTGGCCATGCCCAGTTTGGTTCCGCCGAGGGTCAGAACGTCGACCCCGACCCGCCAGGTCAATTCTTTCGGCGCAACCTGCAGGCTCGCCAGGGCATTGGCGAACCGGGCGCCGTCCATGTGCAGCTTCAAATCCAGCCGCTTGGTCACCCCGTGCACGGCGACCAGTTCCTCGGCCGTATACAAAGTTCCCAGTTCGGTCGGCTGGGTAATGGAAAGGGCTTTCGGCTTGGGATAATGGATATCGGTTCGTTTGCGCACCATATGTTCGACGGTGGGCAAATCGACCTTGCCGTCCGGGCCCGGAACAGTCAGCAGCTTGGTGCCGTTGGAAAAGAACTCGACGGCCCCGCATTCGTCGGTTTCGATATGCGCTGTCTCGTGACATATCACGCTGTGATAGGAACGGCAGAGGGAAGCCAGGGCCAGCGAGTTGGCCGCAGTGCCATTAAAGGCAAAAAACACCTCGCAGTCGGTTTCAAAAAATTCGCGCAGGGCATTGCAGGCCTGCAACGTCCAGTCGTCCTCGCCATAGCTGTTGGCAAAACCGTGGTTGGCTTCCGCCAAGGCATGCCAGGCTTCCGGGCAGATACCGGCGTAATTGTCGCTTGCAAATTGGTTTCCGGGACGCACAGCCATTTTTTTTCGTCTGCTTTCCGGGGCTGGGAAGCGCTGATAATGCGGTTTGATGATTAAAGGCGCTGAATCTCCATACCGAGTTCCTGCAGCTCTTGTTCAGCATCCTGAAACATCGCCTCGCCGGCAAGGACGCCTGTCGAACCCTGGTCCCAGCCCTCGGCGAGATGCAGGCGGGCAACCCGGGCAATATCCTGGCGGGTTGCCTGAAGTACGGCATTGCGCAGGGCCTGGCGCATGTCGAGAGTCAGGCCCTGCCGCTGGTGAAGAAATTCCCGATAGCCGCGCCCCCCCGGCGAGAGGGGACGGTCCAGTTCGCCGAAGACCGCGAGGATTGCCTCCTGGACCATTTCATCGCTGAATGCGGCGGAAGCTGCCCAATCGACGGCCTGCCGGTAGACTTGAAGGGTCCGCACCAGGTGCGGATCCCGGTAGGACAGGAGCGAAAAAAGACCCCCTTCGCTGTCGTTGCCGGCCAAGCCGCCATAGGCGCCCCCTTTCTCCCGGATTTCACGGTGCAGATAATTGGCGCGCAGCAGTTTGGCCAGGACCATCAACAGCGGCGCGTCCGGGTGCACATAGGGCAGGGTCCGGAAGACTTTGGCGACATAGGCCACCGGGAGATTGTAGCTCCAGCCGATTTTCCTGGGGCTGGAGGAAAAGTTCCCGGAGTCGGGAAGAGAGCCGGGCGACCCTGCGGGCAGCGCATCGAAGAGCGCCAGAAGGGGGGCCTGCATGGCGGAATGGTCCGCCGACTGGGCCGTAACGGCAGCCGCCAGATTCTGTTTGTGGATCAGGTGACGTGCTATCCGCTGGAAGGTTTCGGCCAGGCGACCGAGATCTTCATCGTCCAGGCCGGCCGCTTCGCGAATCATCAGCAGCTGGGAGATGCCCGACCATTCTTCCCGGCGCCTGGCGGCCGGCGTCAGACTGCTCGCCGCCGAACGGGCCGCATAGGAGTGACCTGATCCGGCAATGGAGTTTTCCATGGAGGTCTTGACCTGACCAATGACCGTTTTCAAACGGCCCAGGTCACTGAAATCCGGAGCACAGAGCAAGTCGGTCAGGATGCTGCCGAAATCCTCCAGGTTGCCGGTTAAAGCTTTGCCTTTCAGATCAATGACTGCCCGGACCTTGTCGATGTCGGCAGGGTCAGTCAGGAGATTGGTGGTCAGGCGGATGCCGCCGGTGACTGCGGAAATCCGGCGGGCCATGGTCAGGTAATCCTGCCCGGCGGCTCCAATCTGCGGCAGCAGGGCGCAAAACAGCGGCAGATAGGGTTGCAGGTCATCCGGCAGCCCGTCGATGTCGAACTGCAGCGTCAGGTAGGTGATGCCGTTGGTTGGCTGATCGAACCGGTAGACTTGCGGACCGGGAGCATTGCTTTTGGTGAAGGCAACGGACTCTTCGGTCACGTCGATATCGGTAATGTCCAGGTTCGGCAGACAGTCGAGGTCCTCCGGAGTCTCCTGGCCTGCCTTCAGTTCCTCGGCCTTGGCCACCAGGCTGCGGCGATCGGCCTCACTCAAAAAGTTTTCGATCTTCTGCAGGCGCTGGTTGAAGGACTCTTCCTCGCGGCGGGCGTGGTCGGGGTCCGGGCGCAGCAGAACCTTGACCCGATGCGGATTGTCCAGCAGTTGGGAATGGATCAGGTCCGGAAAGAACCCGGGATCCGCCGCCGCCTGCCGCAAACGCTTCAGGTTCTCCTCGATCTGCAGAGGCGACAGAGGGTCGTCGGCATGCAGCCAGGGACCGAGCATCCGCATCAGCAGATGGAGACCGTAGGGGTACTGGTCCCCGGAAACCTCGCGATGGGAGAATTCATACTGGTGGAGCGCTGCGGCCACCCTTTCGGCGGGAAAGCCCTGATCGGCAACCTTTTGCAGGGTTTCGAGGATGAGTTCTTCGATGGCCCCCGTCTTGTCGGGGTCCGTGCCCTGCAGGCCGGCGGCAAAGAAGGTGTCCCGGTAATCGCCATGATAGCCGACACCCGGGCACAGATTCTGGCCGAGTTTCGAATCGAGCAGGGCCTGATACAAAGGGGCCGCCGGATTACCGATCAGCAGGCTGGTCAGGATGCCCATGGCGGAACAGGCGAAGCTGTCTTCGATCGGGCTGGTCAGCCAGCCGACTTGGAAAAGGCTGCGTCCAGCGAGGTCCTCGGCCGAGGCCACCGGGAAGGTCTCCTCCCATTGACGGGGAGCGTCGAAACGGATTTCCCGCGGTATGGTGCTGTCGACACCCAGGCTGTCGAAGCGGCTCAGGGCGCGTTCTTCAATGTGCGCCAGGTGTTCCTCGAGGGGCAGGTTTCCGTAGGTAAAAAACCAGCTGTTGCTGGGGTGATAGAAAGTGTGATGGAAATCCCTGAGCTGCCCCCAGGTCAATTCCGGAATGACCTGGGGTTCCCCACCGGAGTTGTGCCCGTAGCAGGTGGTCGGGAAGAGGGCACTTGTCAGGCGGCGGCTGAGCAGTGAAGAGGGGTCGGCCATGGCCCCTTTCATTTCGTTGAAGACCACTCCCCGGATTGTCAGCGGCGAGTTTGCATCCTGCGGTTCGTGGAATTCCAGACGGTGGCCTTCCTGGCGGAAATCGTTCTCGCGGAGCAGCGGGAAAAAAGCCGCATCCAGGTAAATCGACATCAGATTGTCGAAATCTTTGCGGTTCATGCTGGCGATGGGATAAAAGGTCCAGTCGGCAGCCGTCATGGCGTTCATGAAGGTGTTGAGGCTGCGCTTCAACATGGTGAAGAAGGGGTCCCGCACCGGATAACGCTGACTCCCGCAAAGGACAGTATGCTCGAGAATGTGGGCCACTCCTGTTGAATCGGGCGGCGGGGTGCGGAAGCCGACGGCGAAGACGTTGTTGGGATCGTCGCAGGCCAAATGAACATGTCGGGCACCGGTTGGTTCGTGCCGCAACTGGATCAGAGTGAGGTTCAACTCCGGAAGCGGCTGGGCGAGTTGAATACAATAGTTGTCCAGCCGGGTACCCGGCTGGAAAAGAGCATTGGACATGGGGTCTCCCGCGATGATTTGGACAGAACTGCCGGGACCAGGAGCTATGCGGTGTTTCGGGCCGCATCATTCTTCGAGTTTCCCGGCGAATCTGCTTGCAATATTCAGTTCGTTTCGGCTGCCTGACGGCCATGCAATCATGTTTATCATTCTAACAGCCAGCTATAAAACAGCAACGGTCCCACAGGCAGCCGGGGCACATCATGCCATAGCAGAAGCTGTGTGGCTACTTCTTAACCGGGATTCGGTCTATCCCTCGTCTTTTGAAAATTGACCGGATGAGTTGTCGGCGTTCGTTGGGAGAGCCCCTGGCGGGTTCGTGCCGTTCTGAAAAAGCTGAGTTTTCCTTTGTTTTGAAACAGGTTCCTGCTAAAATTCCTCAGGTTTAAGCCCCGGATCAGGTAATGTCTGGTGTCATCGGTCCCTGCTGGAGGGAACCTGGATGCTTTCCCTGGGAAAACTTTCACTGCGCCACCGCATGACTCTGGTGATCTTTCTGGTCAGCATGCTGGTGCTGTGCCTCTCTTCCAGTTTTTCGGCAATTGTTGAATTGCGGCAACTCCGGGAATCGATGCGCGAAGACCTTCTGGCCTTGAGCGAGATCATTGGCGCGAATACGGCCATCGCGCTGGCGACCAGAGATGTGGCCGGCGCCGAACGGGTTCTGCAAAGCGTCCACTTTCAGCAAGATGTCGTAACGGCCTACCTGCTCTTGCCTGATGGCGAGATGCTCGCTGCCTATCTTCACGATGCGGCTCCCCATCATCGAAGCGGGCGCCTTGTCAAGCCTGAGGACTTTATCCTGGAGGAACAGCAGATCGCTCGCGGCTGGCGGGAAAACCGCCCGCTGATTATGGATGAAAAAGGCTGGATTTCAGTTTTTCGCCCTTTGTCGCTGGATAACGAAAAAGCGGTTGGCTCGCTTTATCTGCGTGCCGAGTTGACGCGGTATTGGGAGCAATTTTTCTGGCTGGTCCTTGGCTGGCTTTCGATGCTGGGCATCGCTGCTGTTTTGTCCTACCTGCTGAGCGCCCGTTTTCAGAAAGCCTTCTCGGCCCCGATCGAGCTGCTGGTGGAGAGGATGAAAGAGATTCCCATGCGGAATCGTGAAAAACCCAGAAAGCCGGCAATCTCCAAGGATGAATTCGCCACCCTGTTTCGAGGGTTCGACGAAATGGTCAACGCCCTCAACCGCCGCGACCGTCAGCTCCTCGAGCACAAAGCAAACCTCGAACATGAAGTCAGACAGAGAACCCGGGAATTGCATGAGGCCAAAGAACAGGCGGAATCGGCCACCCAGGCAAAATCACGCTTTTTGGCCAACGTCAGCCATGAGATCCGTACTCCCATGGTCGGCATCCTGGGCATGTCCGAGTTGCTATGTCATGCCGACCTGCCACCCGACCAGCAACAGCTTGCCGCAACCGTGCATCGGTCGGGGCAGGACCTGCTGGAAATCATTAATGATCTTCTCGACTTGTCCAAGGCGGAGGCGGGTCAATTGCGTCTTGAAAAACGGCCTTTCGATCCGCGGTCGGTCGTGCAGGATGCGGTGCAGGTCATGCAGGTCAAGGCGGACGAGAAAAATCTCGATCTGGTCGTAGTTTTTGCCGACGCCTGGCAAGGGCTGCTGGTCGGTGATCAGGGCCGGATTCGGCAGATCCTGCTGAACCTGCTCAGCAATGCCGTCAAATTCACCGAGCGGGGAGAAGTCAGGATCGGCGTTGAAGTAAAACCCTCTTCTGACTCCGGGAAAGCATGGTTGCGACTGGCCGTGCGGGATACCGGTGTTGGTCTCCATCCGGAAGATCAGGATAAAATCTTCGAATCTTTTCACCAGGTTGATGCCAGCGCCACCCGCAGTCATGGCGGAACCGGTCTGGGCTTGACCATTGTCCGCGAACTGGTGGAAAGAATGGGCGGCTCCATCGATCTGGAAAGTCAACCAGGCGCAGGCAGCTGCTTCACCATCGAGTTGGAACTGGCAACGGCAGTCGGCGCTGTGCCCCGTGCCGGCGACAGACGCCCTCCGCTGCCGGTTGTGGAAAGTCACGAGCCTGCATCTGTATTGTTGGTCGAGGACAATCCCACCACGCAGCAGCTGCTGAAGATACTTTTGAAAAACGCGGGCTATCAGGTTGTGGTGGTCGACAACGGCCAGAAGGCATTAAACTACCTGGAAGGGCGTACCGTGGACCTGGTCTTCATGGATTGCCAGATGCCGGAAATGGATGGCTTCGAAACGACCCGTCAATTGCGGGACAGGGGTTTCAGACAGCCGGTCATTGCTTTAACTGCCCATGCCCGGGAAGAAGATGAGCAACGTTGCCGGGAAGCCGGTATGGATGACTTTATCAGCAAACCGTTCCGAAAAGTGGAGCTCCAGGAAGTTTTACAACGTTGGCTGGCCCCGCAGCAAGCTCCCGGTGATGCCCATATCTCTGCCGTCCAGGCGGAGCAGTTCTGACCGATGCTGCTCATTCGTTTTAAAAAACTGCTCCCCGGTCTTATTCTCGGTCTTTATGCTGTCGCTTTGCTGGGCGCCCTTTCGGGGCTGGCCCTTCTGCGTTCCGATCGCACAGGTATCCTGCAGGTCGATAAAGTCATGCTCGAAACCACCCCGGATAAGCGGCAGCAGCTGGTTGTCAGGGGCAGAGGCTTCAGCAGGGATCTCAAGGCCGTTGTTGCGACCCTGCCGGCCATCGTCGACCACGAATTTTTTCTGGATCGGGATGTGGGACGCGGTCTCTGGACCGATGGGCAAACGATTTTAGTGACTTACCGGAAGCGTCGCCTGCTCGATATCCGATTGCAGGACAGCGGAGACTTTTCGGTGGTCGGGTCGCTGGAGCTTCCCGGCAATATCGACCAGTTCGTGAAGGTTGGCGACCGGGTCCTGGTCAGCCTGGGAAGCGATGGATTTCGCCTGGTCGACATGCAGGTGCAGGGTCAGCCATACCTTTTGGAGCAGGTCTGGGAAATTGAAGGCGGCTGCCCGCCAGTCAGAAGCATGCTGGCCTCGGGACGCAAGGTTTATGTCCCTTTTCGGGATGGCCGGCTGGCCATCTTCGACCTGGGAAAGAAAAAGGTGCCGCTGACCCTGGTTGACGTCGCCAGTCGCCCCTGGCAAGCGACCATGCACGGCAATTGGCTGGTCACCGGCGATCTGCATGGCAAGCTGCAGCTTTTTGATCTTGATCCGCAGGGTCTGCCCAGGCCGGTCGGTGACAGAGTCTTCGACAAGGATATCCGGTCCGTCGCCATGAACGGCACCAGTTTGTTTGTGGCGGTGGGCAATGAGGAACTCTACCGTTTCGATCTGCAGAACTGGCCGCATCTCGGGAAAGGCGCTCTCAGCCAGGTTCAAGGAAATATCCTGGCTCTCCGTTTGGTCCCGGACAGCCCCTTCCTGCTGGTCGCTCGTGCCGGGCTTGGTTTTTTGTCCCTGAATATTGCCGAACCTGATAACCCCCAGGTGATTTCGGAATTTTTGCAGACATTTACTCCGTTTGACATGCAGGCGGTGGGGCGCAGGGTTTTTTCTGTCGGCCAGTTGGGACTGATTGCGCCATCCTTGGACTTGGTTCTGGACGGTACCGCCGATGGTCGGTTGTTGCTGAAAGACTTTGACTATCATGTCCATAGCTGGGATGGGGAAATTTTTCTTTTGCCCGTTTCCGGGGCGGGCACTTCCGGAATCAAGGGTTCTGAATCCCGTCTGTCTCGACTGGGGAGTGTAACGGATTTCCAAAATGGCCGGGCCTGCCGGTCATGTTCCGATGAATTTCGCCATCAAAGGCCTGCCGCCGACAAGTGTCGGGTCTTCCCTCAATATCGCAGTAAAGATTTGCTCCAGGTTTATTGCCGTGATGAAACCGGCGGCCAGCCGCGTCGACAGGCGAACCTGCACCTTGTTAATCCGGAAGCAGGTCTCTGGCGGCAAGGAATCATTTACACCGTAAACCACAGTTATGAAGTGTCAGACCAGGAACGCACAGGCCATCTCCACATCTACGACGCCGATCCGGAAACGCCGGTGGTGATCGGGCAATTGTCGCTGCCCGGGGGCTTGCGCGATCTGGCGTGGCTGGACCCTCATTATCTCGTAGTTTCCGCCGGCCAAAGCGGTCTGCATGTGGTGGATGTCGCCGATCCTGCTGCTCCCCGCTTGGTGGGGCACTTCGACCTCCCTTTTCACCTGCGAGAAATCGCCCAGACGGATCAGCTGTTGCGGATCGGCAAACAAATGTACGTGACTCATCACCGGGCCGGCGTCAGCCAGGTCGATCTGACCGATGTCCGTCAGCCCCGGCTCAAGCAGATATTGAACCTTCCCGGTTTTGCAAGAAGAATGGTCCAGCAGGACGACCTGCTTTTTATTTCACTGCATCGGGAGGGAGTGTACATGATCGATACCGGCACCGACCAAGGCCTGACGCCGATCGGCCGTCTCGAAACACCGGTCAGTGCCCAGGACGTGGCTGCCTGCCGATGCCGATTGGCCGTCTCCGGGGGGCCGTCCGGCCTGTTTCAAATGCCGCTACCGCGCAAAATCGAGGTCCGGACGGCGGGACGTACACAGACGGTCGTTCCCCTGCCGACAGAACTGGAACCGGGCACATATCGACTTTATCTCTACAATGGCAGGGAAAGTCTGCGCATCGATTCGGCTTTTCGAATCGAGCCGGAGGCGGATCGGGCGCTGGCTCAGAAGGATTAGATCAGTCCGAGCCAGAACTGGCGACCGGTCTGGAAAGTCTGGTAGGTTAGGGTCCGGCTCGGGTCGCCGATTTCCACCCGCTGGTCGAAAACGTTGTCGATTTCCAGGTTCAGGGTCAGCAGCTGGTTGCGCGGCAATTCCCGGGTCCAGCTGAGCTGCCAGTCAAAAATCCAGGCTTCCGGTTTCTGCTCCTTGCGGTAGGCCAGAGTGGAGGTCGGCAGACCGAGGGCTTTTTCCTCCGAGTTGCTGAGCTTGTCCAATCCTTCGTAACCACTCTGGTAGCGGGTCACATTGGTGAAGACGATGTTCCAGGGCAGACGGGCCGAATAAAGCAGGTTGATCACCCAGGGGCGGTTGAAATCAAGTCGCGGCAGCTCCTCCAGGTTCAGGAACTCGCCTTCGTACCAGACGAGCTTGTCGAAGTCGCCCAAGCCAAGGGGATTCGAATAATTTTCATTATTGGTTTCGGTCTCCTGGTAAGTGGCGTTGAAGGCCAGGTAATGCCTCTGCCAGGCGCGCTCCCATTCCAGGGTATACTCGTCGTGTGAACGTTCTCCCTTATTGGTCAGGCGGTAACTCTCTTTCATATATTCCGTGCCGTCAGCCAGGGTTGCGGGCAGGTCCACGGATTCACGGAAGAATTCGTCCCGGCCTTCGCGCCGAATCCAGGCCAGTACCAGCTGTCCGCCGAACAGGCGCTGATTGATGCCCAACACGGTTTCATCGGTATAAGGGGTGTTCAGCTCCGAAAAGACGAAAGGCCGGCCCCGCCGGTCATTGACGAAACCGATGTCCGGCAAAATAAAAGGCTCCTGGCCATGCCATTCCAGGGTCTCCGGGTCCCGCAGCTGGGTCTGGAAAGGCTGGCTGGCTTCCCGCAGCTTGTAGGTCAGCAGGGTTTTGCCGTAATAGCGGTTGAGCCCGCCGAACAGGACGCTGCTGCGGTCGTCGAACACATCATAGCTGGCCGCCAGGCGGGGTGCGACATTGGTGTTTTTCATGAAATCATCGTGGGAAATATTCACGCCCGGGCGGATTTCGAGTTTCTGCCAGGTGATTTTGTCTTCGAGATAGGCGTCGTAGAAGTTGATGTCCGCACTTATGTCATCGGCGGCAAAAAAGAGCCGCTTGTCGAAATACTGCTGCCCGTCGATGCAGTCATTGACCTCAGGCGGACAGACGACCTCGGCGTCGGCCGTCGCGATAAAGTAGGAGCTGGTGGGTTGATCACGTTCGAAATGGCCGATGGCCCGTTCGTAGCCGAAGCCGCTCGAAACCTGGTGGCTGACCGGTCCGGTTTCGAACCGGGCATCCTCGAGGGCGAGGTTGATTTC
>DATFJP010000239.1:0-8311 GCA_035269105.1 Desulfuromonadales bacterium
GCCGGCCTGGAAAAACGCGGGCATGTCATGCCGCTGCTGCTGCGCATCGAGAACCTGCTCGACATGTCCCTGTCCCGCCTGAATGAAACCTTTCGACGGGCCATTGCCGAACGGGAGTATCAGGGAGAGTATCGGGGGGTCTTCCCCATCAAGGTCAACCAGCAGTGTCATGTCATCGAAGAGCTGACTGCGTGCGGCGCCCGCTACGGGCATGGGTTCGAGGCGGGCAGCAAGGCCGAGCTGATGATCGCCCTGGCGCATCTGCAAACCGACGGCCTGCTGATCCTCAACGGCTCCAAGGACCGAGAATTCATCGAGCTCGGCCTGTGGGCCGACAAGCTCGGCTGCCGCTGTTTCTTCGTTATCGAATCACCGAATGAACTGCCGCTTCTGGTCGAGCGCAGCCGGGCCCTGGGGATCAGACCGCTGATCGGCGCCCGGGTCAAAGTCTCCGCCCGGGTCGGTGGGCTCTGGACGGAGACCAGCGGCGACCGCAGCAGTTTCGGCCTCAGCACCGCGCAGCTGATCGAGCTGGTTGACACCCTCAGGCAGGAAGAAATGCTGGACTGCCTGCAGCTTTTGCACTGCCATCTCGGCTCGCAGATTCCGAGCCTGGCCGACATTCGTGCCGGGGTCGGCGAAGCCTGCCGCTTCTATGCCGGCCTGGTCGCGGAAGGGGCACCCATGGGCTACCTCGACCTGGGCGGCGGTCTGGCGGTCGACTATATGGGTGTGCAGACCGTCCACGTTCACTCCCGCAACTACAGCCTCGCAGACTACTGCGACACCATTGTTGACACCGCCGCCATGACCCTCGACCCGCTTGGCATTGCCCACCCTCACCTGGTGACCGAATCGGGCCGGGCGACGGTGGCCTACTCCTCGCTCCTTCTGTTCAATGTACTCGACGTGATGCGCTACCAACCGGTCAGTCTGCCCCGACAACTGGACGATCCGGCACCCGAACCTTTGCAGCGCCTGTTCGAGATGTACCAGCATCCCGCCCATCTTGATCCGGAAGATTTTCATGTCGAGGCAATGGCCTGTCGCGACCGGGTACGCGAATTGTTCCGTACCGGCGAGGTCGGCCTGCGACAGCGCTCCCAGGCGGAGAATCTGTTTCTGGCCGTGGCCGGTACTCTCATCGCCCACCTGCCAGCCGGCAAAGAACTCTCCTCTGGGCTGGCGGCTCTGAAACTGAGTCTGTCCGATATTTACTACGGCAATTTCAGCGTTTTCCAGTCCCTGCCCGACACATGGGCCATTGACCAGGTCTTCCCGGTGATGCCCCTGCATCGGCACACCGAACGACCCGATCGCGAAGCCAGTTTTTCCGACCTCACCTGCGACTGCGACGGCAAACTCGACCGCTTCTTCGTGCAGGGCCGGGAGCAGGACACACTGCCGGTCCACGCGCTGCAGGATGGCGAAGAGTATTTGCTGGGTGTGTTCCTGATGGGTGCCTACCAGGAAACCCTCGGCGACCTGCACAACCTGTTCGGCGATACCCATGTGGCCAGCGTGCGCATCAATGCCGACGGTGACTTCGACGTCATGAAGGAAATCAACGGCGACACCATTGGCGAGGTCCTGGAGATGGTCGAGTACCGGGCCGATCAGCTGTTTGAAATTTTCCGGGAGCGCGCCGAGCAGGGAGTGCGCAGTGGCCGGATCAGCGTCCGGGAACGACAGTTGATGGTGGAAGAATATGCCGCCAGCCTGCGCGGCTATACCTATTACGAGCGGTAAATTCGGCGATCGGCCCATTCCGGAACCGACACGGCCCGCAGAGAAAATTTCTCTGCGGGCCGTGTCGGTTTTTCAGCTTGGGGGGCAAAGCCGCAGGCGTTCAGTCTGCCTTCGTCGCAGCAAGGACAAGGCTCTGCCTCAGAAGATATAGGGCTCCAATTCAACCGGCAATCCGGAATCGGACAAACGATGTTCCGGATCATTGCCGTGGCAGTCGTCGCAGCCGAAATTAGTCGGATCGTAACCGGGCAGGGAATTCATGTTGATGTTGCCGTCCCAATGATCACCCAAGGTATCGGTGGTTTTGTCGAACAACTCGTAATTCCGGGGAGAGATGGCAAAACCACCGCCGGCAGAGGATTCCTGTACGCCGTGGCAAAACAGGCAGTCTGCATGGAACCCTACTTCAGCGACATCACTGTGATCGACCCCCATGGAGGTGGCCACATCCGGCGAACCGTCCGGCGGGTAGCCGTGGCAGGACGTACAATCCAGGGAAAAGGTGGTTGCCGAAGCATGGCATTCCAGGCAGCTGACGCCGACTCCGCCCATACCGTCCAGTTCAACGCCATGGCAGAGGGTACAAGCGGTCTGGACGCTTGCCGCCGAGTAGTGGAAGGTGTTATTGGGTCCGGCCCAATTCTGCGGATGGGCATAATTTTCGCCGTGACAGCTTTCACAACCGTTGCCGCCGGCCGACTCTATGCCGACATTGAAGCGCGGGTTATCACCTGGGCCTCCCGCCTCACCGTGGCAGGGCTGACAGGCTGTCAGGTCCTGCTTAGCCTCCGGGCCATGCTGGTCCCCGGCCAGGTAGCTGCCATCCAGGGGATGAGGCACTTGCCCGGGCCCCTCGGCATGACAGCCGCGGCCATCGACGCTATTGGCAAAGCAGCTGGGCGCTGCCGGGCTGCCACGGAGTCCCGCGCCATGACAGCCGGTGCAGAAATCGAAACCATTCAGAGCGGCATAACCACGATGGCTGACATAGGCTTCGGACCAGTTGGCCGGATGAATGGTAAAGGGCGGCGCGGCATTGAAGGCATGGCAGCTGAAGCAGCTGACCGCATCGCCACTACCTGCCAGATCAGCACCATGGCAACCGGCGCAGTCGATATAGCCGGGAGCGATGGGTTCCGCCTCTGCCGAGTGAGTCGCGATCCAGCCTTCGGGATGGGCGTTGCTGCCGGTGGGGGCATCGGAGTTGTCGCTGGAACAGGCATTCAGCATCAGTGCCGATGCCAACAGACACAAAAGAGCCAATTTACGCATTGTCTTCTCCTTGATTTCAACTAACCGTGGCAGCGCACGCAGGATTCTGCCGATTTCGGATTGCCATGGCAGCGGATGCACGAGGTCGGATCCAGGCGGCCGTCGATGCGGTGGCGGCTCAGGTAATCACCGCGGTGTTGCATCGACCGATAAGTCTTCTCGGGATTCCTGATCGAAGGCTTCAGCTCCACCCGGGTGGCATGGCAATCGTTGCAGAAGCTGGTCTGGTGGCACATGGCACAAATGGCCTCTCCCTGGTAAGCCTGGGCGCGATGATTCATGCCGTAATCCGCAGTGTGGACATAGCGCTCATAGACCAGGAACTCACCGCGGGCGTCATGACAGTCAGTACAAACTTTAGTCGACATGCCCATGTCGGCTTCACTCGGGTGGCTGGCGGGTGGCACGAAATTGCTCTGCAGTCCGGCACAGGCTGCGACCAGCAGCAGGATCACCAGCAGGGTCAAAATGGATAGAATTCTCTTGTTCGCCATGGTTTGCATCTCCTGTCAGAACCGGAACCAGTTTGGATTGATTTAGTGGGCGAAATTGTAAGACACGATCAGCATGCCCCGCAGGTCATCCTCGAAATACGGGTCCTGGCTGTAATCGCCGGAGATCTTGACCGCAAGAGCGTCATCCAGAAAGCGCTTGCCGCCGGTCAGGGAAACAAACAGCGAACTGTCTTCCCCGTAAATTTCATCATCGTAAAAAGCCAGCACCAGGTCGGAACTGACAAAATCGATGCCGAAGCTTTCAGCCATCGCTTCACAGTATCCATACAGGCGGACCAGCGTGTACTCATTGGCCCCGGCGCTGTCGGTCACGGTGCGGCCGAGTTCGCCGCCATATTGAGTCATCTCCTCACCCTGCCAATCAAAGGTGATGCTGTAGGTCTGGGCTTCCTCCCGCTGATCGTAATCATGCAGTTTGAGCTTGCCTCCGAAGGTCCAGTTGTCATCATACCGCCAGTTGGCATCCAGACCGTAAGCGGTCAGTTCCTCGTCAAATTGAGCCAGTGCCCGGAAGGGGTTGACGGCATTGGCGCCGGTGTCGAAATAATCTTCGTAGGTAAACTGGTGGTAGAAAGGTTTGAAGACGAAACTGCCTGCGGGGATGCGCAGTTCATAAGAATGCTCCGCCCAACCTTCGCTCTCGGTATTGTAGGTCGAATAGCCGGACAGGCTGAGGTTGGCGGGCAGGAACAGGCCAAGATCGATCCCCAGCAGCTCTTCGGCGGTCACATCGTCATTCTCGATGGTTTTATAGGAAACTCCGACCTCGTAATTGGCGCCGAGCCGATGTGCCAGGCGGCCGCCATAAATGCTGTCGCCGCTGCGGCCGTCTTCAGAATCCAGCCCCACCGGTTGACCACCGTAAAGGGACAGAGAGAAATGTTCGCCGAGATCACCGCTGACCCGCAGACCATCGATCGCCTCGTTGGCAACACCTTCGAAAACATATTGACGGCCAAGCCGGAAGCTGCAGCGGTTTTCCTGACGACGGTATTCCAGGTAGCCGTAGAGCAGTTCACCGGCAGTCCGATCATCGAAGTAATCGTTATCGGTAAAATCCAAACGGCCCCAACCGTAGGCGTGGAAAGAGATTCCATAGTCATCCAGTTCGCCGGCATCGATCTGCAGATACTCATAGCCGGGAAGAATGCTGGAATTGGCCTCCTTGACCGTGTCCCGTTCGAACAAGCGGAAAAGGGTGTTGGATTGGAACCGGATTTCTGCGCCGAACGATAAGGCAGGTAAACCCGCCAGCAGCAGAATGAGCGCCAAAAGCAGCTCGCGATAGCGTATCCCTGTGCGCATGATACCCCCTGAAAAAAGACGATGTGGCGCAGGTTTTCAAACGGAACCGCGCCTGGTGATTTCCCGTTCCCTGGCATCCTGCCGGGACACCTGGCTGGAAAAGCTTCTGTTCGGATGAGACGAAAACCCAAATATCTGCTGCGACCCCGAAACCTGGGCCAGCAAAAATCACAAAGGTATGTCAGGAATTATAGATCATTCTCGTCCGGATGCAATTTTAATCAGAGCGGTCTTTTCTGCATTTTTTTGTTCATCCTGGAATTCTGGGGACCGCGGCTCCGTGCTTCAATAAGTCATATTCCTAACCGTCGGATTCATAAGCCATCCGCCTGACCTCCTTGATGCCGTTGTGTTTAGCCAGTCCACATCACCACATCCAAAGGGTGCGGGTTTCTAGGTCACAGTAAAAAAGCCCCCGCCGAAGCGGGGGCTTTACGAATCATTTCAGATTCAGTGAAGCCAGGGGCGGATTATTCAAGCCCATGGACCACATTCACATCAGCAGAGCCACCGGGACCGTGGCAGACCACGCAACTTTCAGCCGGCGCGTATTCAGCGCGCGTCACGCCCATGAAATTAGGCAGGCTGAGTTCGGCACCATTCTGCTCCATGTGCAGGCGAGTCGTTTCACTGTCATGGCAGTAGAAACAGGCCGACGCTGTGGGCGAATTCACCCAGTCGCTGTCATTCGGCAGCTGGGTTCCCTCACGCAACAAGGAATAATCGGCTTCATCGACAACTCCATCCTCGTTGACATCCGCGAGCGTACCACCGGTCCGCACATTGGACATCAGCGCACCCATCGGCAGAGGCAGCTCATAGCCGCTGTCCCCGTGGCAATTGGTGCAGTCACTGAGGATGCCCGGGTAAGTGACGACATGGGCACTCTCCTGAACAAAAGAACCTTCCGGAGCCATGTAGTCCATGAAGTTATCCGGGCTTAAGAAAGCATAGAGACGAGCGCCGCCGCGATTGCGAACAAACTCCATCGGCACCTCGCGCTTGGCGGCACCGTGGATGCCGTGGATCAGTTCCTTGAGGTTGTTAGTGTCCTCGGGGAAGGAAATGTCGACGTCCCGGCCGCCGCTGCTCAGGTTTGGCACGTGGCAGAGGGTGCAGATCGCCACGCCGCCGTCAGCGGTAAAGTTGCGGTTGCCGCCGTGGCCTTCGAAAATTTCGTGGCAGTCGGCGCAGGCAGCGCTGCTGACCACGTCACGGCGGGAAATGTCCCCAGCGGCGGTCATGACCACCGACTGGGTATGCAGGGATACGTCATCCTCACCGTCGCCGTCCAGATCCTGTTGGAAGTAGCCCTGCAGGCCAACGGTGCGCATGGTGGCATCAGCGGGGAAGGGGTTATCAGCCAGGACGGCCGTACAGACGCCCGAAGCAGTCTCGCAGCTCAGGTTGCCGGCGGCGATCACGTCATCGATGCCAACCGAGATCGGCTGGGCATCTTCCTGGCCGAGGTTGTTGTAGTCAGCCGGATTGGCGGTATCGCCCTGAGGCAGGGCATAGGCCAGCAGAAATCCGGGATAGCGACCGGGTGCTGCCAAATCAGTGGGCAGGTTGGTCAGGTCGAGGGGGACATCGTCGGAGAATATCGTGAAGTCGACTGTGGCCACGCCGGTGGCATCCACCGAAACGAAACTCAGCTCGTAATCGATCTTCCGTTGGCCGGATAACAACTGCGGGTTGTTCTCAGTTGCATTGGGAGTGATGTGGAATGAAGCGTTATCGAGGGCTCCACCTATTCCATCGGCCGTATGGCAAGCGGAACAAGTGGCATCCTCATTGTGAAAACTCGCTGTCACTGTTTCAGGAACGCCATGGCAGGAGTTGAAGCAGGTGTTGCCGGTCTGCTTGCTCTGCCAATTGCCGCCGTCGGGAGTGGCTTCGTCAGCGCCGTTGTGGCACTTGGTGCAGTTGGCCAATTCCTGGGGATAACCGATGTGGGTGACGTGGTCCCGCCATTCCTGGTCCTCAAGAACTTCGAAGGTCCCGGCGGCATGGATCTTATGTGTCATGAAGGCCATGTCCCCTTCCGACACGCCGGCAGTGTTTACGGCCAGATCGGGGTTGTGGCACTGGACGCAGTATTCAACGAGGAAGCGACGGCCGTGGAAGACCAGGTCGTCGTGACACTCGTTGCACGACTCCATGGTGGCAACTTTCTTGCCGACGGTCATTTCGCCGGTGGCCGGAATGAAGTCATAGTAGAGGTTCTGCTCGAGGCTGGGGAAAGAGCCGCTACCCATCTGGCCGGCCACCCGGTGGGTCAGGTTCGGCTCGTAAGTGACATCAGTCACCGCAGCCACGTCGGTGTTGAATGTAAACGTGTAGGTGCCGTCGCCATGGTCGACCAGGCTGGAGCCCGTGTCGTAATCAGGTTCGCCCTCGTCGCGGGTATAGGCGACCCAGGTATCCGGATCAACTTCGGTCAAGCCGGGGACCAGTTTGGTGATGGTGAAGCGGACAAAGCGGTTGGAGTCGTTCCAGAGGTTGCCGATGCCGGTAACGGCTACCCCATCAGCAGTTTCGACCTTGAAGTCGACCACCGGCGGGCTGGCGATGGTCACATCGGTGATCTCGGACACAATGTCCAATCCGCTGAGGGTACCCTCAGGCGCAGTCGACGCGTCGATCAGTGCTGATCCAGGGGGACCAGCGGGACCCTCAGGACCCTCAGGGCCAGCAGGACCCTCAGGGCCGGCAGGACCTTCAGGGCCAGCAGGACCTCGCGCCCCGTCATCGCCATCGTCGCCTTCACAGCCGAAGAGGGCAAGTGTGCTAATCAGCATTAGCAACATAAACCATCTAGTCAGACTCTTCATAAGCTTCCTCCCATTAAGCAGTTGTGTTGACCCTGAATTCGAAATTTAAAGGCCAATGTTCGATTTGCTTCCCACAAAGAGACAACTCTCGATACCCACGAATGAATTTCAGAGCTGCGACTGGTTGCGCCCCTGCAAGGGACATTCCAAGGCGGCTCAGCCAAAATCCAGATACCCAGGGGCGCCCTTGGACACAACAGTCAGATTTATTTATAATATATTTCAGAGCATTTGCAAAGCCGTTATAAAAAACACGCTTTGTCTGCCGTCAGTAAACCCATCCGGCCAGAATAGGCTTGGACCGGAACGTCAAAACACCAAAAATGCAACTTGAAAACAAACAACGCTCTTGGCGCACAGTCGACCTGCAGAGGCAGGTCAAAATTGTATACACCTGACATTCTTCACAAAAAAGGTCGGAAATTCAAGTTAAAAATAACTAAACCCCTGTCGAAATCAGCTGGCAGGTTTATTGAGTTTCCGGTCAAGTCACTTCGTGCCCACAGATTGACGAAAACCGTCAGTGCCCAGCCGTTGAATCACCCTGCCCGGGCGCGGCAGGCCGCGCCCTGCGACCACCGCCCAGCTTCAAACAAAGCCTTGCATTAAGCTACCCTCGACCTTATTATGGCCAAT